>JAGWNU010000067.1 GCA_028871175.1 Burkholderiaceae bacterium | reverse complement strand
AGCGATGGCCGCCGAGTTGGGGCCGGACCGCATCCGCGTGAATTGCGTCAACCCCGTGATGGGTGCCACCGGTCTGATCGAGCAGTTCATGGGGATGCCTGACACGCCCGAAAACCGCGCACGCTTTCTCGCGACGATCCCGATGGGGCGGCTGTCCACGCCGCAGGACGTCGCCAATGCCTGCCTGTATCTGGCCTCGGACGAAGCCGGATTCATCACAGGCACGTGCCTGGAAGTGGACGGCGGGCGCTGCGTCTGACCCCCGCCTACGGGGCGCTTGGCGGCATTGGCCGATCAGGCGCACAATGCGCGGGCGGTATGTCGGGCCGGTTTGCAAGCCTGCTTGGGATGACGGGCGTTGCCGACGAGGCGGGATCGGCCTGAATTCACAACAACTCAGGAGACCCGATGGCTACCACCACCCCACCGCTGGGCAGCGCAGGCACACTGCAGCCCCAGTCCGCAAGCGCCTTCGAAGAAGCCACCTACCGCAAGGTGAGCTGGCGCCTGATCCCCTTCCTGCTGCTGTGCTACGTGGTCGCGTATCTCGATCGGGTCAACGTGGGCTTTGCCAAGCTGCAGATGCTCAACGACCTGAAATTCAGCGAGACGGTGTACGGCCTGGGTGCGGGCATCTTCTTCATCGGCTACTTCCTCTTTGAAGTGCCGAGTAATGTGATCCTGCATCGCGTCGGGGCGCGCATCTGGATCGCGCGGATCATGATCTCGTGGGGCCTCATCTCTGCGGCCATGATGTTCGTGACGACGCCGGCCATGTTTTACGTGATGCGCTTCCTGCTGGGCCTGGCCGAAGCCGGCTTCTTCCCGGGCATCATCCTGTATCTCACTTACTGGTATCCGGCGCATCGGCGCGGGCGCACCACCACCTCATTCATGACGGCGATTGCGCTGGCAGGCGTGATCGGTGGACCGGTCTCCGGCTGGGCGATGCAGGCGTTCGCCGGCACCCACGGCCTGGCCGGCTGGCAGTGGATGTTTCTGATCGAGGGCATTCCGTCGATCATCGTGGGGATATTCGTGCTGCTCTACCTGGACGATCGCATCAGCCACGCGAAGTGGCTGACCGATGCCGAAAAAGCCCTGCTCGCCCGCAACATCGCCGCCGAGGAAGCCGAGAAAGAGGACCCGCCGATCGGCACCGTCCTGGCCAGCCCGCGCGTGTGGCTAATGAGCCTGATCTACTTCACCTTCGTGATGGGCCTGTATGGCGTGAGCTTCTGGCTGCCGACGCTCATCAAGCAGACCGGCGTGGCGGATCCGCTATCGGTGGGCCTGCTGACCGCGATCCCGTATGGCGCGGCAGTCATCGCCATGATCGTGGTGGCCCGCAGCGCCGACCGCACGCGCGAGCGCCGCTGGCACATCGCGATTCCGGCCATCGCGGGCGCGATCGGTTTGGTGCTGTCCGCCGTGTGGCACACCAACACGACGCTGGCCATGGCAGCCCTCACGCTTGGAACGATGGGCATCCTGACCACGCTGCCGCTGTTCTGGAGCCTTCCTACCGCCTTCCTGGCAGGCACGGGGGCGGCCGCCGGCATCGCGCTGATCAACTCGCTCGGCAACCTGGCGGGGTTCCTGAGCCCCTATGCCGTAGGCTGGCTGAAGGATGCCACGCAGAGCACCGATTCCGGCATGTACTTGCTGGCTGCGTCCATGGTGCTCGGCGCGATCCTCACGCTTTCGGTACCGGCATCGCGCGTCAATAAATAGGGAGCCTTGCCTTGCCCCACCGTTTGCAAGCGGTGGCGCAGGGCACGCTTCACTTGACGGCCAGCAGCGCGCTCTGGCGGTAATGGCGCTGCGCCTCTTCAGGCCGCTCTGTCTGCTCGTACATCTGCGCCAGGGCCAGGTGGGCCTGTGCGCGCAGGTGGCCGTGGTGCTCCGCGTCCGCATACTTCAACGCAGATTCGAGGCTCGACTGCGCCTTGCCCCAGAGTTGCTCCTTGAAGCAGAGCATGCCAAGCGTGTAGAACAGATCCGCATCCACCGGATGCTGGGCAAGCCATTTCTCGGCCTGCTGGATCAGCGGCAACGCCTTGCCCGGTACGGCGCAATCCGCGTAGCGACGGATCAGACGTCCATCCCAATGCACCTTGAGGCCATCTTCAACGATGCGCTTGGCGTCTTCCGTGCGGCCCAACTGCGCGAAATACAGCGCAGCCTGCGAGGCAATCCGCGGCGAGCGGCGCTCGTCGGCGGTCAGTTCCCGCCAGAAGGTGCCAAGCGCATCGGCGTCGTGACGGCGCTCGGTCAGCAGCGTCTCGCAGGCCATCTGCTTGAGGCGCGCGGCCAGCACGGCGTGAATGGCGTTGCGTTTTTCCAGCGCGCGCGTCAGACGGAGCACCTCGCTCCAATTCTTCAGATGCTGGTGCGCGCGCAACGCAATGCGCTGCGCCTGGATCTGTCGTGCCCCCTGCGATTGCAGCTGTGCAATCTTCTCGAGCGCTCCCTCCGCGTCGCGCGCATCCACCAGCAGTTCGGCCATCGACACGAGTTTGGCCTGCTCGCGATCCGCCGAGGTGACCTCGGCCATCCAGGCGTCGCGGCGTTCGGTTTCCTGCATCCGGTGCGCGGCGCGAGCTCCGATCAGCGCCGCGGTCTCGCGTTGCGCGTCCCAGGCCTGGGCTTCGCGGGCCAGGCGCTCGGCACGACCAAAGCGGCCCGCAAACAGGCTTTCCATCGCTTCACGCAGTGCCGCGGAAGCGCGCAGGATGCGTGTACGTTCACGATAGGCTGCGGCACGTGCTGGCATGCCGGCCACATGCTGGAACAGACGCATCACGAGATGCAGGACCACAAAGGTCGCCAGCAACGCAGCCAGCACGAAATTGAGCGACATCTCTATCCGGTACGGCGGATAGAACAGCACGACATTGCTCAGGTTCAGTTCGGTAAACAGCGCCAGCCCCACGGCGGCGGCGAACAGCAGCGCGACCCAGAATACCCAGCGCATGCTCACTCCTTACCCTGTCCGCGCGCGGCGGCGAGGCTGTCGGCCAGCGTTGGCAACTCCAGCGTGCCGACTGACGTGCGCACTTGTCCCAACAGGTTGCGCAAGGCGCTCACGCGCGGCGATTGCCCGTCGAAGTAGCGGGTCAGGAGCGTCTCGGCACGACCGAGATCGGCACGGAAGACGGCGTCATTGCGCGAAAGCAGCGCCAGGCGCGCATTCATCAACCGCAGTTTGAGATTCTCCCGCAGGAACCACGCCTGGTCTGACGACAGCAGCAGCGCCTCGGTCTGGTCTACGCGGCGCACCTGCACGATCTGGCCGAGCTCGCTGCGAACGTCGTCCCAGAGGCGGCCCCACCAGGCACGCACGCCGGCGGACCATCCGGTGCCGGCCGGCGCCGTCGATGCATCCGGCGTCGGGGCGGGCACATGCCGCTTTGCCTGCTTTGCCGTCCGGGTTGCCGCGGCATGCGGGCCCTGCGCAGCCTGCTCGGCCTCCAGGGGTTGCGCCGAAGACACCAACGGCAGCGTATCGACCGCGTTGATGGCGTCGTCCAGTCGCATGGCGGCGCCCGACAGGTCGATCGACGGCATCGCCTTGAGCTTGGCGATGTCGCGCGCCACCGCACGGCGCAGCGTGCTGAACTGAGGCTTGTCGAGCGTGGCCAGACGCGCGTCAATGGCCTGCAGCGCACTCAGTGCACTGGCCACATTACCGGTCAACTGCAATTGCTCGGCCATCACTTCCAGCGTGCGCTGGACCTCGGCACGTTGCCAATCGTCGCGGTTGCGCAGGAGGTCCTGGCTGGCCTGTTCGAGGGCGAACTGACGATCCCGGGTTTCCGTCGTGCGGACATCCAGCGCGCCGAACTTCTGCTGGAGCTGGGCGACGGCGTCCTGATCGGCATGCGACAGCACGCGCATTTCCTGCGCCAGCGCTTCGTTCTGCTGCGCGCGCAGGCGGATGTCGCGCGCCAGGCGTTCGTTGCGCACCTGCAGGGCCGCCACCGCCACGACGATCACGGCCAGCACCGTCCAGATCAACCAGCCGCCACGGCGCGGTGCGTCGTTGACGATCATGCGGGGGGCAGCCGGCGCGGCGGCCGGCGTGGGCGCGGGGACCGGGCCCGGCTCGGCGCCCGGCGGCGTCGATGCGGGAACGGACGAGGAAACAGGAGTCTGCGTCACAGTGGAGAAAGAAGGAGAACGATTGGATTCGGCCGGCGCGGGCGCGGTGTGTGCGCCTGCCCAGGCCAGCACGCCGGCAAGCAGGCGATCGTCGCCGGCACCGGTGAGCGTCACGTTGCGAAAACCAAGCGATTGGGCCTGCTCGACGATGCGCGCATGGGGCGCAAAACAGTGTGCGCCGTGCAGGGTGTTGACCTCTGCGGGCGTCAGGTTGGCGCGCGCAAGGTCATCGAGATTGCGCACGGCCTCTGAACTGGTGAGCGTCCACGCGTGGCGCCCCGCCAGCACGGCGCGCAATGCGGCCCAGGCTGCGGCATCGGGCACCGGCACGCTGCGGCGGTAGGCTTCTACCGCACGCACCGCCACGCCCGCCTCGCGCAATTGGTCCGCCAGCCACTCTCGGCCACCGTTGCCCCGTACGATCAGCACCTCCCGGCCGCGCAGCGCTGGCACATCGAGCTGGGCATACAGGGCTTCGGAATCCTGCCGCGCATCATCGGCGTGGGCGTCGGGCCGGATCACGCGATGCGAGGGTGGCGCAACGCCATGTGCGGCCAAGGCTAGCGCGCTCGCGGGGCCCACGACGGCCACTGGCACGTCCGGCGGCCAGTGGAATCCTTCCGGCATGGCCGCAAACGCCTGCTGCACAGCATTGGGGCTGACGAACACAGCCAGCGCATACCGCGACGGCTCCCGCAGGGCAGCGCGCAAATCATCGAGATTCGGCGTCGGGGCGATATCCAGCAGCGGAAACTGATGCGTGCGCAGGCCATGCCGCTCGAGCGCGGCCACCAGCATGGGCGCCTGCGCGCGCGGACGCGTGACCACCACCACCGGCGGATCGGCGGGCGGGTGGGCGGCGGGTGGCGCGCTGGATGAGGTTGGCAAACGATCGTCCATGGCGTGCCGTGGTCGTCAGGTTGTGGGCGGAGCGTCGACGCCCAGCATGGCGAGGATGTCGCGCGCGCCGCCGTTCAGCATCTGCTGGGCCACCTGCACGCCCAGCGCGTCGGCTTCGGCTGCGGTGGCCGGCGTGGCGTGGCTTTCTGCGGCGAGCTTGCGCGAGCCATCCTGCGAGGCCACGAACGCGCGCAGACGCAGTGTGCCAGCGTCCGTCCACTGGGCGAACGCGGCGAGCGGAACCTGGCAGGACCCGCCCAGCATGCGCGAGACCGCACGCTCGGCCGTCACGGCCATCGCGGTCGGCGCGTGATGCAGCGGCGCCAGCCAGCCCTGCACATCGGCGCGATCTGCGCGGATTTCGATCCCAAGCGCGCCCTGCCCCGCTGCCGGCAGCGATTCTTCCGGCACGATGGTCGAGCGGATCCGGCTGGCCAGGCCGAGGCGCTTGAGCCCCGCGGCCGCGAGAATGATGGCCGCATAATCGCCACGATCCAGCTTGCCGAGCCGGGTATCGAGATTGCCGCGCAGCGGTTGGATGGTCAGATGCGGAAAGCGCGCCCGCAGGGAAGCCTCGCGGCGCAGGCTTGACGTCCCGACGACGGCGCCGGGCGGCAGCGAGGCCAGATCGGCGAAATCGTTGGAAACGAAGGCGTCGCGCGGGTCTTCGCGTTCGAGAATGGCCGGCAGCGCGAAACCTTCCGGCAGCTCCATCGGCACATCCTTCAGCGAATGGACGGCCAGATCGGCGCGCCCCTCGGCCAACGCGACTTCCAGTTCCTTCACGAACAAACCTTTGCCCCCCACCTTGGCGAGCGAGCGGTCGAGGATCTGATCACCGCGCGTTGTCATTCCGAGGATAGACACGTCGCATGCGGGATAGTATTTTTGCAATGCAGCACGCACGTACTCGGCCTGCCAGAGTGCAAGTCGGCTTTCGCGCGAGGCAATGACCAGCCTGGTCGGCGCCTGTGCTGTCAGAGTGGATTCGACGGAGGTCGGAGCGGCGGTAGAAGACATGCGGCAATGGTAGCACGCAGCTTTTTCACCACAGACCGGCCATCACGTGGAAGTGATGCAGAAAACCACGGCCGGCAGGCACCCTTGATCCTGCCCAGCTATCACCCAGGAGACACCATGACGCAGTCCGCCGCGCGCCGAGCTTCCTCGCGCGCGACCCCCGCCCGAAAGGCCCCCGCCGCCCCCGCAAAGACGGCCAAGACCGCCAAGACCGCCAAGACTGCCAAAACCACCAGCAGGCCGGCTCCCAAGGTCAATGTCGTGGAAGAGGCCAACGGCGCATCACTCGGACCGACCTCGCGCCGCTCGTCGGGCAGCGCGGCGGCAAAAGACCAGCCGCTGAAAGAAGACATCCGCTTCCTGGGGCGCCTGTTGGGCGACGTGCTGCGTGAGCAGGAAGGCGCTGCCGCGTTCGAAACCGTCGAAACCATCCGCCAGACCGCCGTCCGCTTTCGCCGTGACGGCGACCGCCAGGCCGAGCAGGAACTCGACCGCCTGCTCAAGGCGCTTTCGCGTGAGCAGACCAACTCGGTGGTGCGTGCGTTCAGCTACTTCTCGCACCTGGCCAACATTGCCGAAGACCAGCATCACAACCGCCGTCGCCGCGTGCACGCGCTGGCGGGGTCCTCGCCGCAGGCGGGCAGCCTGATGCATGCGCTGCTGTCCGTTGCCGATGAGGGCATCTCCGGCGAAACGCTGCGCCGCTTTTTCGACGCCGCGCTGATCGTGCCGGTGCTCACCGCCCACCCGACCGAGGTGCAGCGCAAGAGCATTCTGGATGCGCAGCGTGAAATCGCCCGCCTGCTGGCCGAGCGCGACACGCCGCTCACCGCCCGCGAACGCGAACGCAACACGACGCTCCTGCGCGCACACGTGACCAAGCTGTGGCAAACCCGCATGCTGCGCACGACGCGCCTGATGGTGGCCGACGAGATCGAGAACGCACTGTCGTACTACCAGACCACCTTCCTGCGCGAGATTCCCGCGATGTACCGGGAGCTCGAGGAAGACATCGCCAGCGTCTTCCCGCGCCGCGGGGCACGGGGCGAACCGACACCGTTGCCGGCGTTCTTCCAGATGGGCTCGTGGATCGGCGGCGACCGCGACGGCAATCCGTTCGTCACGGCGCAGACGCTGCGCTACGCCGCGCGCAAGCAGGCCAGCGTGATCCTCACCTGGTATCTCGAAGAAATCCACGCGCTCGGCGCCGAGCTCTCGATGTCGACGTCGCAGGTGGAAGTCAGCGCCGAGCTGCTGGCGCTCGCCGAGCGCTCGCCCGACCGCTCCGAGCATCGCGCCGATGAACCGTACCGCCGCGCGCTGATTGGCGTGTACGCGCGCCTGGCCGCCACTTGCCGCGAGCTCACCGGTGAAGACGCCGGCCGCCACGCCGTTGGCCCGGCGCCGGCATACACGAGCGCGGATGAACTGCGCGCCGACATCCAGATCGTCACCGATTCGCTGGCCGCCCATCACGGCGAGGCGCTGGCCGATGCGGGCCTGACATCGCTGGCGCGCGCGATTGACGTGTTCGGCTTCCACCTCTCGTCGATCGACCTGCGGCAGGTGTCGGACGTGCACGAAGCCACCGTCGCCGAGCTGCTGAAGGTTGCCGGCGTGGAGGGCGCCTACGCTGCGCTGTCCGAGGCCGACAAGCGCACCCTGCTGCTGCGCGAACTGCAGCAGCCGCGTCTGCTGACCCTGCCGTTCCATGTGTACAGCGAGCAGACCACGTCGGAAATCGACATCTTCCGTGCTGCCCGCGAAGTGCGCGCCCGCTACGGCAACCGCATCGTGCGCAACTACATCATCTCGCATACCGAGACACTGTCCGACTTGCTGGAAGTGATGCTGCTGCAGAAGGAAGCCGGCATGTTCCGCGCCGGCACGAACGGCAGCGGCGGTGCAGGTCTGGACGTGATGGTGATCCCGCTGTTCGAAACCATCGAAGACTTGCGCAACGCCCCTGAAATCATGGGCGACCTGCTCGCTCTGCCCGGCTTCGATGCCGTGCTGGCGGCGCAGGGCAACGAGCAGGAAGTCATGCTCGGCTATTCGGATTCGAACAAGGACGGCGGCTTCCTCACCTCCAACTGGGAGCTGTACAAGGCCGAGCTGGCGCTGGTGGAGCTGTTCGAGCGCAAGGGCGTGCGCCTGCGCCTGTTCCATGGGCGCGGCGGCACGGTGGGCCGCGGCGGCGGCCCGACCTACCAGGCCATCCTGTCGCAGCCGCCGGGCACGGTGAACGGGCAGATCCGCCTGACCGAGCAGGGCGAAATCATCTCCAGCAAGTTCGCCAATCCGGAGATCGGCCGGCGCAACCTGGAAACCATCGTCGCGGCCACGCTGGAAGCGACGCTGCTGCCCACGCGCAACCGTCCGAAGGGCCTGGAAGAGTTCGAAGCCGCCATGCAGGCGCTGTCGGATAACGCCTTTGCCGCGTACCGCAACCTCGTCTACGAAACCCCGGGCTTCAAGGACTACTTCTTCGCCACCACGCCGATCACTGAGATTGCCGACCTGAACCTCGGTTCGCGCCCGGCCTCGCGCAAGCTGATGGACAAGAAGCACCGCCGCATCGAAGACCTGCGCGCGATTCCGTGGGGCTTCTCATGGGGCCAATGCCGCCTGCTGCTGCCGGGCTGGTTCGGCTTTGGCAGCGCGGTGCAGCGCTGGCTCGATGACGCCGGCAACGCCAAGGCGAAGGCGGCGCGTCTGGCCACGCTCAAGCGCATGCACAAGCAGTGGCCGTTCTTTGCGAACCTGCTCTCGAACATGGACATGGTGCTGTCCAAGGCCGACCTGAACGTAGCCTCGCGCTACGCGCAACTGTGCGAAGACCGCAAGCTCCGCAACGCGGTGTTCTCGCGCATCTCGGCCGAATTCGCGCTGACCGAACAGGTGCTGGCGGCCATCACGGGGCGATCGGAGCGGCTGGCGGACAACCCGCTGCTGGCACGTTCCATCAAGAACCGGTTCCCGTACCTGGACCCGCTGAACCACTTGCAGGTGGAACTGCTCAAGCGCTTCCGCTCGGGCAAGGCCGGCAGTGACGATGCCCGCGTGCGGCGCGGCATCCACCTGTCGATCAACGGGATTGCCGCCGGGCTTCGCAACAGCGGCTGATCAGGCCGCCAGCGCGGTGGCGGCCGGGCGCCGGCTCAGCCACGCCATCGCCATCGCGCCGGCGTACGACAGCGTCATCAGGCCAAACACCAGTGGCGAGGCGTGCGTCAGATTGGGCACCACCGTGACGACTGCGCCCGCCGCTGCCACGCCCAGCAAGCTTCCGGTCTGCCGCGCGGCGTTGAGCAAGCCCGACGCCGTGCCGGCCAGCTCGCCCGGCGCCGCAGACAGGATGGTCGACGTCATGGGCGCAATCGCCAGCGCGGTGCCGCCGCCGTAAGCCATCATCGTCGCGCTCACCACCCACAGGCTCACATGGCCCGTCAGCGCGGCCGACGTTGCCAGCAAACCCGCTGCGCCGATCACGAGGCCGCTCAGCATCATCGTCGGCGGCGAAAAGCGCGCCATCAGCTTGCCCGCGAAGATGTTGCCTGCCGACAGGCTCACCGCCATCGGCAGCATGACCAGGCCCGTTTGGCGCGCGCTCAGATGCTCGACGTTCTGCAAATGCAGGCTCAGCGCGAACAGGGCGCCGTAATAGCCGAAGTTCAGCAGAAACCCCACGCCGTTGACCGCGCCCAGCGTGCGATGCCCCAGCCAGGCCAGCGGCACCAGCGGCGCATGCGCCCGGCGTTCCGCCAGGACGAACAGCGCGCCGGACACCACCATCAGCAGTGCGGCACCCCACACCCAAGGCGATAGCGCGCCGCGCACCGGCCATTCAATCGCGGCAAAACACAGCGCCGCCAGCATCACCGCGCTCGTCGCCTGCCCTGCCCAGTCAAACGGCCTGGCGCGAGCAGGCTGCACATGGCGCACGATCGCCCACGTGCCCAGCATGCCGACCACGCCCAGCGGCACGTTGATCAGGAAGGCACTGCGCCAGCCGTATGTGTCGACCAGCACGCCGCCCAGCGCCGGGCCCACGGCTGCGGCCGTCGCGACGATGGCGCCCCACAGGCCAATGGCCCAGGCGCGCTCGTGCGGGTCCGCGAACGTGCTGCGAATAAGCGAGAGCGAACTCGGCAGGAACATCGCCGCGCCTACGCCCTGCAGGATGCGCGCGGCAATCAGCGTGGTGACGGAAGGCGCCAGCCCGCAGCCGGCCGAAGCCGCGATGAACACCGCCATCCCGGCGATGAACACGGTCCGCGCGCCGATGCGATCACTCAGCAGCCCGCCGGTGAGGATGAACGCGGCGAAGGCAAGCGTGTACGCATCGACGATCCACGCAAGCTCCGCGACGCTGCTGTGCAGGCTGTCGCGCATGGCGATGAGCGCCACGTTGACCACGGTGGTATCGAGCACCGCCATGAAGACGCCCGATGTCAGGATGCCCAGCGTGGCATTGCGGCGCCACCGGCTGAGGTGCGGTTGCAGGTCGGAGCACGAGGCGGCACCGATGGCTTGGGCGTTGCACGAAGACATGGCAGAACCGTTTGGCAATTTCACGCAGCCAAGTGTAGGCTCGGCGATGCATGCAAAAAAGCAGCGTTTTCGCATTGCGCCACTGCAAATTTGCATCTGCCTGCCAATCGAAACCGGAGCTAAACGTGAACTGGGACAATGCGCGCATCTTCCTTGCCGTCGCACGTACCGGAACGCTGCGTGGGGCAGCACAACGCCTGGGGGTCGACCAGGCCACGGTCGGCCGCCGCCTTGCCGCGCTGGAGGGCGAACTGGCCGCGAAACTGTTCCTGCGCACCTCGACGGCACTGGTCCTCACCCCTGCCGGCGAAGCGCTGATCGGCCCCGCTGAGGCCATGGAGCAGGCGGCGCACACCATCGAGCGGCGCGTGGCCGGCATCGATGAGCAACTGGCTGGCACCATACGCGTGGCCACGACCGACACGATGGCCGCCGCTTTCGTGCTGCCGGCCATTGCACAGTTGCGGCAACGGCATCCCGGCATCGACGTGGTCTGCATCGCCTCCAAGAGCATCGCCAATCTGACCAAGCGTGAAGCCGATGTCGCCGTGCGTACGCTGCGGCCGGATGCGCCGGACCTCATTGCGCGCCGCATCGGCCAGATGGAAACAGGTATCTATGCGTCGCGCAGCTACGTCGCCGCGCGTGGGGAGCCAGAAGAGGGCACGGCGTTCGAGGGGCACGATCTGGTGCTGTACCCACGCAATGAGGTGCCGTGGATGTGGGAAGACCTCTGCGGCGAGCCCATCTCGCGGGGGCGCGTCGTCTTGCAGAGCAATTCGGCCATGGCGATCCTGGAAGCGGTCGCCGGGGGCATGGGTCTCACCGAACTGGTCTGCCGCCGTGCCGAGAGCTATCCCGATCTGGTGCGCGTCCTGCGTCACCGCCGCGGCATGCAGGATGTCTGGCTCGTCACGCATGCCGACCTGCACAAGACCGCCCGCGTGCGTGCGCTGATGGATTGCATCGTCGAGGCCTTCGAGACCCCAAAAAAAACCGCTACGCCGAACGAGCAGACGGCGTAGCGGCCGGGAAAGCTTCAGACGCTCAGATGCGGATCAACTGACGAAAGCCACGGGCACCGGGTCTTCACCCAGCACCGACAGCAGCACGGCCCAGTGCATCGCCTCGTCGCCCAGGATGCTGGCGGCGGCCTTGGTCAGGTCGCGTGTGTAGAAATTCGGCATCACGCCGACGTACGCGGACGTGGCGCCCTTCTCCAGTCCGGCGGCAAAGCCGCCCGCTGGCGCGTGTCCATGCGCCGGGTATCGGCATCGAATCGATCCATCT
Source organism: Burkholderiaceae bacterium (assembly GCA_028871175.1). GTDB lineage: Bacteria > Pseudomonadota > Gammaproteobacteria > Burkholderiales > Burkholderiaceae > Ralstonia > Ralstonia condita. Next base: position 4,433 of record JAGWNU010000067.1, on the reverse strand, counting down.
CAATGGTCCGATCCATCGGCGCGCTCCTTTGCGTTCGTGAGAGACGCGCCAAGCCGTGGGCGTTTGTCGGGCGCCTGACTACGTATACGCAGCGCACCGCCAACTGGATGCAAACCGAGGCTCGGACGACGTGTATTGCGCCGCGGGTGCGATTTCTTCCTACCCTGGGGCAGACCGCCTCACAAAGCCCGCCCGCGTTCACCGTCCTACGCTCCCATGCAGATCCCGTAGGGCAAGACGCCGGCCAATCGCCGTCGGCAGCACCAAGCCGAGCGCAAGGTGCGGATGCGGAAGCCCTCGCTGCCGTGCTGCAGCGCGTCGGCCTCCGCGATCGCGATGGCCAGCGGACCCTCCATGCGCGTTGTGCGCCGAAACTGTTTGGCCTCGCGCTGCGTATCTTGGTCAGGAAGGATTGGCGGAGGACGTCTAGCAGGAAAGCTTGGTCAACCTCTGGTGCTGGCCTCTGGCGCGCCGACACGTCAGTGGCAGCGCTCGTTGCGCCCGTTGCCGTCGGGCAGAACCCGCGGATGGCACACCCGTTGGGCGAGGCGCTCAGGGTCAGCGCGGTGGCCGTATTGCAGAACGCGCAAGCACGGGCCGCCGTCCTGGCCGCTTGGGATGCAGGCACACGCCTGCTGTCGCTGAAGCGACTGGATGCGACGCCACTGACTGCGGATCCGGCCCTGCAACGCTGGGCCTTGCCTGTGGACGGGCATCCGGGATCACTTGCGGTGACCGGCCGTCAGCGCACGGTGCGGCTGATCGTGGCGCAGCCGCTTGGGCAATTGCAATCGCCTGCATTGGCCATCAGCGTCGAGCCGCGTGGTGGCTCGCCCAATCCGGAGGGGCCGATCGGGCCGGTCGTGCTCCAGGGCGCGCTGATCGACAGCACGCTGTAGCTCGCGCCGGACAGGCGGCCGGAAGGCCCTGCGGGCGATATAATCGCGGTTTCCTGAATTTGCGGCTGGTGCCTCGCTGGCCGCGCTCCTCCAGCTGTCCGCCCATGACCTCCCAACTCGCCAAGAAGGCCGAAGCGTGGTCCGCCCGCTTTAACGAGCCGGTGTCCGATCTCGTCAAGCGCTATACCGCGTCGGTGTTCTTCGACAAGCGCCTCGCACTGTTCGACATCCAGGGCTCGCTCGCGCACGCCGCCATGCTCGCCAAGCAGGGCATCATCGCCGAAGCCGATCGCGCTGCCATCGAAAAGGGCATGACGCAGATTCGCCAGGAGATCGAGGCCGGCACGTTCGAGTGGAAGCTGGACCTGGAAGACGTTCACCTGAACATTGAAGCGCGCCTGACCGCCATGGCGGGCGACGCCGGCAAGCGCCTGCACACCGGCCGCTCGCGCAACGATCAGGTCGCCACCGACATCCGCCTGTGGCTGCGCAGCGAGATCGACAACATCGTCGGTCTGCTCAAGGCCCTGCGCAGCGCGCTGCTGGACTTGGCCGAGCAGCACACCAACACCATCGTCCCGGGCTTCACGCATCTGCAGGTCGCGCAACCGTTGGTGTTCGGCCACCACCTGCTGGCCTACGTCGAGATGTTCACGCGCGACACCGAGCGCATGCTCGACGCCCGCAAACGCGTCAACCGCCTGCCGCTGGGCGCCGCGGCGCTTGCTGGCACGAGCTACCCGATCGACCGCGAATTCGTCGCGCAGCAACTGGGCTTTGACGGGGTGTGCCGCAACTCGCTGGATGCCGTGTCCGACCGCGACTTCGCCATCGAATTCTGCGCCGCCGCCGCGCTCGTCATGACGCACGTCTCGCGCTTCTCTGAAGAGCTGGTGCTGTGGATGAGCCCGCGCGTGGGCTTTATCGACATTGCGGACCGCTTCTGCACCGGCAGCTCGATCATGCCGCAGAAGAAAAACCCGGACGTACCGGAACTGGCACGCGGCAAGACCGGCCGCGTCAACGGCCACCTGATCGGCCTGCTCACGCTGATGAAGGGGCAACCGCTGGCGTACAACAAGGACAACCAGGAAGACAAGGAACCGCTGTTCGACACCGTCGATACCGTGGTCGACACGCTGCGCATCTTTGCCGACATGGTGCCGGGCATCACCGTCAAGGCCGACGCCATGCGTGCCGCTGCGCTGCAGGGCTACGCGACCGCCACCGATCTGGCCGACTACCTGGTCAAGCGCGGCCTGCCCTTCCGCGACGCACACGAAGCCGTGGCCCACGCCGTGCGCGCCTGCGACGACCTGCGTTGCGACCTGGCAGACCTGTCGGTTGCGCAACTGCGTGACATCTGCGGCCTGGGCGACAAGTCCGACCTCATTAGCGACGATGTGCACGCCGTGCTGACGCTGGAAGGCTCAGTCGCTTCGCGCAACCACATCGGCGGGACGGCGCCGGAGCAGGTGAAGCAAGCCATTGCGTTCGCACGGGCCGCGCTGGCTGAATAATCGGCTGCACGCTTCAAACAAAAACGCCGCGCTGATCAACTCAGCGCGGCGTTTCTGTTTTGTGCAGCTGAAACTCAGCGCACGCAGTCGACAAAGTACCCCATCTTGCCGTCGACCTCCTCCTCGACCAGACCGTGAATGTCAGTCTCGAAGCCCGGGAACAGCTTGTTGAACTGGCGGGCGAATTGCAGGTATTGCACGATCGTCTTGTTGAAGCGTTCGCCAGGAATCAGCAGCGGAATGCCCGGCGGATACGGCGTCAGCAGGATGGCGGTGATACGGCCTTCCAGGTCGTCGATTGCCACGCGTTCGGTTTCACGGTGAGCCATCTTGGCCCAGGCGTCCGACGGCTTCATGGCTGGCTCCATGTTCGACAGGTACATCTCCGTCGTCACGCGGGCCACGTCGTTGGCCTGGTAGACGCTGTGGATGCTGTCGCACAGCTCGCGCAGCCCGATGCGCTCGTACTGCGGATACTGGCGCACGAACTCCGGCAACACACGCCATAGCGGCTGGTTGTTGTCGTAGTCGTCCTTGAACTGCTGCAGCTCGGTCACCATCGAGTTCCAGCGGCCCTTGGTGATGCCGATGGTGAACATGATGAAGAACGAGTACAAGCCGGTCTTCTCGACGATGATGCCGTGCTCGGCCAGGTAACGCGTCACGATGGCGGCCGGGATGCCCGAGTCGCTGAACTTGCCATCGACATCCAGGCCCGGGGTGATGATGGTGGCCTTGATCGGGTCGAGCAGGTTGAAGTCTTCGGCCAGGTTGCCGAAGCCGTGCCAGCGCTCGTTGGCCTTGAGCATCCAGGCTTCGCGGTCCTCGATGCCTTCGTCGGACAGGTCGTTCGGGCCCCAGACCTTGAACCACCAGTCGTCGCCACGCCCACTGCCACCGTTCGTGCCGACGTATTCCTGCTCCACCTTGCGCATGGCGCGGCGGAAGTCCAGCGCTTCGGCAATGCTCTCTTCCACCAGCGCAGTGCCTCCCGGCGCTTCCATCATTGCCGCGGCCACGTCGCACGAAGCGATGATCGAGTACTGGGGGCTCGTCGACGTGTGCATCAGATACGCCTCGTTGAAGCGGTACGTATCGAGCTTGCGCGTCTCGGAATCCTGCACGAGGATCTGCGAGGCCTGCGACAGGCCCGCCAGCAGCTTGTGCGTACTCTGCGTGGCAAACACCAGCGCGTCCTTGCTGCGCGGGCGGCCGTGACCAATCGCGTGCATGTCCTCGTAGAAGGGGTGGAACGACGCATGCGGCAGCCACGCTTCATCAAAGTGCAGCGTATCAATCTCGGTCGACAGCATGTTCTTGATCATCTCGGCGTTGTACAGCACGCCGTCGTACGTGCCCTGCGTGATGGTCAGAATGCGCGGCTTCTTGTTTTTGGCCTGGCTGGCGAACGGGTGATCGGCGATCTTCTTGGCGATCGTTTCGGGCTCGAACTCGCTCTTCGGGATCGGCCCGATGATGCCGAAGTGGTTGCGCGTCGGCATCAGGAATACCGGGATCGCACCGGTCATCATGATCGCGTGCAGCACCGACTTGTGGCAATTGCGGTCGACGACGACGACATCGCCCGGCGCCACGGTGGAATGCCAGACGATCTTGTTCGAGGTCGAGGTGCCGTTGGTGACGAAGTAGAGATGGTCGCTGTTGAAGATGCGCGCGGCGTTGCGCTCGGAGGCCGCCACCGGGCCGGTATGGTCGAGCAGCTGGCCGAGTTCCTCGACGGCGTTGCAGACGTCGGCGCGCAGCATGTTCTCGCCGAAGAACTGGTGGAACATCTGGCCGAGCGGGTTCTTCAGGAACGCCACGCCGCCCGAGTGACCCGGGCAGTGCCACGAGTACGAGCCTTCGTCCGCGTACTGCACCAGTTCCTTGAAGAACGGCGGCGCGAGCGCGTCGAGGTACACGCGCGCTTCGCGAATCACGTGGCGCGCCACGAACTCCGGCGTGTCCTCGAACATGTGGATGAAGCCGTGCAGCTCGCGCAGGATGTCGTTCG
>JAGWNU010000316.1 GCA_028871175.1 Burkholderiaceae bacterium | reverse complement strand
GCCACCTGGACGACAAGGCCGCCGTTGAACGCCTGCGCCGCGTACGCGGCATCGACGAGAAACATCACTTGACGCTGATGTGCCGCGATCTCTCCGAGCTGGCCACGTTTGCACGCGTCGACAATAAGCAATATCGCGTCGTCAAGGCCGCCACGCCGGGTCCGTTCGTATTTCTGCTGGAGGCGACCAAGGAAGTCCCGCGCCGCCTGTCGCACCCGTCGCGAAAGACGATCGGATTGCGTGTGCCGGAACACCCGATTCCCCTGGCATTGATGGCTGAACTGGGCGAGCCGCTTCTGTCTGCGACGCTGCAGCTACCGGGCGACGACGAACCGCTCAACGAAGCGGAGACCATTCGCGCGCGGCTCGAGAAGCAGCTCGAACTTGTCATTGATGGCGGGCCGGCCCCGGCGGCGCCCACCACGGTCATCGACCTGACCAGCGGCGAGCCTGAACTCGTGCGCAAGGGGCGCGGCGATCCGGCGCGCGTCGGCCTGTAGACGGTTGGGCGGTGAGCGTGCCGCCGCGCGCTTGCTACAATAGCCCGCTTATGGACCCCACACTGATCCAGAATATCGCGGTCTACGCGATTCCCGTTCTGTTTGCCATTACGCTGCATGAGGCTGCGCATGGCTATGTTGCCAAGCACTTTGGCGACGACACGGCCTATGTCATGGGCCGCATCAGCCTGAATCCGCTGCGGCACATCGACCCGATCGGTACGATTGCGATGCCGCTGTTGCTGTACTTCGCGACCCATGGTGCCTTCGTCTTCGGCTATGCGAAGCCGGTGCCGGTGCGCTTCGACCGCCTGCGGGATCCGCGCTGGCATGGCATGTGGGTGGCGCTGGCCGGGCCGGCCATGAATTTCGCGCAGGCCATCCTCTGGGGCGTACTGGCGGTGGTGCTGACCGTCGGCGGGGTCAATGAACCGTTCCTGATCGGTATGGCGCGCGCGGGTATCCTCGTGAACATGGTGATGGCGGCATTCAACATGTTTCCGCTGCCGCCGCTCGATGGCGGACGCGTGCTGGCCGCGCTTCTGCCGCCGCGGGCTGCGCTCGCGCTATCGCGTATCGAGCCGTTCGGCTTTTTCATCGTGATGGCGCTGATCATTTCGAATGTCATCACCAATATCTGGATGCGCCCCATCATGGCGTTGCTGTTCCAACTGCTGCAATGGATCCTGAGTCCACTGCAGATGCTGTTTTCCTGAGTATCCACTTCCCATTCCCACATGTTTCCTGACCGCGTACTTTCCGGCATGCGTCCGACCGGTGCTCTGCACCTGGGGCATTACCACGGCGTTCTGAAAAACTGGGTCCGGCTGCAGGCCGAGTACCCGTGCTTCTTCTTTGTCGCTGATTGGCATGCCCTGACCACGCACTACGAATCGCCAGAGGTGATTGCGGAATCCGTGTGGGAAATGCTGATCGACTGGCTCGCAGCCGGCGTCGATCCGTCGCAGTCGACGCTGTTCATCCAGAGCCGCGTGCCCGAGCATGCCGAGCTGTTCCTGCTGCTCTCGATGGGCACACCGCTGGGCTGGCTCGAACGGGTGCCGACGTACAAGGATCAGATCGAGAAGCTCAAGGAGAAGGATCTGTCCACGTATGGCTTCCTCGGCTACCCGCTGCTGCAGGCAGCCGACATCCTGATCTATCGCGCCGGCTTCGTGCCGGTAGGTGAAGACCAGGTGCCGCACGTCGAAATGACGCGTGAGGTCGCGCGCCGCTTCAACTATCTGTACGGCCGCGAGCCGGGTTTTGAGGAGAAGGCGCTCGAAGCGGCCAAGAAACTGGGCGGCAAGCGTGCCAAGCTGTATCTCGAATTGCGCACCGCCTATCAGGAACGCGGCGAGGACGAAGCCCTGGAGCAGGCGCGCGCGCTGCTTGCCGAATCGCAAAGCCTCTCGATGGGCGACCGCGAGCGCCTGTTCGGCTATCTGGAAGGCGCCCGCAAGATCATCCTGCCGGAGCCGCAGGTGCTGCTGACCGAAGCGTCGCGCATGCCGGGTCTCGACGGACAGAAGATGTCCAAGTCGTATGGCAACACGATCCGCATGCGCGAGGACAAGGAGACCGTCGAGAAAAAGGTTCGTACGATGCCGACCGATCCGGCCCGCGTGCGTCGCACCGATCCGGGTGATCCTGACAAGTGCCCCGTCTGGCAATTGCACCTCGTCTATTCCGACGCGGATACGAAGGAGTGGGTGCAGAAGGGCTGCCGCAGCGCCGGCATCGGTTGCCTCGAATGCAAGCAGCCTGTGATCGAGGGCATCCTGCGCGAGCAGCAACCAATGCTCGAACGCGCCCAGAAGTACATGGACGACCCGTCCCTGCTGCGCGCGATCATCGCCGATGGCTGCGACAACGCGCGCAAGGTCACGCAAGAGACCATGCGCGAGGTCCGCGAGGCGATGGGTCTGTCGTATAGCTGACGCGTTGCCGGTGACTGCTGCCGTGACCAACCCGCACATGCTTGCCGCCCCCTCACCGTGGGTCATGCGCTGGGCCGTCGAGTTGCCGGTCGGCGCATCCGTGCTGGATGTGGCGTGCGGCAGCGGCCGCCATGTGCGTTGGCTGGCCGCTCGCGGATGCCGTGTCACCGGCATCGACCGCGACGCCGCAGCGCTTGCCGGCCTTGCGGGCATCGCCAGCACCATCGTCGCCGATATCGAGAGCGGCCCGTGGCCATTGCCTGGGGCGGTTTTCGACGCTGTGGTCGTCACCAACTATCTGCATCGGCCGTTATGGCCGCACCTGCTGGCGGCGGTTGCGCCAGGCGGACGGCTGATTTACGAAACCTTCGCCGCAGGAAACGAAACGGTCGGGAAACCGTCCAACCCGGCGTTCCTTCTGTCACCGGGTGAACTGCTTGACGCCGTGCGCGGCCAGCTGCGCGTGGTTGGCTATGAGGACGGCTTTGTTGCATCGCCCCGTAACGCCTACGTACAACGCCTTTGCGCTGTGCGCGAGCGTGCGGGGGCCGTGGCTCCGCGGTACGCAATTTGAACTTGCTGCAGGCGCGGCTTACCCGTCTCCCGGCGGGGCCCTGATGTGACGAATCCGCGCTGACGATCCGGTACAATCCGGTTGTTTACGTTCACGCTTTTGTCTGCTTTCGAAACCATGATCCAGATTTCCGGCAGTCTCGTCGCCAT
>JAGWNU010000066.1 GCA_028871175.1 Burkholderiaceae bacterium | reverse complement strand
GGCGCTCTGCCCCGGCGCGGGCGCGCCGTAACTGCTCGCACAGCCCGCAGATGAGCAAGGCGCCCACGGCAAACACCACCATCTGACCGGGTGTGAGCGGCAGCGTGGCCGGCCACGTCTGCAGTGCTGCCAGGGCAAAGAACAGCGCTGCGTAGCAGGCGATGGCCACCATGCCCGGCCAGAAGCCGCCGTACCACGCGGCAATCGTCACCACCGGAAATGCGAGGTAGAAGGGCAGCCGGATGCCGCCAGCCGATTCCAGCAGCATGCGCGCCACCGTGCCGAGGGCAGCCGCTCCGATCGCCACCAGCCATGCGGACGGACGGATCGCCGGTGCGATTTCCAGCCCGGCGCCGCTGAACGGCCCAGGATCGGAGGCCGGATGGGCCTGGCTGCCACGATGCGCAGCGAGCTTATCCAACAGGCGGGGCGAATGGGGCAGCATGGACTTCACAATCGGGCGCGACAGGGCAGGGCGGCCAAAGGTGACTCAGCATACGAGCTGGCCGACAACGATGCCATCAGGGTTTGGCTGACATGCCTGCAAGACGGCGCCCCATTCTTGCCGGAGCCAGCAGTGACGCTGGTTCCACGGGTTACCCTCCCGAGGTGGGGTGCTCCTGATGGGCGTCGCGCAGGCGATTGCGGTGTGCCAGCTGGGGAAACAGCCGCATCCACATCACGACCACCAGCAGCGTGCCCAGGCCGCCCAGCACGACCGAGGCCACCGGCCCCAGCAGCCCGGCCAGCATGCCCGATTCGAACTCGCCCAACTGGTTGGATGCACCCACGAAAACAGAATTGACCGCGCTGACCCGACCACGCATGGCATCGGGCGTGTCGAGTTGCACCAGCGATGTCCGGATCACGACACTGATCATGTCGGATGCACCGAGCACCACCAGCGCCAGCATCGACAATGGCAGCCAGCGCGAGAGGCCGAACACCAGCGTCGCCAGGCCAAAACCCGCCACCGCTGCGAACATCACCCGGCCCACGTGCCGATCCAGCGGACGATGTGCGAGGAAGAGCGCCATGCCAAGCGCGCCCACGGCCGGCGCGGAGCGGAGCAGCCCCAGCCCCCAGGCCCCTGTACCGAGGATGTCGCGCGCATAGATCGGCAGCAGCGCCGTCGCCCCGCCCAGCAGCACGGCGAACAGGTCGAGCGAGATGGCGCCCAGCACCACCGGCCGCCCCTTGATGAAGGCGATGCCGGCAAACAGCGACTCCAGGCTCACCGGCGTGCTGACCGGCGCGGCACGTTCCATGCGCACCAGTGCCAACAGGACATGGGCAAGCAGGAACAGCCCCGCTGCCGTGGCGTACACCACAGGTGCACCGGCCACGTAAAGGAAACCGCCCACCGCCGGCCCGAGGATGATGCCGGTCTGGCCCGCCGAGCTGGACAACGCGACAGCGCGCGGCAGCGCCTGGGGCGGCACCAGCGAGGGCAGCAGCGCTTGCAGCGTCGGCGTTTCGAATGCCCGCATCGCGCCGATCACGACCACGCAGAGGAAGATGGCCTGCACGCCGGCGTGGCCCGTCAGCGCTGTGGCGGACAGCGTCAGCGCCACCAGTGCCTCGATGGACTGGCACGTGCGCACCACGCGGCGCCGGTCGTAGCGATCGGCAATGTGCCCCGAGGCGAGCACCAGCATCACCGACGGCAGAAACTGCACGAGCCCGACCAGCCCGAGCACATAGGCGCTGCGTGTGAGGTCGTAGATCTGCCAGCCGACGGCCACCCCAAACATCTGGTACGCAAAGGTGGTGGACAGCCTCGCGAACCAGAACAGGCGGAAAGCCCCGTAGGAGAACGGCGTGTGCGACGGCGTTTGCGCGGGCGCGTGAGGAGTGGAAAGACCGGCGTCGCCAGACACGTTGAATGCGCGCCGGAAGCCGGCGATCTGCGAAATGGAATTGCGAAATGTCCACTATCGTAACGGAAGCAGGCCGCGCGCACGTGCCCGCCCAGGTATGACGCTTGCGAAACAGCCTGACCATGATTACAGGAGATTTCACTATGACCGCCAGCCGCCCCAAGTCAAAGGCCCGGTCGAACGCGGGCAAGGCCGTACCGCACCGCTGGTCGCACCACGTGATGGAAACGAGCGATGCACTCGATCTTGAGCCTGGCATCTTCCAATCACGCAGTCCGGCGCGTATCGCCACGTCGCTCAAGGCCTCCGCCGAACGCAGCAGGCGGCGAAAGGGGACTGCATTCCAGTCGGCCATGTCGATGCTGACGTTCTATATCAACCGGGCCGGGCACAACCTGGGCGCCGGTCGACGGCACATTCTGGAGCGTGCCAAAGACGATCTGCGCGCCCAGTTCGGTCGCCCCGCCCGCCGAACCCGGAAGCCCCGCCATTGAGCGACAGCCGACCGGCGTGCTCACAGGGTCAGCATCACACTGAGCAACTGGCGGGCGACGGCCTTGTAGTCGCCCTGCGGAGAATAGGTCGAAAGCGTCTTGCCCCGATATTTGACCGTCACGATGCCGTTGCGGGCGGAATAGGTCGCCTCGATGCGGCGGTCACCCCGGTCGATATGAAAGGCAATGGTCTGCGTCACCAGCCGGGATGTTTCTGCGGCAGCAGGCAGGACGGAAGCCGGTCGCGCCGGCAGCGGCGAGGACAGGGCGGATGCTGGTGGCTCGGGGTGGTGCATGGCGCTTCCTCTTGGCGAACGGGTTGGCGAGACCAACGCAGGTTCCGTACCAGCCTCGACCGTTGCCCGGCGGCAGCGGGCCCGCCCGAAAAGTGGCACCTTGGCGATGGCACGGGCGCAGGGTCTGACGTCGTGCGTCGTTTCGCTGACAAGGTTTGTCAATTTTATAAACGCAATTAACCGCCAGGCATCTGGAGCGCCAATCAAAATTGAGCTATCAGGGTCGGGGCGGAAGTGCCATGCTGATATGTGACGCGGCACTCGCAGCTTGCGGGTGCCTCCGCCGACGTTCCCACCATGCCAACAAGGAGGCGATATGGGTTCCCACACCTACAAGATGATCGAGCTGGTCGGCTCGTCACCGGAGTCGAGCGACGCAGCCATCCGCAACGCGATCGCGCGCGCCAGCGACACGCTCAAGTATCTGGACTGGTTCGAAGTCATGGAGACGCGCGGCCATCTGGTCGACGGCAAGATCGCCCATTGGCAGGTGACGCTCAAGGTGGGGATGCGGTTGGAAACGCTGGAGAGCGAAAAGCCCGCCGGGAAGAAGAAGGGAAAATAGCGGCATAAAAAAAGGCGGCCTCGAATTTCTCCGGGCCGCCCTTTCTGTGTGGACTGCGTGATTCGTTACTGCGATTGCGACTGCGAGAAGTCCAGCGCGTTCGTCAGGTCACCCATCGGCTTGTTGCCGTTGGCAATGAGCGCTGCGTCGCGCTGCTTGATGCCGGGCAGCGTCGGCAGGGCGAAGCGGTGCGTGATCAGGCGCAGCACCGAAGCCGTGTCGTACTGGGTGTGGTCAATGAAGCCCTTCTTGGCAAACGGCGAGACAACGATCGCCGGGATACGCGTGCCCGGGCCCCAGCGGTCTGCCTTCGGCACCGTGGCGTGGTCGTAGAACCCACCGTTTTCGTCATACGTCACGACGATCACCATGTTCTTCCACTGCGGGCTCTTCTGCAGCTGGGCGATCACGTTGGCGATGTGCGCATCGCCGTCGGCCACGTTGGCGTAGCCCGGGTGCTGGTTCAGGTTGCCCTGCGGCTTGTAGAACGTGACCGGGGGCAGCGTGCCGGCGGCGGCATCCTGCAGGAAGGCGGCGTCGTAGTCCTTCAGGTGGGCTGCACGTTCAGCGGCACCGCTGGCGGTAGCCGGATCGAAGCGGCTGAAGTAGTTGAACGGCTGGTGGTGCGGCTGGAACTGGATCGTGCCCGAGTAGATCACGCTGCGCGTGGTGTTCGATGCGTCGGCCAGGGCAGCATTCCAGGCGCCGGCGTACCAGGCCCAGTTCACGCCCTTGGCGGTCAGCAGATCACCGATGTTGGTGCTCGACTGCGTCGGCATGGTCGTCGCCTTGGTCGGGTCGGCGTAGGCCGGATTGCTGCTGGCAACGGCATTGCCCGACGGCTGGTACGGCGGCTGCATCGTGTTGACGGCGTACGCGTTGCCGTTGCTGTCGACCGGCGTCAGGTTGCCGTCCTTCGTGCCGCTGGTGTACGACGTCGGTGCGCCAGCCATGACCGAGCTTGCGCTCGGCACCAGCGTCGGGTTGCCGTTGGCGTCGGTCTTGACCGATGCGATGAGGCCCGCAGCCGGCGAGCTGGCAGCGTTCGGATAGACCGGCGCGCAGGCGCAGATCAGGTACTGGTGGTTCAGGAACGAGCCGCCGAAGGCGCCCATGAAGAAGTTGTCCGCCAGCGTGTACTGCTTGGCGATGTTCCACATGGCCATCTTGCTGCCGTCGTAGTAGCCCATCGTCAGGCCACCGGCATCGGCATACGCGGCGAACATGTCGTTCTTGCCGCCGTTGATCTGCATCTGGTTCTGATAGAAGCGGTGCCACAGGTCGCGTGTGATCACCGATTGCGGCACGACGATGCCCGTGCCGTTCACGCCGGCCGGATCGTCGATCTGGAACATCTTGTTGGCCCAGCCCGTGGTCTGCGCTTGCGTCACCGTCACGCTCTGGCCGGCGGCGGTCAGACCGCCCCAGGTCGGCGGCAGCGTCGGCAGCACGGAGCCGTCGAAGTCCTTCTGCGCCACGGCAGTGCCCGTGGACGTCGGGTTCACCCCCGGAATGCCGTTGGCCCCCGGGAACAGACCGTACAGGTTGTCGAAGCCACGGTTTTCGGCGTAGATCACCACGATGGTCTTGACGTTGTCGGTCAGCGCCATGCGCTTGCTGACGCCGTCGCGGATGCTCTTGCCAATATCACCGCCATCGGCCACGGCGTCGGCGATCTGGTCGATCTCCTCGTCGATCTCGGCTTGCAGCGCGGCCTTGGTGTTGGCGTCGCTTTCCTTGTTGTGGTCTTCGAGCAGCTTGTCGACGGTCACGCCCAGGCGGGTGGCCAGGGCCGTCTTCGCGGCGTTGATGTCGCCGCCATTGGTGTCCATCAGGGCCGCCAGTTCGGTCGAGATGGCGCTGACGACGCCAGCGGCACCTGCCGGCGCGCGGAACACCAGCGGGCGCGTGATCGCGTTGTGGGCGCCCGTGGCCGGGTCGTTGCGGAAGGCGTCCGTGCCGATTTCCACCGTGACGGGACCCGAGCCGGCCAGCGTGTAGGCGCCGTTGGCATCGGTGTACGTGCTGGTTTCACCTGCGTCGCACTTGCCGTTGTTGTTGGCATCGATGCAGACCTTGGCATGTTCGAAATAGCTGCCGGTCACGACGCCCGAGGTAGACGCGGAGGCGCTGCTGTTCGAATCGCTGCCGCCACAGGCGGACATGCTGGCCGCGACCAATGCGGTCAGCGGCAGAAGACGGAACGCTCGGCTCATGATTTCCCTGGATTGTTGTGTGGGGTACGAAAGCGTGCCGGAGTCTGTGCCTCCTGTGTGACAAGCTGATGATGGAAGCGCGTGCGCGGAGCGGGTCTCGGCGAGGCTGGCGGTCATCATCGCCGCGAGGACGAGCGCCGGTCCCCCAAAACGTCTCAAGACATTGCTCACCATGCGGCCTCTCCAAGGGCTGATATGACGCGCGTCTGACGACATCAAACTGTCATGTGCGCCATGCTACCTTGCAAGGCTCCCATCATCGCGTCGATTGTCGATGTCCCGCCCCCTGTCCGTAGCTGCGCTTCACCTGATTGCCATGTCGACACTCGTGTTGGGCATGGCCGCATGCGGACGCGTGGAGCCCTCGACCGCGCAGGCGGCGACCGCAGTGCATGCCTCCGCGCCGGCGTCCCAGCGGGCGGCAGCCTCGGCACCTGTGGCGCCCGCCTATGAGAAGGCTTTCTACACCATGATGGCGGAGCGCCGCCCCTCGGTGCCTGCCATGGCAGCCCTGGGCAAGGCGCTGTTCTTCGACCCGGCGCTGTCCGCCTCGAGCAAGCAGGCGTGCGCAAGCTGCCATAGCCCCACGCACGCCTATGGCCCGCCGAATGATCTGGCGGTGCAACTCGGCGGCCCGGGGATGAACAAGACCGGCGTGCGCGCTGCGCCGTCACTGCGCTACCTGCAGAAGGTGCCCGCGTTCTCGGAGCACTTCTACGACAGCGACGGCAACGATTCCGAAGATCAGGGACCGACCGGTGGCTACACGTGGGACGGGCGGGTTTCGTCGACGCACGAACAGGCGCGCATTCCGCTGCTGTCTGCGCACGAGATGGCCAATGGCACGCCCGCCAACGTCGTCGCCAGGCTGCGCAACAGCCGCCACGCGCAGACGTTCCGCGAGGTGTTCGGCAAGGACATCCTCGACAATGAAGACATCGCCTTCCGGGCGGCGCTGATGGTGCTCGAAGTCTTTCAGGAGACGCCGTCGGAGTTCTATCCGTACGACAGCAAGTACGACGCCTTCCTGCGCAAGCAGGTCAAGCTGTCGGCACAGGAAATGCGCGGCCTGCGGCTGTTCAACGATCCCGCCAAGGGCAACTGTGCCTCGTGCCACATCAGCGCCATCAAGCAGGACGGCGCGTTCCCGGCCTTCACTGATTTCGGCCACATCGCCGTGGGCGTCCCGCGCAACCGGTCACTGGCCGCCAATGCCGATCCGGCATTCTTCGATCTCGGCCTGTGCGGGCCCGACCGGACCGACTTGAAAGACCACCCTGAATACTGCGGCCGGTTCCGCACGCCGTCCCTGCGCAACGTGGCATTGCGCCAGGCCTTCTTCCACAACGGGGTCATCCACTCCCTGGAAGATGCGGTGCGCTTTTACGCCCAGCGCGATACCCAGCCGCAAAAGTGGTATCCGCGCCGCGCTGATGGCACCGTCGACAAGTTCGACGATCTGCCCGTGCAGTATCGCGCCAACGTCAACATGGAGCGGCCGTTTGGCGGCAAGCCAGGCGGCAAGCCGGCGCTTTCCGACGCCGACGTGCGCGACATCGTCGCCTTCCTCAGGACGCTGACCGACGGCTACCGGCCCCTGCGCGTTGCCCGGCGCTGAGCGCACTGGCCCGTTTGTTGCAATGCTTCACACGGGCCCGCGAGAGGCCGCGCGTGCACTGCGGTTATCATCAGCGGATTGTCTTTCTGCAGTCCCTGACTCCCAACTATGACCTGGCTTGCTGACCCGTCCATCTGGATCGGCCTGTTCACCCTGGTGGTGCTCGAGATCGTTCTCGGCATCGACAACCTCGTCTTCATCGCCATTCTGGTCAACAAGCTGCCACCTGCGTTGCGCGACCGCGCGCGCATGATCGGGCTGGGGCTGGCGCTGGCGATGCGGATGGTGCTGCTCTCGGCCATGTCGTGGCTGATCACGCTCACCAAGCCGCTGCTGACGGTGGGGCCGGTCGAACTGTCGGGGCGTTCGATCATCCTGCTGCTGGGCGGCTTCTTCCTGCTGTTCAAGGCCACATCGGAACTGCACGAGCGCCTCGACGGCCAGCCGCACGACGACAGCCATGGCAGCGGTCACGGCAAGTTCTGGAACGTGATCGCCCAGGTGGTGATCCTGGACGCGGTGTTCTCGCTCGACTCGGTGATCACCGCCGTGGGCATGGTCAACGATCTGCCGGTGATGATGACCGCGGTGGTCATCGCCATGGGCGCCATGCTGTTTGCGTCGCGCCCGCTGACGGCGTTCGTCAATGCGCACCGCACGGTGGTGGTGCTGTGCCTGAGCTTCCTGCTGATGATCGGCTTCTCGCTCGTGGCCGAGGGTTTTGGCTTCCATATTCCGAAGGGCTATCTGTATGCGGCCATCGGCTTCTCGATCCTGATCGAGTTCTTCAACCAGGTGGCGCAACAGAATGCCGTGCGCTACGAGCGCCGCCGTCCGCTGCGCGAGCGTACCGCCGATGCGGTGCTGAGCCTGTTGGGTGACCAGCGTGGCACGCCGGCCAGTGACGAGTCACAGGAAGCCGCTGCACACGAGCCGGGCCATGCGGCTCCTGAAACGCTGTTCCGACCCGAAGAGCGCAGCATGGTCAGCGGCGTGCTGGATCTGGCCGAGCGTTCTGTGCGCTCGGTCATGACACCCCGCCACGACATTTCATGGGTCGATCTGCTGGCCGATCCGTCCGTCACACGCAAACTGCTGCTTGCCGTGCCGCACAACCAGTTTCCGGTCTGCCGTGGTGGCCTGGACGATCTGGTCGGCGTGGCCCGCGCCAAGGATCTGATGGGCGACCTCGACACGCGCGGGGCCATTGACGTGGAGCGCTCCGTCAAGCCGGCGCTCAAGGTCTCCGAGGGCGTCGGTATCCTGCGCCTGATGGACCAGCTCAAGCGTGCGCGTGGGCGCATGCTGGTGGTGACCGATCCGCTGGATGTGATACAGGGCGTGGTCACCCCCATCGATGTCCTCGAAGCCATCGCCGGTGAATTTCCTGACGAGGACGAGCGCCCCGGCGTGGTCGAGGTGAGCGACGGCTGCTGGGAAGTGGCCGGCGAGGCAGACCTGCGCCAGCTCGAGGATGTCCTGCATGTCGATTGGCTGCTCGATGAAGCAGGCGGTGCGACGAGCCTTGGCGGCTATCTGTTCAACCAGTGGGACCGGCTGCCCGAGGTGGGCGACACGCTGGTGCGCCACGACCTGCGCTTCGCCATCCTCGAGGCGGGCAGCCGGCGCATCGTGCGCGTGCGCATCGAGCGCATGGAAGACGTGACGGCGCCCGACGCCGAAGCCTAAGACGCCGACGAGGCTGGCGCGCGGGCCGGCCGTCGTGTGCCTGCCAGCCCCATGCTGAGCACCGCCGCCAGCACGCAGGCAATGCCGCCCGCCTGCCTGAGGTTGATCGACTCGCCAAGCAGCGTGGCCGCAAACACGATGGCAGCCACCGGTGCCAGCGCGGTGAACAGTGATGCTTCGGCGCCGCTCACGCGTGCCGAGCCCGCATACCAGAGGACGAAGCCGCCGACGGTCGGCACGATCGCGTAGTAGAGGACGGCACCCACCGCGTGGGTGAGTTCGGCTGAGGCGTGAAGTTGCCACGGCGCCTCCCACAGTGCGGGCAACACCGCTGCCAGAAGGCCGAAGGCGCTCATCAACGTCGACAGGGCCAGCGGCGGCACCGGCGTGTGCAGCCGCTTGTTGAGCAGGATGAAGAGGCCCTCGCACCCGACCGCGCCAACCACGAGCAGGTTGCCCAGCCACGGCTGAGCGCCATCGCCTCCCGGCTGGAAGGCAATCGCCAGCACCCCAGCGGTGGCCAGCGCAATCGACCCCAGCACGGCGCGTCCAGGCCGCTCGCCCAGCACGACGATGGCGATGAGTGCGGATACCACCGGCAGCGTGCCGATGATCACGCCTGCATCCGCCGCCGAAGTGTGCCGCAGCCCTGAGATCAACAGCGTCGTATAACCCACGCTGCCGGCAGCCGCCTGCAAGAACAACAACCCCCAGCCGCTGCGCGCCAGTAGGGGCCAGCGGGTGCGCGTCGCGCGCATGGCAATGAGGAAGAACGGAAGCGCCACCGCAAAGCGCAATGCCGTCGCCGTGAAAGGCGGCAGGCCCGCAGCGATGATCTTGCTGGCGGCAACGGTGCTCCCCACCAGAATCATCGCCATCGCAAGGTAAAGGCAGCCTTCGAACCGTCTGGACATATCGGATCCTGCGTCTGTGAAAGCCTGCAGGATGGCCGCATGCATCGGCGGCGTCTTGAACGAAATTGCAGCGGGCGGTGTCTAGCCGATCGTGACCGCGGCGGCCACCATCCCTGGCGATACGCCGTACTTGCGTACGAATTGCCGGGTCATGTGGCTTTGGTCGGTAAAACCGCATGCGGCAGCCGCCTCTGCCAGCGGCAGACCCCGGGCGATGAGGCGGCGCGCCAAGGCAAGTCGGCGCTGTAGCTGGTAGGCGTGTGGCGTCAGGCCGGTCGCGCGGGTAAAGCCGCGCAGCACCTGGAAACGACTCAGGCCTGTTTCGCGCGCGAGGTCCAGGAGCGAAACCGTGGCGGCCGGGTCATCGTCGATCCGGGTCCGGGCCAACCGGATGGCGTCAGGGGCCTCGTCGGCGCGGTGGCCAGCCGGATGCAGCGCATCGGCCAGGACCGAGAGCAGCAACTGCTCGCGCAGCAGGGCAGCGTGCGGCGCAGGCGGTGCGGTCATCTGGACGAAGAGCTGGCTCACGCGCCGCGCCAGGCTGGCGTCTTGCGTCACAGGGCGGTCGAATTCGGCGTCGCGGCGCCCCGGGTGCATGTCGCACGCCAACTCAGCGACCCTTTCCGGATCGAGGTACAGCATGCGCCATGCGCGGCCCGACTCGCCAAGGGGCGCGCCATCATGCACCTCGCCCGCGTTGACGGTAATGACATCGCCTGCCTGCGCCTCCACCATGCCGCGCCCGCTCAAGGATCTCTGCGCGCCGCGATCGACGATGCCGATGCCGAACTGCTCATGTGTGTGACGCGGGAAGGCGTGGTGGGAATCGGCCGCGACGGCTTCGACGCCGCGCATGGCGCAGGGGAGTATCGAGAACGCTGGGCGGGTCGGCCGATTGGGCAAGGCGGTTCTCCTGGGGCAGGGCGAGCCGCCAGCATAACGCGCTTTGCGGCCGATGCCGGGCCCGTATGAACACGTGCGGTCGCGGCGGGTGACGACGCCCCGACATGCGTTCTTCGCATTTCACTCATTTTCTGCCGGGCCGCGATTGCTATCCTCGAAGCCTCCCGCTCGCGCCCTGCCGCTAAGATGTCGCCAAGCCCAGCGTCCGGCCGCGCGGGGAGCATCCCCGCAGACGCGGGCGACAGGCTGTTTCCATTGATCCATGCGTCCGTCTTTCGGCATCACCTCCAAGCTGTTCATTGCGCTGTTTACGCTGAGCATTGTCGTGGCGCTCGCCATGGGCGCGGCGGTGCGCTGGCGTTTCGACGCCAACTTTCTCGATTACGTGAACGCACGCGAGGCGGAGCGCCTGGCCGCGCTCGCTCCGGGCGTCGAAGCCGCCTATGCCCAGCACGGCAGTTGGGATTTTCTGCGCAACGATCCTGCCGCGTGGTTTCGGCTGCTGCGCCGCGAGGGCGCGCGTGCCCGCGCCAGCGGCATGGGCGCAGACCGCTTCGATCCGCCGCCAGGCCACCGCTTCGAGCCGCTCACGCCGGGCGCGGGCCAAGAGATGCCGCCGCCGGGCCCGCCGCGTGCGGGCAGCCTGGCGCCGCACCCGCCCGGCGAGCCGCCGCCGCATTCGCCGATCTGGCTTCTGGATGCCGCGCGCACGCCGATCATGGGCGACGGGCCGCCCCCGGGGCGACATGCGCAGTGGCGTGCGTTACATCACGACGGCCAGACCGTCGGGTGGCTGGCGATACCTCCACGCCTGCGCGTGCCGGAAGGTGCCGACCAGGCGTTTCAGGCCCAGCAGTTGCGCGCGACGTGGATCATTGCCGGGCTGTCTGTCCTGCTGGCCGCACTGGTGGCCGTCCTGCTTGCGCGCGGCCTGCTGGCGCCGATGCGCCGGCTGACCGACGCCGCCCGCCGCATGGCCGACGGCGACTATGCCACCCGTGTCGACGTGCAGACGCACGATGAACTCGGCGGGCTGGCGGCCGACTTCAATCATCTTGCTGCCTCGCTGGAGGCCAATCAGAAGATGCGCCGCCAGCTCACTGCGGATATTTCCCACGAGCTGCGCACGCCGCTGGCCGTTCTGCGCGGCGAACTGGAAGCGCTGGAAGACGGCGTGCGGCCATTGACGGCGACGTCGCTCGCCTCGCTGCAGGCCGAGGTGTCGACGCTCAGCAAGCTCATCGATGACTTGTACGAGCTGTCGCTGGCCGACGTCGGCGCGCTGGCCTTTCACATGGCGCCGCTGGACCTGGCCGATACCGTGTGCGGTGCCGCGCAAGGCTTTACGCCGCGCCTGATGGAAAAGGGCATCGCGTTGCAGCTGGACCTGCCCGGCGCCCCGTCGCGCGCAGCGCTGGTGCGCGGCGACCCGCAGCGCCTGCGTCAGGTCATGCAGAACCTGCTGGAGAACACGCTGCGCTATACCGACACGGGAGGGACGCTGCGCGTGCACCTCCACCAGCGTGGCGCCTGGCAGCAGATTGACGTGCAGGACAGCGCGCCGGGCGTGCCGGAAGCGATGCTGCCGCGCATTTTCGATCGGCTGTTCCGCGTCGATGCGTCGCGCGGCCGTGCGCACGGAGGGGCCGGGCTGGGCCTGAGCCTCTGCCAGACCATCGTCGCCGCGCACGGCGGCACCATCGAAGCCAGGCCCTCGCCGCTGGGCGGACTCTGGATCGCCATCCGCCTGCCTATCCTTGACCCGCTTGCCGACCATGATCCTCATCATTGAAGACGAACCCAAGCTGGCCGCGCTGATGACTGACTACCTGCGCGCCGCCCACTATGAAACCGAATGGCTGGCCGAAGGCACGCACGCCGTCCAGCGCATCCGCGAGGCGACGCCCGAGCTGGTCGTGCTCGACCTGATGCTGCCGGGCAAGGACGGTCTTGAAATCTGCCGCGAAGTGCGGGCCTTCAGCGAGGTGCCCATCGTCATGGTGACCGCGCGCGTGGAAGAGATCGACCGCCTGCTCGGCCTGGAGCTGGGTGCCGACGACTACATCTGCAAGCCGTTCAGCCCGCGTGAACTGGTGGCGCGCATCAAGACCATCCTGCGCCGTGCGCAACGTGGCGGCGGCGCGACGGAAAGTGCGCTGGTGATCGACAGCGGGGGCTACTCCGCCACACTGCGCGGCCAGCGACTGGACCTCACCCCGGTGGAGTTCCGCCTGCTTGCCGCGCTGGCCGCCGCGCCGGGCCGCATCCTCTCGCGCGCCAACCTGCTGGAGCAGATCTACGACGACCATCGCATCGTCACCGACCGCACGGTCGACACGCATGTCAAGAACCTGCGCCGCAAGATGGAGCAGCTCAGCCCAGGCACCGACATGATCCATTCGGTGTACGGCATGGGCTATCGGCTCGACGCCTGACGGCTGTGGCTCCGATGATGCTCCGCCAGGTTGGCGACGTTCAGGAAAACTCCTTCGTTTGCCCACCTTCGGTGCGCGCTTGGTGGCTACAGTGACCCCATGGCCGGGTTGTCCGGCCGACGCTTTTTACAGGAGCCAGATCATGATTGCTGTCACAACCCGCCGCCTGGCCACCATTGGAGCCGGGCTCATGCTCTCCTGCGCGGCGCTCGCGCAGACAGCGGCCCCGGACGCTGCACCGCTGTCGCCCATGCCGCGTGGTCCGGGCATGATGGGGCGCGGTGCGGGGCAGATGGGGCCGATCGGGCCGCACGGAATGGGCCCCCATCACGGAGGCGCGAACTTTCTGCGTGGCCTGAATCTGACCGAAGCGCAGCGCGACAAGATTTTCGCGATTGAATACGCACAGATGCCCGAGGCACGCGAACAGCGCAAGGCCATCGACCACGCCCGCCGCGATCTGCGCGCGATGGTGGTGTCGGGCCAGTATGACGAGGCGCGCGCGCACGCTCTGACAGACGCCCTTGGCCGCGCCGTTGCCCGCGAGGCGCAATTGCGCGCTCAGGCAGGCGTGAAGATCATGCAGGTGCTTACGCCGGAACAGCGCAGGCAGGTGGGCGAGCGCGAAGCCGCGCACGTGGCAGAACTCGACCGCGTAGACGGCGCGCCGGACCTCGTGCCGATGTAAGACTGCTCTCGTCGCTACCGGTAGACCACCACCGGAATGCTTGCGTACGTCAGGACCTTGCGCGTCTCGTTGCCGATCAGCAAGCGGCCCATCAGGCTGCGGTGCCCGTGCGATGCCATGAAGATGACGTCGCACGCGTGCCGCTTGGCCGCATCAAGGATGCCGAGGTAGGGCTCCGGAAACTGCGTCACATCGCTGTCGAACTGGATGCCTTCTTCCTGCGCGCGCTGGGCGATGCGCTCGATGCAATCCTTGGCATGCCCTTGCACCTGTTCCATGTAGTGCGCGTGCGGACACTCCCCCACGCCCCCCGAATAGGCCATGCTGGGAAATTCTTCGATGCAGTTGTAGGCGGTCAGGCGACACCCCGTGGCGCGTGCGAGCTTGAGGGCGCCCTCAATGGACTTGCGGCATTGCTCGGAGCCGTCGGTGGGCAGCAGGATATGGGTGAACATGGCGCTCTCCATGGGGAACCCACCTCCAAGTTACTGCGCAGGACTGCGTGCTTCCATCGTGGAAAACGCTAGGGCCCATGCGGCTTTTCAGCCGAATGCTGACGTACGATCGTTCGTTTTTTCTGACGCGGGCAGCGGGCAGATCAGCTGGCCTGCCAGGCCTGCCGGTAGCGTGACGGCGACGCGCCCAGTTGCATGGCGAAGCGCCGCGCGAAGTGGCTCCCGCTGGCAAAGCCGCAGCGCTCAGCCACCGTTGCCAGTGGCAGCGCGGTCGTGCGAAGCAGGTCTTGCGCGCGTGCGACGCGGCGCTGCATGACCCATTCGTAAGGCGCTACCCCGAACGACGCGCGAAACATGCGCGCGAAATGAAACTCGGACAGGTTCGCTTCTGCTGCCAGCTGCCCCAGGGCGAGCGGCAGATGCAGCTCGGCCTCGATCTGCGCGGCAATGCGTCTGCACACATGCGGTGCGAGCCCGCCTCGTACCGGCAGCGCGCGGGTGCGGCCCTGGGTCTGCACGAGGAATGACAACGTGTCATTGGCCAGCGCGTTGGCGCGCATGCGGTCGTCCAGGTCGGTCCAGTCGAGCTGGGCAATGCGCATACACGCCTGCGCAAGATGGGGATCTTCGATGAATGTGCGGTCGTGCAGGGTGAAGAGGCGCGGCTCGGCGTCCAGCAGGCGCACGGCGTGTCCGGCCAGCGCGTCGGGCGCGAAATACAGGTGCACGAAGCGCATCGGCTGTTCGATCACCCACGCGGATTGGTGCTCCGCCGGCAGCATGCACACGCGGCCGGGCGCGCCGAACAGGTGTGGCAGGTCTTGCCGGTGCGTGGTGTAGCCGCCCTGCAGGTAGACCGACAGCGTGTGGTGCCCCGGCTGGGCGTAGCGTGCCTCGTCGTGCTCGTTGCGCCAGACGGCGGCGGTGACGCCATCGCCCAGGTTGGCAACGCGCTCCAGGCTCGCGCGCGAGCCGCGGGCCAGCGTACCGAAGACGCTGGCGTCTGCGGTGACGCGGGGATCGGGCGATGGAGAATGGGGAGCGGGGCGCACGGGACCATGTTACCAACGATGGCGCCGCGGAGGGTGGCTGCGCAGGACGGCTATCCGGTGCAAAGCTGACGTGCGACCGCGCCTGCCAAGCCCACGCCGTCCACGCGGTGCCAGGCGGCATCGTTGGCCAACTGCTTTTCGGCGACGGTCATGGCACCCAGGTAGAGCTTGGCGCGCGACACCGAAAACTGGCGGCTGCGGCAGTCGACGGTGTAGAGGAAATCGGCCATGTCGCCCCGGAAGGCGCCGAACATGCGCTGCAGGGAACGCATGCCTTCGCGGTTGGAGGCCTCCACGCGAACCCAAGCGCTCACCGGGCCGCTGGGCATGCGCTGGATGCTACTGGCGTCGAGCGAGGCGATACTGTCCGGTTGATCGGGCAGTGCGATCCAGCGCTCGGCGCCGGTGGCCGTCGTGGCGAGACAGATGAACAACGCGGCGATCGTCAGGCGGGACATTGCCGTCAACGCGTCTTGCCCGTGCTATTGCCGTTGCCCGGCACGGGAATGGCAATCGAGTCGGAGTGGCTGCAGGCCATCGTCACGCCCGCTTTATCGACGTCGACCAGCACTGCGCCGGGCTTGTCCCGGTTGCTGGGCGTACCGGCCAGGCTGCCCGACAGGCGCTGCATGATGCTTTCGCAGGTGGGGGTCTTCGCTGCCTTGGGCGAGGGGGCGACTGCCGGTCCAGCGGGCACTGCGACGGCGCGAGTGCCGGCCGATGTGGTAGGTGGCGTGGCTGCGCGGGCTTGCGGCAGGGCTTCGAGCGCGGCAAGCATGGCCGCTGCAACGCACCGGCGCGAAGTGCGCCGCAAGACCGGCGCGCACCACAGGCAGGAAAGGAAGGACAGAGACGGCATGACAGTCAATGCATGGACATTCGGATGCGCCTGAGGATACACGTTGTGCAGGCATGCGCTTCGGCAGTAACGGTACATCGTCCTCGAACTTGACGGAGGAATCTGCCGCATCCAGCACCTCGGGTGATTTTCCCTGCGCATGA
This sequence comes from Burkholderiaceae bacterium, assembly GCA_028871175.1. Classification (GTDB taxonomy): domain Bacteria; phylum Pseudomonadota; class Gammaproteobacteria; order Burkholderiales; family Burkholderiaceae; genus Ralstonia; species Ralstonia condita. The sequence goes on along the minus strand of JAGWNU010000066.1, from coordinate 456 downwards.
TTGATTCGTTTGGCCGACATAATCCGCATGCGTGGAACATTCTGGCCAGAACGCCTACCAACCAATATGCCGGGGCGATTTTCAATATTGACGCGATCCTGCAAGACGGGTTGCGCCAGGGCTCGAAGACGCAGGCGGGAACAGCAGAAGAAGGGTCAGTGAAGTGTCATAAAGAGGGTGGGCGGAAAATCAATTGGGATGGAATACCCGGTCTTTTCCGCCCTTTGTTTTTTTGCGCAGGACACTATGATTCAGAACATGGAAGTCGTGCCGAGGCAGTCATGCATCGGGCGCTTCGTGGGTCGGTTCTCCTCTCTGGAACAGATCGACACGGTCCAGAGACTTCGACCCGCGCCTCGTCAACTGAGCCTACCCGTTCCACAAAGGTGTTGGTTTTTGGGCTGATTAACGCCAAGACCCGCATCCCGTAAGGGATTGCGGGTCTTTTTCTTGCAG
>JAGWNU010000315.1 GCA_028871175.1 Burkholderiaceae bacterium | reverse complement strand
CGCATATCGACAGCTACTCCGCCTTCTTTGAAGCGGATCGCAAGACGCCGACGGGCCTGCTGGGCTATCTGCGCGAGCTTGGCGTTAAGCGCGTGTTCTGCGTTGGGCTGGCCACGGATTTTTGCGTGGCGTGGTCGGCACTGGATGCGCGTGCCGCAGGGCTGGAGGTTGCTGTCATCGAGGATGCGTGCCGGGCGATCGACCTGAGCGGGTCGCTTGCCCAGGCGTGGCAGCGCGTGACGGATGCAGGCATTGCACGGTTGCAGTCGCGCGACGTCTTGAACGGATAACGAAATACCTGGCGCGGAACGGAAACCGCGCCTCCACCAGATACGAGGAGCAACACCATGACCGAAGCAGTCATCGTTTCCACCGCACGTACCGGCCTGGCAAAGAGCTGGAAAGGCGCTTTCAACATGACGCACGGCGCCACGCTGGGCGGCCACGCCGTGCAGCACGCCATTGCCCGCGCCAAGATCGAAGCGGGCGAAGTGGAGGACGTGCTGATGGGCTGCGCCAACCCGGAAGGCGCGACGGGCGCCAACATCGCTCGCCAGATCGCCCTGCGCGCCGGCTGCCCCGTGACCGTGCCGGGCGCAACCGTCAACCGCTTCTGCTCGTCGGGCCTGCAGACGATTGCCATGGCCGCGCAGCGTGTGATTGCCGATGAAGGCGACATCTTCGTGGCGGGCGGCGTGGAATCCATCTCGTGCGTGCAGCAGGAGATGAACCGTCACATGATGACCGAAGGCTGGCTGAACAAGCACAAGCCCGAGATCTACTGGAGCATGCTCCAGACCGCCGAGAACGTCGCCAAGCGCTACAACATCGGCAAGGATCGCCAGGATGAATACGGCGTGCAGAGCCAGCAGCGCGCCGCCGCTGCCGCCGCTGCCGGCAAGTTCAACGACGAAATCGTCCCGATGACGACCGTGATGGGCGTGGCCGATCCCAAGACCGGCCAGCTCATGACGCGCGAAGTCACGATCTCCGCCGACGAAGGCATCCGTGCCGACACGACGCTCGAAGGCGTGTCGAAGATCCGCACCGCCATGCCGGGTGGCGTGGTTACGGCAGGTAATGCCAGCCAGTTCTCCGATGGTGCCTCGGCAGTCGTGGTGATGAACGGCAAGGTGGCCGCTGCCAAGGGCCTGCAGCCGCTGGGCGTATTCCGCGGCTTTGCTGTGGCTGGCTGCGAGCCGGATGAAATGGGTATCGGCCCGGTGTTTGCCGTGCCCAAGCTGCTCAAGAAGGCCGGCCTGAAGGTCGAAGACATCGGCCTGTGGGAACTGAACGAAGCGTTTGCCGTGCAGGTGCTGTACTGCGCAGACAAGCTGGGCATCCCGATGGACCGCCTGAACGTCAACGGCGGTGCCATCGCTGTGGGCCACCCGTACGGCGTGTCGGGTGCACGCCTGGCCGGCCACGCGCTGATCGAAGGCAAGCGCCGCGGCGTCAAGTACGTGGTCGTGACCATGTGCATCGGCGGCGGCCAAGGCGCAGCCGGCCTGTTCGAGGTGCTCTAAACAGACAGGCTCCCGCTCAAAACGGGAGCCTGTTTGTTTGTGCCAAAACTGGCTTGATCGCTAGCGCATGCACCCCAGACGGTTTGGCCGTTGACGTTCCTGCCCTAGATGGCGCCTTGAATTTTCGTCAGCGGGCGGAAGCAAGACGGGAAACTGTCTGAGCGAAGCGAGTTTTTCCCGTCTCCGCCCGGTGGCGAAAATTCAAGGGGTGGGTCGCCATCTCGGGCGCGCCTTTCTTTGCTTACTTTCTTTGGCAAGACAAAGAAAGTGAGTCGGGCCCGGCAGGGCACGAAACAAGGGATTGACCCAAAGCCCTCGCCCGGGCAGGGCACGAAACACAGGATGCACTACCAACATCATGTCCTCGAAACTGCTATCCCGCCGCGACCTCAGCTTCCTGCTTTACGAATGGCTCAACGTCGAATCGCTCACACGCATTCCACGTTACGCAGACCACTCCCGCGAAACCTTTGACGCCGCACTCGATACCTGCGAGCGCATCGCAACGGACCTGTTCGCCCCGCACAACAAGAAAAACGATCAGGAAGAACCGCACTTCGACGGCAACAAGGTTCACATCATCCCCGAAGTGAAGGTCGCGCTGGACGCCTTCAACAAAGCCGGCCTGATGGCTGCGGGGCAAGACTTTGAACGCGGCGGCATGCAACTGCCCACCGTGGTCGAAAAAGCCGGCTTCGGTTTTTTCAAGGCCGCCAACGTCGGCACCAGTTCGTACCCGTTCCTCACCATCGGCAACGCGAATCTGCTGCTCGCGCACGGCACGCCCGCGCAAATCGAGACCTTCGTGCAGCCCGAGATGGAAGGCCGCTTCTACGGCACGATGTGCCTGTCGGAGCCGCAGGCAGGCTCGTCGCTGTCGGACATCGTCACGCGCGCCGAATATGAAGGCGAATCGCCGCTCGGCGCGCAATATCGCCTGACCGGCAACAAGATGTGGATCTCCGCCGGCGAGCACGAACTGTCGGACAACATCGTCCACCTCGTGCTGGCGAAGATTCCCGGCCCGGACGGCAAGTTGATTCCCGGCGTGAAAGGCATTTCGCTCTTCATCGTGCCGAAGTTCCTCGTCAACGCCGATGGCTCGCTCGGCGAGCGCAACGACGTCGTGCTGGCCGGCCTCAACCACAAGATGGGCTATCGCGGCACGACCAACTGCCTGCTGAACTTTGGCGAGGGTATGCAGTTCCGCCCGAAGGGCGCAGACGGGCAGCCCCGCGCGGGCGCCATCGGCTACCTCGTCGGCGAGCCGCACAAGGGCCTCGCGTGCATGTTCCACATGATGAACGAAGCGCGCATCGGCGTCGGCATGGGCGCGACGATGCTCGGCTACACAGGTTACCTGCATGCGGTGGACTACGCGCGCAATCGTCCGCAGGGGCGTCCGGTCGGGCCGTCGGGCAAGGATGCGGCATCCCCGCAAATCCGCATCGTCGATCACGCCGACGTGCGTCGCATGCTGCTGGCGCAGAAGGCCTACGTGGAAGGCGCGCTGGGCCTGAACCTGTATTGCGCCAAGCTCGTGGATGAGGAACGTGGCGAGACCGACGCCGCCAAGCGTGCCAAGCTCGGCCTGCTGCTCGACATCCTCACGCCGATTGCGAAAAGCTGGCCGTCGCAGTGGTGC
>JAGWNU010000065.1 GCA_028871175.1 Burkholderiaceae bacterium | reverse complement strand
CGTTCCTATCATCGGTTTAGTCCGTGTCTAATTAAGGGATTTCCATTATTTCTCAGAGGGTTGGAGAGTTATTAATAGAAATTAATAGAGTAGATAATCTAATTTAACAGAAGTACCTCACTTGAGTTATTTCCGCCTGCATGTCGTAAGCCTATAAAAGCGTTACGGAGTGTTACGTGACATGCGTGACACTTCGGTAACGCAATAAGAAGCGAAGCGGTATCGGTGAGGGAGCCGGCATGAGAGCGATCATCACGCGTTTCCTTCGCGAGGATGTGGGTGCCTCTGCAATTGAGTATGGGCTTCTGATCGGTTTGATCGCGGCGGCGCTAGTTGCCGCGACAAGCGATATCGGAGCGAGGCTCGGCAACATCCTTTTGTTTCTTGGCAGCAAACTGACGGCTCCATAGGTGGTTGATCGGACCGTTGGCAATAAAAAACCAATCAACAGGGCGAGTGCGCAGCAGGAGAGAGAACATGAAACATGCCATTCTTCGGTTCATCCGGGACGAACAAGGTGCGACGGCCATCGAGTATGGCCTGCTCGCGGGGCTGATCGCCGCAGCGATCGTCGTTGCCGTTACCAGTGTCGGCAGTAGCTTGTCGGGCCTCTTCAACTCAATCGCGGCCACGCTTGGCAAGCTCTAGATCTGAATAGATCAGTTCAGTGACTCGGCTTGCGGATTTCGCGGGCTGGGCAGCCGTTGCAACCTTCGCGGTTCTTGCCATCTGGTTTGATTTGCGCGCCCGGCGGGTGCCGAACTGGCTCGTCCTCACGGGCCTGTTGCTGGCGATCGCGCTTGCGTGGGCGGGGCCGGTTGAGGCCCTGGCGCCAAGTTGGCGCGACGCATTGCTCGGCGGCGCCATCGGGTTCGCGGTGTATCTGCCGCTGTACGTGATGGGGTGGATGGGCGCGGGCGACGTCAAGTTCTTCGGCGTGGCCGGGCTGATCTGCGGCTGGCATGGGTTGCTGCCGGTATGGGTCATCGGGAGTCTGCTGGCCGGGCTGCATGGGCTGCTCATTCTGGTTGCGCGCCGCACGGATGCGACAAGCCCGACGGCGTGGCTGCTCATGCGCATGCGTCCGTCTTTGTTTCAGTGGAATGCGGCGCAGGCAGGGCAGCGCGGTATTCCCTATGCGGCCTACATGGCGGTCGGACTGCTTTGCCTCCCGTGGTTGCTTGAGCTTCACTAGGACAGGTTGGTGCGACGGCGCTGGAGACGCTGTTCGCCCACGCAGACAGGTTGGATCAGAGCCGCACAAGCGGCCGTGTGTTTAGGGGGATCGGCCATGCCGACAGGACAACGGGAACAGGCGCGCATTCTGGCGCGCCGGGGCGGTGGGTGCCGTCCTCAGGATCGGCGCAAACGCTTGGGCGCCGTGTCCATCGAATTTGCGGTCGTGCTGCCGGTCTTGCTGATGCTCATGCTGGGCATCACGTATTACGGCCTGATCTTCGCCATGCAGCAGGCGCTGACGCTGGCCGCCGAAGAAGGCGCCCGCGCAGCCCTGCGGTACCAGCCTTCCAACACGCAGCGCATCGCCGCCGCATACACGGCTGCAAATGCGGCGCTGCCGTCGTTCATCAGTTCGCAGGTCACGACGAACCAGAGCGGGGCGCCCCTGGTGACCTGTCCGACCATCTCCAGCATGGAGTGCCTGAGCGTCGTGCTCACACTGCCGGTCACCACGGGTTCCAGCCCCATGTTGCCTGCCATTCCGTTGCTGCCGGTGCCAGACGCGCTGACCGGTTCCGCCGTGGTGCAGCTCGTGCCCGACACGTAAAGCGTCACAGCCCGCTCCCTTCCATTGATTGCATCGTCAGACCGCCCCCGATGACCAGCAAACATCTCCAGATCTTCGCCGCCGCGCTGCTGCTGCTCGCCGCCATTCTGGGCGCCGTAGCCTGGCGCAGTGCCCACAAACCGCCCGCCCCGGCGACGGTACGCGAGAACGGCAAGACGCTGTATCCCGTGGTCGTGACGACCAAGCCGCTGGAAGCAGGCAAGCCGATCGCCGCAGACGCCCTGGCTGTCGAGATGCTGCCGATCAACCCGGCCGATGCGTTCTCGGACGTGGGCAAGGTTGTCGGCCGCGAACCGATCGTCGCGCTTGGCATGGGCGTCCCGCTCATTGGCTCGCAATTGTCGTCAGGACTGGCGTTGCAGGTCACCCCGGGGCAGCGCGCGGTTGCAATCACCGTGGATGAGGTCATCGGCGTCGGCAACCGCGTGGCACCGGGTGATTACGTCGATGTGTTCTTCATCGTGCGCCGCGACGGGCAGGAAATTGATGGCAGTCAGGCCAGGCTGTTGCTGCCACACCTGCGCGTGCTGGCCTTCGGCACGGTGGCCGTGAACGAAAGCCCGCAGAAGACGCAGGATGGCGGCGCGATGTCGCGCAAGGTCGAGCCGGCCAAGACGGCGGTCCTGTCCGTGCCGGTCGAGGCCGTGAGCCAGTTGGCCATGGCACATCAGTCGGGTCGTCTGCTGCTCGCGCTGCGCAACCCCGCCGATGACGCCGAGCCCACCGTCAAACCGCAGGACGCCGCGTTGCTGGCCGCCGCTGACCGCAACCCGATGGACGTCGCGCAGGCCGGCGTATCCATCACGAGCCTGACCGGCGGGCCCCATCGCGTCCATGCCATGCAGGCGCCGGCGCTGCCGATGGCCCCTGCCGCACGCAGCGGCGCGCGAGGCCATGCCGCAGGCGGGATCGAAATCATCCGCGCAGGAAAACGAGAGGAGCAACATGACTGATGCCGCCGTGGTTCGCGGTTGGATGGGCGCGCTTGCCTTCGGATGCGCGGTGTTGGCATCGACGGCGCTTGCCGAGACGGCACCGTCTGGGCAGACGCTGCATCTGCTGACGGGCAACCAGCGCGAGATCCGCCTGGGAAAGCCGCTCGAGCGCATTGCCATCGGTAATCCTGACATCGCAGATGCGCTGCTGCTGAAGGGACATGGCGCCGCGAACAGCCTCCTCATCATTGCAAAAAAGCCAGGCTCAGCCAGCGTGATGGTCTGGACACAGGGCGGGACGGCCATCACGTACAACGTGCAGGTCGATGCGTCCGTGCCCCAGCCCGGAGACCCGGTGGTCAGCATGCAGGGCAATACGGCGGTCGTCTCAGGCCAACCCAAGGATGTGTACGCCCTGGCGCGTGCCCGGCGCTTGGCCGCAGCGGCCGGCGGTGCGGAGAAGCCCAAGGACGGCAACGTCATCGATAACACGTCGCTCAACGTGCCCGGCACGGTGCAGGTGGACGTCCGCGTGGTGGAGTTCAGTAAGACGGTGCTGAAGGAGGCCGGCTTTTCGTTCACGCGCACACGTGGCGGCTTCACGTTCGGCAGCTTTGCACCGTCGTCGCTGACCCAGTACAGCGTGACGCCGAACAGCCTGACGACGCAGTCGACGATGCCGGTCAGTTCGGCATTCAACCTGCTGATCTCTTCGTTCAGCAAGGGCATCTTCGCCGATCTGAGCCTGATCGAATCCAATGGCATGGCCCGCGTGCTGGCGGAGCCGAGCCTGGTTGCGCTGTCCGGGCAGAGCGCCAGCTTTCTGGCCGGCGGCGAGATCCCGATTCCCGTTCCTCAGGCGTTGGGCACGACCACCATCGAATACAAGCCGTTCGGCATCGGCCTCACGGTATCGCCCACGATCCTGTCGGAAAACCGTATCGCGCTCAAAGTGGCGCCCGAGGCGAGCGACCTCGATTTCAGCCGCGGCATCACGCTCAATGGCGCGACGGTGCCGGCTATTGTCACGCGGCGCGCAGACACCATGGTCGAACTGGGCGATGGTGAGAGCTTCGTCATTGGCGGGCTGGTGAGCCGCTCCACGCTGTCGAACCTCGACAAGGTGCCGTTCCTCGGCGACGTGCCGATCATCGGGACGTTCTTCAAGCGCGTGAATTACAACCAGGAGGAGCGCGAGCTGGTGATCATCGTGACGCCACACCTGGTCAAGCCGATGGCCCGCAACGCGCCCATCGACAAGATGCTGCCTGGCCAGTCCAACGGACAGGACCGGGACGGCGCAGGCGCGCCGGTGTGGCGGCCGTTTGCGCTGGGCATCGCGGATCCGGCCACCATGCCGGGCTTCTCGCACTAAGGGGCGGGCATGGACTACTTTCTCCTGCACGGCGGCGGACAGGGCGATGCGCAGTCGGCGGCTGCGCACCGCTGGCTCGCTGGAGCGCTCCGGGAACTGGGCGTGCTGGTCGCGCAGACCACCGGGCACGATGCCTTTCTCGAGCAGATCGGCGCGGTGAACCCCGAAGTGGTGTTCGTGCGCTTTGCGTCGTCCCCCGCCCGCATGGATGTGCCGGAACCCGACCAGAAGCTGGGCGAGGGCGCGGATGCCATCGGCGAGGCCACGCAACTGGTTGCCGAGTTGGCGCGGTTGTTTCCGGGCTTGCCATTGGTAGCGGTCGGGTCCGCGTCGGATGGCCGCGCGATGCTGGCTGCCTTGCGCGCCGGGGTGAAGGATTTCGTCGACGTAGAGGGAGCACCCACCGAGGCCGTGCGGGTGGTGCGGCGGTTGCTGGCCGAACGGGCCTCTGCCGAGCCCACGCGCCGCGGCCGCGTGTTGGCCATTCTGGGCGCACGCCCCGGCGTGGGCGCCACTACGCTCGCGACGAACTTGGCGACGCTGGTGCGCCGGACATCCGCCAGCGACGTGATGTTGCTGGACCTCGGACAACCGCTGCGCGACGGCGCGCTCTACCTGAACGTGCCGGCCAATTTCCATTTTGTGGAAGCCGTGCGCAACCTGCGCCGTTTCGACCAGGTGTTTGTGCAGACCGCGCTGTCGCGTCACCCGAACGGCCTGGCGGTGCTGCCACTGCCGATTTCGCTGGCCGAGATGCGCGACATCTCGTTCTCCGAGGCGCTTGGGCTGCTCAACCGCCTGCGCACGTTCTTCGACCTGCAGGTCGTTGACCTGGGCGGCTTCAACAACATCGATTTCATCGCCCAACTGGTCAAGGCCGCAGACGACGTGATGCTGGTGACCGAGCAGAGCGTGGGGGCCATCGTATCGGCCGCCGAGCTGATGCAGGAACTGAAGAAGCGCGAGATCGACCGCGATCACCTGCACCTGCTCATCTCGAAGTTCGACGCGCGGTTGTCACTGGATGCGGCGCAGATTGCCGAGCGACTGGAGATTCCGTCCGTGCTGACGGTGCCGAACCGTCGCCCGCCGCTGGTGATCGCCTCCAACCAGGGCGCGACGCTCGCCGAAACGAACCCCGCCGACGCGTACGTACGCGCCCTGGCCCAGATCGTTCAGACGCTGGGGTACGCCCAGCAAAGCGAGCGCGTCGCGGGCGTATCGAACTGGATGGCCGAGGCGCGCGCCCGTTTGGGCGGCCGCTTCAAACGCAAGCCGGCCGAGGCGGCCGAGCTGGATATCGGCACGGGCACCACTGAACGGAACGCGACATGACACAACCCATCGAGTTCTCCAATCACGCTGAATCCAGCCACGGCGCGTTTGCCGTTTCGCAGGCGTTTCAGGACATCAAGGAAGCGGCACACGAGCACCTGTTGACCCGTATCGAGGAGCTGGGAGCCGAATTCGGTCGCTGGTCCCGCACGGCCATTCAGCGCTTTGTCGACCTGGAGGTCGAGGGCTTCACGCGCATGCGCCGCATCCCCGTCAACGAGACCGAGGTGCGCCAGATTGCCGAGGCCTTGACCAAGGAGCTGGCCGGGTTCGGGCCGCTCGAAGATCTGCTCGGCGATCCGGCGGTCGAGGACATCCTGGTCAACGGCCACCTGGACGTGTACGTGTCAAGACACGGCGTGCTCGAGCGCATCCCGGTGCGCTTTTCCGATGGCAACCACCTGCTGCGCATCGTGCGCCGTATCCTGGCGCCGATCGGCCGCCGGCTGGATGAATCCAACCCGATGGTCGATGCGCGTCTGCCCGACGGTGGACGTATCAACGTGGTCATCCCACCGCTCGCCCTGGAGGGGCCGGTGGTGTCGATCCGCAAATTCCGCAAGGATCCGCTCAAGCCCGAAGACCTGCTCGGCCTCGGCACGATGAGCGAGGAGATCGGTGACCTGCTGCGCGCTGCCGTGCAGGCGCGCTGCAACATCCTGATCAGTGGCGGCACGAGTTCGGGCAAGACTTCGCTGCTCAACGCGATGGCGTATCACATTCCCGTCACCGAGCGCGTGATCACCATCGAGGACACGGCGGAACTCTCGCTCAATCATCCGCACGTGGTGCGCCTGGAAAGCCGCCCCGGCGGCTTCGAGGGCACGGGGGTGGTGACGATCCGGGATCTGTTGCGTAACAGCCTGCGCATGCGCCCCGACCGCATCATCGTGGGGGAAGTGCGCGGCGGCGAGGTGCTGGAAATGCTGCAGGCCATGAGCACCGGCCACGATGGATCGATGGGCACCATCCACGCCAGCAGCCCGCGCGAATGCCTGTACCGGCTCGAGATGCTGGCCGGCTTTGCCGGCTTCCAGGGCAGCGAGGTCAGCCTGCGCCGGCAGATCACCAACGCCATCGACTTCATCGTGCAGATCGGGCGGCTGTCCAACGGCAAGCGGCGCATTCTCTCGGTCATGGAGATCACCGGGCTGGGCGACAACATCATCTCCACGCAAGAACTGTATCGGTACGAGCCGTACTTCGGTCCCGATGGCGATGAGATCGATCGCTGGACGGCGCTCGGCCTGCAGCCGCATTCCCCCAAGCTGGCGCGCATGCGCAATGCGGGGCTCGACGGCGGTGGGATGGGAGGCGGCATGGGTGGTGGCTTCGGCGGCGGAGGCCGTTTCCATGTCTAACGAGGCGCTCTGGTTCGGTTGCCTTGCGTTGCTGCTGCTGGGCGGAGGGCTGATGTTGTGGTCCGAGGCCGTGCGCCGCCGCGAACGCGAGGCGTCGCGCGCCTTTGTGCGTGCGCAGACCGAACAGATCAATGCGCGCTACCAGCCCAACGTGGAAGCCGTGCCGGCAGGCGTACCCGACACGCTTCAGCGTGCCTGGATCGACGCGCTGCGCCGCGCCGACATCGAACCGACTCGCCGCTTCTATGCGCTTGTGATCGTCCCGGCCGTGTTGTTCGTACTGGCCGCGTGGGCTGTGTCGGGGATGCTCTCTGCCGCCATGGCACTTGCGATCTACGTGATGATCGCGGCCTTTCTCTTCTGGAACCGCACGCGGCGCATGAACGAGCGCCTGCTGCAGCAACTGCCCGGCTTCCTGGATGGGGTGGTCCGGCTCATGAGCATCGGCAGCGCGGTGCCCGCAGCGTTCCAGGCGGCCAGCGCCAACACCGAGCCGCCGCTGCGCAACTGCCTGATCTCGACCACGCAGATGCAGCGCGCGGGCAAGGATCTCGACGCCGCTGTGCTGGCTGTCGGCCAGCAATACCGCGTCAACGAACTTGTCTTGCTGGCGTCTGTGCTGCGCCTGTCGCTGCGTTATGGCGGACGCGCAGACATTGTGATGGAACGCACCGCGGCGTTCATGCGCGATCGCCAGCAGGCGCAGCGCGAGCTGCTGGCGCTGTCGGCGGAGACGCGCCTGTCCGCGTGGATTCTCGCGCTGCTGCCGATGGTGGTGGGTGGCCTCATCATTATGTTCAACGCGGCGTACGTGTTGTCGATGTGGCGAGACCCGTTCGGCCGGACGCTGATCATGGCCGCCTTCGGGCTCGAAGTGATTGGCGCGCTGGCGTTGGCCAGGCTGGCCAAATCGTTGTAGGAGCGCGGCATGGAAGACGTTCTGTTCACGCTGAGTCTGACGGCTGCCGCTGCCGGCCTGTTGCTCTTTGGCGGGATCGTGCTGCGCGCGGTGCTGATGCGCCAACGCAGCGTGCGCAAGCTCGACACGGCGCTGTCCGACGTGCGCGCCGCCGCAGCAGGGGCAGCGCAGCCTGCGCCAACGGTTCCCGCAGCGCCGTCCGGCAAGCCGCGCCAGCACGGCATGCGCGAGGCACAGCAACTGCAGCAGCAGATCGCCAAGGTCGGCCAGCGCTGGATCGACACGTCGCTCGGGCACCGCCTCGTCACCGAAGAGGACCGCAAGCTGCTTGAGGAGTGCGGCTTCTACGGAGAACACGCACGCACGCTCTTTGGCGGTGCGCGCATGGTGCTGCCGCCCATGTTGGGTCTGGTCGCGTTCCTGCTGGCAGCGAGCTCCGCCAAGGCGCTGCTCTGGGGGTTCATGGGATTCGCACTCGGATACCTCGGGCCCAAGTGGTATCTCGGCCGCCGTTCCCAGGGGCGCCGCCGCCAGGTCGAAGACGAGTTGCCCGTCATGGTGGACATGCTGCGCCTGTTGCAGGGGGTGGGACTGTCGATCGACCAGAGCCTGCAGGTGATCGCCAATGAATTCCACAGCATGTTGCCGGTGCTGGCAGGCGAGTTTGGGCGAGCCAACCAGCAGTTCGCCTCCGGACGCTCCCGCGAGCAGACGCTGCTGCGCATTGCCCGCCTGTTCGACAACGAAGACCTGAAGGGCCTGATCACGCTGCTGACGCAGGTCGACCGCTTCGGCGGTGCGGTGCAGGAGCCCTTGCGGCAGTTCGGCCTGCGCCTGCAGGAGAACCGGCGCGCGCAGATGAAGGAGCGCATCGGCAAGCTGACCGTGAAGATGACCATGGTGATGGTGATCACGCTGCTGCCCGCGCTGCTGATGATCACGGCGGGCCCGGGTTTCATGGGCGTGACGCGCAGCCTGAAACAGATGGCGGGAGGAGGTTGAGGTGACGATGATCCAGAAGGCCCTGCGCACGGGCACCGCCGGCGCGCTGGCGGCACTGACGATGTTGGCTGGCTGCGGTTCGATGGCCAGCTCCAGTTCCAGCGCCGACATGAGCCGGCGGGCCGATGTCGATATCGAGATGGCGCGTCAGCGGCAGAGCGAAGAGAAAGCCGAGATCACCAATCCCGCAACGTACCTGTCGCTGATCCGCAAGATGCAGGAGCAGGGGTTGTATTACGCGTCGCTCGCGCATATCGATGCGTACGAGCAGCGCTATGGGCATGCGCCCGCTGTGCTGCTCATGCGTGCCGATGCGCTGCGCGAGACAGACCAGCTCGCCGCCGCAGAAGCGGGCTACCGCGCCGTCATTGCCGCCACATCGACCATGGGCGCCGGCACGCAGGGCGCTCTGCTGAATGCCGGCGCATGGCGAGGGCTGGGTATCACCGCCGGCCGTCGAGGCAACTTCACCGAGGCCGCACGCTGCCTGCAGGTCGCAGCGCAAGCCAACCCGACCGATGCCAGCACGGTGAGCGACTTCGGCTATGCCCTGATGCGCGCCGGTGAAGTCGAACAGGCGCGCGTGCCGCTGATGCAGGCGCAGCAGATGGCTGAAACCAGCCCGAAGATCGCCGGGAACCTCGTGATCTGGCTGACGGTGAATGACCGGAAGGACGACGCTGCGTCGCTGGCCGCGCATGCGCAACTGACGGCTGCCGCGCGCAAGGCCATCGACGATGACGTGGCACGCATCAAGAGCGCCTGGCGGGATCGGCGCATCGCGCGCGAGACGGCACCGGTGGCACCGTCGCGAGCCACTGCGGCGTTGCCACCCACCAATGGAGCGGCGGCGGCCACTGAGGGCCGGCCGTCCATCAATCCGCTTGCGCTGCAGCGTGGGCGTCTGCTCGACACCTTGGAGGCAGCGCAATGATTGGTCGGATTCTTCTGGTCGCGGGCGTGGCGGCATCGCTCGTAAGCGGCGTCGCGGGCGCGCAGGGTTTTTCCGGTTCGGGGCCGCAGAGCGCGGAGCCTGCAGCGCCGAAGGTTGGCAGCAACGTCAACGACGCCACACGCGCGTTGCTGAAGGCGCAGCGCGACGGGACCTACGCCGGCGAGTTCGCGCCGCTGCGGGGTGAACAGGCCGCGCTGGCCTATCGGCGTTACCTCGATTCGTTCAGCAGGCCGATGCCCGGGTTGTCGCAAACGCAATCCGGCACGCGGCCTCCGGCATCGAATGTCATGCAGCAGACTGGACGCTGAGTGATCACCATGAATGCCTCCGCCGTTCGTTTTCGTCATGGCACCGCGTTACGCCGGCGCATGCAGGGCACCATCAGCGTGATGACGGCCGTCTTTGTGGCGACCATCGGCCTGGCGGTGCTCGTGTCGATCGATATCGGCAACCTCTTCTATTCGCAGCGCGCCCTGCAGCGCGCGGCGGACCTGGCCGCCATGGCTGCGGCACAGCGGCTCGACGTGCCCGACGCAGCGTCCCTTGCCGTGCAGCAGAACGGCTTCACGGTGGACGGCGCCAACGTGACGATGGCGATGGTTCCCGGCGTCTGGGATGCCAGCGCAGGAAACGCGCCCACGTATTTCACCGCCCAATCCGCCATTGACGGCAATACCAACGCCGCCCAGGTGACGCTCACCCAGAACGTGCCGTACTTCTTCACCATCGGCACGCGCCGGTTGCAGGCGACAGCCATTGCCAAGAACACGCCGATTGTGTCGTTTTCATTGGGATCGGGCCTCGCTTCCCTCGACGGGGGCCTGCTCAATCAGGTGCTTGGCATGTTGCTGGGAAACGCCAATCCGCTGAGTCTCGACCTGGTCTCTTACCAGGGCCTCGCAAGCACGAATATCCATGTGGCAGACCTGATGGCGGCACTCGGGGTGGGGACGGTTCAGCAACTGCTGGCCGCGCAGGTATCGCTCAACCAGTTTCTGACCGCCGTCATTTCAGCCGGCGCGCAGAACGGGCTTGCTGGCGTCACGGTCAGTAACGCGCTGGCGCCCAATGCACTGGTGGTCGGGCCGCTCTTGCATGACACCCAAATCAACGTCGGCAACAGTTCAGGCAACCCCGGCGTTCTGCAGTTTCTGGCGATGGTCGGTAACGATCAATCGGCACTGAACGCGGAGCTCAACGTGCTGGACCTGGTGACCACCGCCGCGCAGATCGCGAACAGCAAGAATGCGGTGGCGCTGTCGACGGGGTTGACGATTCCCGGATTGCTCGGGGTGACGCTCAATCTGAAGATCATTCAGCCTCCCGTGCTGGCCATCGGCCCGCCGGGACGGGATGCGTCCGGCAATTGGCGCACGACGGCCTATACGGGACAGGTGCAACTGGGGCTGAACGTCAGCGCCAGCGTGCTGGGTCTGCTGACCCTCAACCTGCCAGTCGGCGTGACGATAGCGGGGGCCAATGCGCATGTGGTCGACGCGAACTGCCCGGTACCCCGTACGAATCTGTCGGCGGACATCTCCGGGGCCATCTCACCGATTTCAGCTTGCATTGCAGCCGGTGCCGATTCCGTTTCGTCGGGACCACTGAACTGCGGCGCAGCGGGACCGGCGGCACTGGTGGGCCTGCTGACCGCGCCCCTGGTGACCATCTACGACAACCCGCCGCCGACTGCGAACGTCCCATTCGGCAGCGATACGCCATACAACGGTGTGCAGGTGGGCGTCGGGCAGACAGTACGGGTGACTGGCACGAGCGGCTTCTTCAGTGCCCTATTGGCGAACACGACCAACTTGCAGATCAATGTGCTTGGGATCCTCCCCGTCAGCACCGCCGCCATCAGCACGGAGCTGGCGACGATCGGATCCATTCTGGATAACGTGCTGACACCCGTGCTTGAACTGCTGGGTGTTCAACTGGGTTATGCGGATATCAAGGTGAACTCGGTGAACTGCGACGCAGTTGAACTCGTCTATTGACATGGAAGCGACGACATGAAGACCGATCGCTGGGCGTACGAAGCGCTTGAGATCTTCGTCTGGGAAGGACGTCACGATATTGCCGATCGTGTGACGCGATTCATGGCGCCGTTCGGGGCCGAGGTGATCCGCGCTGGCGGCATCGACTTCCAGCCCGCCGAACCGCGCATGAAGCCGGGTGTTGCCATCATCAGCGCGTCGGTGGTGGAAAGCGGCGGCTTTACCGTGCTCGACTGGCAAGCCGCGCAGGGCATGCCCGTCATCTGGGTGGCGGCTGATAGCCAGCATGACCCGAGCCGTTTTCCACCCGAGTACACGCATGTGCTGGGGCCCGACTTTGGCGCCGCCGAGCTGCGCGCACAGATTGCGAAGGTGTTGCCGTCGATGACCTCGGCGCCCGACGCGGCGCCCGACCAGAGCGCTCTGGTGGCCGCATCGCCGGCCATGCATGCGCTGCTCGAACAGGTCGACACCTTTGCCGACTGCGACAGCAACGTCATGCTCTACGGTGAGACGGGCGCCGGCAAGGAGCGCATCGCGCGGCTGCTGCACGACAAGAACAGCGTCTATGGCAAGGGCCCTTTCGTGGCGGTCAACTGCGGTGCCATTCCCGACGGCCTGTTCGAATCGCAGTTCTTCGGTCACGCCAAGGGCGCCTTTACCGGTGCCATGTATGCGCATCGCGGCTACTTCGAGCAAGCCAACGGCGGCACGCTTTTCCTCGACGAGCTGGGCGACCTGCCGCTCTATCAGCAGGTGAAGCTGCTGCGCGTGCTCGAAGACAGCGAGTGCACGCGGCTCGGATCGACGGTCCCCGTGAAGCTGGATTTCCGTCTCGTGGCCGCCACCAACAAGAACCTGCGCGAGATGGTCGCAACGGGCAAGTTCCGGGCAGACCTGTATTTTCGTCTGGCCGTGATCGAGCTCCGTATTCCGAGCCTGGAACAGCGCGGTGCGGACGACAAGGTGGCGCTGCTGTTGTCGTTCCTGCGGCACCTGCTGGGCGACAAGGCCTACGAAAGCATGCCGGCGGTGCCCGATTGGGTGCGCGCGTCGGTGGGGCGCGCCTACTTTGCCGGCAACGTGCGGGAGCTGCGCAACCTGGCCGAGCGTATCGGCATCACCCTGCGCCAGTTTGGCCGATGGGAGGAAGCTCGCATCCTGCCGCTCTTTGCCGGTCTGCAGCGCGATGCCTTCGACCGGGAAGCCGGTCATGGCGGCACTGGCGGCGGATACATCGAGCGCGGCAACGGCGGCAATGGCGGGGACGAAGAGCGCCGCCGGATTCTCGCCGCCCTCGATGCCAACAACTGGCGTCGCCAGGACACTGCCGCCACGCTCGGCATCAGCCGGAAGGTGCTGTGGGAAAAGATGCGCAAGTACCAGATCGCTGATGGCGAAGCCGAGCTGCGCGAGCTGGAGTGACGCCAAACAACACCCTGAGCCCCGAAGGGGGTGCCTCGCATGCCACGCGGACGGCGGATCGCGTATAGTTTTCGGCTGCAACACGCGCGCAGAATCCACAGGGTCGAGATGAGAACTAAAAAACAGTCAGGGAAAGCGCCGCAACAGGCGTTTCAGAGGGGGTTGACCATTGCGGCCGCGGTGGCTGCCATGGCGGGTACGGCGGCCTGCACGTCAGCCGTGGCGCAGAGCCCGGCCGCACCGCCCAGCACGATTACACCGATCGCCGCCACGCCGGTGCCGCCCTTGACGGCCACCGTTGGCCAGGCGGCCGCGCCGGCCGCCAGCGCGCCCGCTGCAGGAGGCAATACCCGCGCCGATCACCCGGTCCCGAACAGCAGTACCGTGCTCGAGCTCCAGCAGCGCATGCAGGCCCACGAGCTGTCGGAGCTTCGTACCACTTACAACGGCGCCTATGGCGCGAGCCTGCTGTTTGCGCAGTCCGACCTGACATATTACGTGACGCTGTTCCAGCAGAAGGACCTCTGGCGCGTCATCAAGACCGCCAATGAGGCCTCCGCCGAGCGCGCGTACAACGATTTCGTTCGGCAAACGCGCTCGATGGCCGATCTGGAACTGCAGCGCATCCGCCTGGAGGCCCAGAAGGAGCGCGCTGAACGCCAGATTGCCGCGCAGGAAGAGAAGCTCCGGGGCTTGCGAACCGATCTGGAAATCCAGCGCCAGCAGCAGGCCCAGGCGCAGGAACGTCAGAAGGCCGCCCGGACGGAAGCCGATGCGCTCGATGTCGAACGCCGCGCCGCCCGTGCCCGCGTGGAGGAGCTCCAGCGCCAGATCCGCGCGTTGGAGACGCAGGTCAACGCACCGTTCAATCCGCCGCAGCGTCACCGCTGACAGCGCTTTGCAGTGATGCTGTGCATCGGGCGGCCCGCGGGTCGCCCGATTCACTTTTAGGGGCAGCTATTCAAACACGGCGTAGGTGTTTGATCGCCGGCGGAGCGGCGCGTACATTGGCGGATAACCTACTTTCGCAGTCGACCGCGCATGCGTTCTGCCTCAGAGTTACCCGCCAATGCCTCCGCAGCGGCGGCGGTGCCGATCCCCCAGCCCAAGGGCTTGCCGTGGCTGGGCAACCTGCTGCAGCTCCCCAAGGACCGCCTCGCCCAGACGCTGCTGGAGACGAGCCGGCAGTTTCCCGGCGGCATCTATCAGCTTGACTTTGGCGGACGTCGCGTGCCATTCGTCTATTCCGCCGACCTGGTCGCCGAGCTGAGCGACGAGACGCGCTTTCGCAAGCTGATCGGGCCGCCACTGTCGTTTCTGCGGGCGGGAGCGGGCGATGGCCTCTTCACCGCGCACCATGACGAGCCCAACTGGGGCAAGGCGCACCGCATCCTGCTTCCCGCCTTCAGCCAGCGGGCCATGAAAGGCTACTTCGACGTGATGCTTGAAGTGGCCGACGCGCTGGCCGACAAGTGGGCGCGCCAGGGCCCCGATGCCGACATCCCGGTCGCGGACGACATGACGCGGCTCACGCTCGATACCATCTCGCTGGCGGGCTTTGGGTACCGGTTCGATTCGTTCAACACGCCGGAGCTGCATCCCTTTCTGGCGGCGATGGTCGGGGTGCTGTCCGAAGCCATGGGCAAGCTCACGCGCCTGCCGCTCAAAGACCGGTTCATGCGCGAGCACCATCGCCGGTTCGAGCAGGACGTAGCCTCGATGCATGGGCTGGTCGACGAAGTCATCCGCGCGCGCCGTCTGGCGCGGGATGGCGGCAAGGGCGCGAGCGATCTGCTCGGCCTGATGCTCAACGCGCGGGATCCGGTCACGGACCAGCCGCTGGACGACACCAATATCCGCTTTCAGGTCATCACCTTCCTGATTGCCGGTCATGAAACCACCAGTGGGTTGCTGACCTTCGCGCTGTATCTGCTGCTGCGCCATCCGGCTGTGCTGGCGCAGGCGTATGCCGAAGTCGATCGCGTTCTGCCGGGCGACACGGTGCCGCAATATGGGCACCTCGCCCAGCTCGACGTGATCGAGCGCGTGTTGAAGGAGACGCTGCGTCTGTGGCCCACGGCGCCGAGCTTTGGCGTGGCGCCCTACGAAGACACCCGCATCGGCGGGCGCTACGCCATCCGAAAGGACCAACGCGTGGTGACGGTATTGATGGCGCTGCACCGTGATCCGGCAGTGTGGGATCGTCCCGAAGTGTTCGACATCGACCGTTTCCTGCCCGAAAACGAAGCCCGCCTGCACCCACACGCCTACAAGCCCTTTGGCAATGGCGAGCGCGCCTGTATTGGCCGCCAGTTCGCACTGACCGAGGCAAAGCTGGCGCTGGCCGTGATCCTGCAGCGTTTTGCCTTGTCTGACCCGCACGACTACGCTTTCCACATCAAGGAGACGCTGACGCTCAAACCGGACGGCTTTCGACTGCGCGCCCGATTGCGACATGCGCGCGAGCGGTTGTCTGTTGCCATGCCAGCATGCGGGGCTGCAGCCACGGATGCCAGCGAGCCCGTCGCGCTGGCTGGCGATGGCGAATCGATGCACGTGCTCTACGGTGGCAGTCTGGGCACGTGCCAGGACATCGCCGAGCATATTGCCGCGACCGCATCGCGCGCTGGCTTCGATGCCAAGGTGGCGCCACTGGATACGGTGGCTGACGCGTTGCCGGAGGAGGGCACGCTGATTGTGGTGGCAGCGACTTACAACGGACGCGCGCCGGACAGCGCCCGAACGCTGGAGGCCCGTCTCGATTCGGCACATGCGCTGGTGCGGCAAGCGCCAAGGTTGCGCTATGCGGTGCTCGGCTGCGGCAACTCGCAGTGGCCGGCGTTCCAGGCATTCCCCAAGCGGGTGGAAGCGATGCTGGCTGCGTCCGGCGCGCAGGCCATCGTTGCGCGCGGCGAGGCCGATGGCAACGGTGGTTTCGATGCCGCCGTCGATGCCTGGACGCGGGGCTTATGGAGCGCGCTCGGAACGCGCGAAGCCAGTGCGGATGCGCCTGCTGTCCGTGTCGAATACCTCGCACCCGACACCGTGCGCGCCGCGACCTTGCCGCCTTCCGCGTGTGCGATGACCGTGCTCAGCAACGAAGAGCTTGTCAGCGACCCTGCAGGCCTGTGGGACTTCACCCGTGAGGCACCGCGTGGCCCGACGCGTCACCTCACGGTGCAACTGCCTCCGGGTACGACGTACGCGACGGGCGATCACCTGGCCGTCTATCCGCGCAATGCGGACGACCGTGTCGAGGCGGCAATCGTCCGACTTGGGTTGGAGGGGGAGGCGCTCGTCACGTTGACGGCACAGCATGCGCATGTTCGTCACCTGCCGCTCAATCGTTCCGTGACGGTGCGCCAGCTGTTGCGCGATTTCGTCGAATTGCAGGACACCGCCACGGTGCGCGACGTCGCAGCATTGCACGCTGCCACGCGCTGTCCCTTCACACGTCAGCAACTCGCTGCCTGGCTGGAAGGTGACGAGGCCGCGCAGCGTTTCGAGCGCGACGTTCACGCCGCACACGTCAGCGTACTGGATCTGCTGATCCGCTTTCCCGCAGTTGAATTGACCCTGGAG
>JAGWNU010000064.1 GCA_028871175.1 Burkholderiaceae bacterium | reverse complement strand
CGCCAAGTTCGACATCTACACGCTGCTCGGCGCGCTGGCCGCACGTGGCAAGGCGCTTGTGGTGGTCTCCAGCGACCTGCGCGAACTCATGCAGCTATGCGATCGCATTGGCGTCATGCGTGAGGGCCGCCTGACACACATCTTCCCGCGCCACGGCTGGAGCCAGGACGCCCTGCTGGCGGCTGCGTTCGGCGAATCGGGGGAATCCGATCCGCTGCCTCCCAAGTCCTCCCCGGAGATCGCCGATGCGCTCTGATTCCACCTTGCCACCTGCACCCGGTCCGACGGTAGCCAGCGCGCGCTCGGCGCTGGGCATGTCGCTCGGCGCCATCGGGGGACTGCTCGCGGCGCTCGTCGCCATGCTGGTGCTGTTCGGGTCGCTGTCGTCCACGTTCTTCACGGTATCCACCTTCACCACCATCGCAAACGAGATCCCCGACCTGCTCGTGATGGCCGTGGGGATGACGTTCATCCTGATGATCGGCGGCATCGATCTGTCGGTGGGCTCGGTGCTGGCGCTCGCGGCGTCGGTGCTGTCGGTCGCCATGACGCAGTTCGGCTGGGGTCTGCTGCCGGCGGCGCTGGCGGGTGTGGCACTTGCCACGGCGGCCGGCATGCTCACCGGCACGGTGACGGTGCATTGGGGTATTCCGTCGTTCATCGTGTCGCTGGGCGTGCTGGAAATGGCACGCGGCCTGGCCTACAGCCTGACGGATTCGCGCACGGTCTACATCGGCAGCGCGGTCGACTGGCTGGCCAACCCGATTGCGCTGGGGATTGCGCCGGCATTCCTGATTGCCGTTGTCATCACGGTGGCCGGGCAGATCGTGCTGGTGCGCACGGTGTTCGGACGCTATCTCGTCGCCATTGGCACCAATGAAGAAGCCGTGCGGCTGGCGGGCGTGAACCCGCGCCCCTACAAGATCGCCGTGTTCGCGCTGATGGGCCTGCTATCGGGCCTGGCCGCGCTGTTCCAGGTGTCGCGGCTGGAAGCCGCCGACCCGAACGCCGGTGTCGGCATGGAGCTGCAGGTGATCGCTGCCGTGGTGATCGGTGGCACCAGCCTGATGGGCGGACGCGGCTCGGTGGCGCGCACGCTGTTCGGCGTGCTCATCATCTCGGTGCTGGAGTCGGGCCTTGCGCAGATCGGCGCGTCCGAGCCCACCAAACGAATCATCACGGGCGCGGTCATCGTCGCGGCCGTGGTCATGGATACCTATCGCAGTCGGCGCAACCGCGCCAAACAGCATTAATCGAGACAGAGGAGTTCAGCATGGCAACCATCAAGGACGTCGCCGCATTGGCCGGGGTTTCGTTCACCACCGTCTCGCACGTCATCAACAACACGCGACCCGTCAATGCCGAAACGCGCAAGCGCGTGGAAGAAGCCATCCGCGCGACGCGCTACGTGCCCAGCGCCGTGGCGCGGTCGCTCAAGCACCGCACCACGCGCACCATCGGCGTGCTCGTGCCCACTGCCACCAATCCGTACTTTGCCGAGCTTGCCCGCGGCATCGAGGATGTCTGTGCCGCAGCGGGCTACAGCGTGATCCTGTGCAATTCCGACGACGATCCGCGCAAGCAGCGTGACTACCTGCGCGTGCTGATGGAGAAGCGTGTCGACGGCATCATCGTCAGCAGCGCGGGGCCGGACAATGCGCTGATCGAGGCCCTGGGAGAATCCGCCCTGCCAGTGGTGATGGTCGACCGGCCTACCGAGGGCATCCAGGCCGACCAGGTACAGGTCGACCACGAGGAAGGCGCCTACCTTGCCACCAAGCATCTGCTCGAGCTTGGCCACCGGCGCATCGCCTGCATCAGCGGCCCATCGGAGCTGAGCGTGACCGCAGGGCGCCTGGCCGGCTTTCACCGCGCGCTGCGTGAGGCCGGTGTACCGGAGGCGTCTGTCCGCGTGGCAGAGGGCGACTTCACCAGCCCCGGCGGCTACCGCGCCGCGCGACAACTGCTGACCGAAGGCGAACAGCCTACCGCCATCTTCGCCAGCAATGACCTGATGGGCATCGGCGCCCTGCGTGCCGCCGCCGAACTGGGCATCCCGGTGCCGAAAGCACTATCGATCATCGGCTTTGACGACATCGAGCTGAGCCGCTACGTGTATCCGGCCCTGTCCACCGTTGGACAGTCGATCCGGCAGCTGGGCGAGACCACTGCCACCACGCTGCTCGAGCAACTGAACGACGCGGCGCTGCGCCACCCTACCGACGAGCGCCAGGCCCGCCGTATCGTGCTGCCGCCGCGGCTGTCGCTGCGCGAGTCGACCGCCGAGCCGGCGCGCCCGGCACGTGCTGCCTGACCCCGATCTGCCCATCCTTCCTCAACGTAGTCCCGCCATGGTGGTAAAGCGCCCTTCCGCCTTCGAAGCTGCCGACGTGCTGATCGTCGGCAGCCTCAACATGGATCTCGTGATCCGCACGCCGCGCTTGCCGCGCCCCGGACAAACGGTTTCAGCACCTGCCCTGGAGACCATTCCGGGCGGCAAAGGCGCCAACCAGGCGGTGGCTGCGGCGCGGCTGGGTGGCCGGGTCGCCATGCTGGGCTGCGTGGGCGATGACGCTCACGGCATGGCCCTGCGCGACGGCTTGCGACGCGAGGGCGTGGATACGTCGATGGTGTCTGCCCATCCCGGGGTCACCACGGGCATCGCCTGCGTGACGGTATCCGACAACGGTCAGAACACCATCGTGATCGTTGCGGGCGCCAACCAGTTGCTCACACCCGCCATGATCGAAGCGCAGCGTGCTGCGTTCGAGCGCGCTCGCGTGGTCGTCTGCCAGTTGGAATCCCCGCCGGACGCGGTCGAGTACGCACTCAAGCTTGGCCAGCAGCTGGGCAAGACGGTCATCCTGAATCCGGCACCGGCCATTGGCCCGCTGCCCACGCCGTGGCTGGCCGCCTGCGATTATCTGATCCCGAATGAGACCGAAGCCGCGCTCCTGACGACCCGGCCGGTCGACTCTCCCGAAGCCGCCCTGGATGCCGCCGCCGAGTTGCACGCGCAGGGCGCGCGGCGCGTGATTGTCACGCTGGGTGCGCGCGGCATTGCCTATGTGGACGCCACCAGGCGGCTGCTCATGGCCGCTCCCAGCGCTCACGCCATCGACACCACCGCCGCAGGCGACACGTTCGTCGGTGCGCTGGCCACGGCACTGGCGGAAGGGGCGACGCCGGACGCGGCTATCCAGTTTGGGCAGGCGGCGGCGGCCGTGTCGGTCACGCGGCTGGGTGCGCAGCCGTCCATCCCCTTCCGCAGCGAATTGGGCTTGCTGGCGGCCCACGCACCCTGAGCCAGGGCGTCCCTCCCGCCCGGCACACTCAGGCTGCGGAACTGCTGCCTGGCGGCATGGCCGCGGTGGCGGCACGCGGCACGAGCAGGCACAGCGGATCGCGCAGGATGCGTCGCCAGATCGCACGCGTGATGCGCTTGCGATCCAGCCCGCGCAGATTGCGCGAACGCATCGCCATGTTGAACGCCAGCGCAAATGACACCAGCACGTTGAGCACGCCCATCAGCGCAATGCCGGCGACGGCCAGCCAGAACGCAGCGGTGTGCATCACGCCAGCCCCGAGCACGCCCACGGCGGTAGCCACGGCGCCGGTCGACAGCGTGACGTGCCGCACCTCCACATGCGGCCCGAAAAACGACACGATCTCCGGCCCCAACCCGAGCATGAAGCCCAGCGATACGTTGGCGACAATGCCCGAGAGATTGCGCTTGCAGAACGCGGCCAGGCGCTGTGCACCCCGCCCGCCCACCATGAAGCGCAAGCGCCGGTGGTAGGCGATCACATCATGCACGCGATGTAATGCGAACCAGTTATCGGCCCAGCCTGCGGCCAGGCTCGATGCCCACAGCAACACCCCTGTGAAGATGGCATACAACGGCGTCGGCCCAAGGATCGTGAACGAATCGATGATCGCTACCGCCTTTTCGGGCGTAATCAGGTTCGTGTGCAGCAGCTGCGCCGCCGCCCACTGCACGAGGAACGCCACCGGCGCCACCGCCAGGAGGTTCCCGGCAATCGCTGCCGCGTTGGAGCGGATCATGGCGACGGTATCGTCGACAAAGCGGTCCAGCCCCTCCGGGCGGCCCACCTGATCGAGCCGGTGCGCCAGCGCGGGCGCGGTCATGGCCGGCTGCTTGGTCGCAAGCGTGAAATGCGCGAAGTGAATGCCGAGAAAGCTGACTGCGTAATTGATTGACGCCAACAGGCCTTCGGTAAAGCGTGTCAGGTGCGCGCCGGTAATGAAGAACTTCAGATACACCGTGGCCGCCGTGATGACCCCGCCGCCAGCCGCCGCCCTCACCATGGCGCCGTATTCCTGACGGTCCCGGGTGATGTAGTGCTCACCGGTTTCGGCGGAACGCTCGACCACCTTGCGCGCCAGATCAGCAAACGTAGAACGGACGAGGTAGCCGACGCTGCGGCGATGCTGACTTGCCGAGACAAGCTCCGCCGTCAGGTGCGTGAAGCGACGCGTGGCACGTGTGTCGGCCCAGGCCGTGAGCAACAGGTCGATACGGCCGAGCCACGCCTTCATGCGCTCGACCTGGAACACGACTTCGACCGAGACACCATTCTCGTCGAGATGCTGATAGACGCTTGCCGTGGCCGTGCGGCATTCATCCAGCATGGCGCGAAAGTAATTGAGGTGCTGCGCGAAGCGCTCAGGGCTGACAGGGCCTTCACCCTCGCGTTCGAGGAAGATCGCGTTGGCCGCGTCGGCAAGCCGGTAGAACGGTAGCTCGGTGACATCCGCATGGTCCATGCGGGTGCGAATCGCGCGCGACAGCCCCGCCGCCCGCACCTGGCTGACCAGGATCTGAATGCTGATGCCGAGGCTGCGCTCCAGCCGCGTCTGGCCGGGGGTCTCGTCCGTATCACCCAGACCGGCACGCAACAGGGCACGCAGGCGTATCACCAGTTCGTCGTCCAGGCCGTCGACCCACGCGGCATCGTGGGGGCCGACGAACAACAGTGCGAACAGCGTTGCCAGCTGGGGTTCGTTCGGCGCGGGCGGCAAGAAGCGCGCCTGCCACCGGTCGATCAGCTCGCCCCAGAAACCGGCTCGCGACGACAGGCCCGTATCACACAGCAGCGACACCGGATCGTTATCTTCGGCAATGCTGCGCAGCGTCCGACCAACCCGTTCAGCCAGCGCGGGATTGTTTTCCAGCACCTGCAGCAGATAGCGCAGACGCGCATAGCGCCACGATTCCGAAGCAGCGCCCTCTGGCCGATCGGTACGGCGCAGCCAGTAAGCCAGTTCAATCAGCCATTCATTGCGTTCGGCCAGGCTGCGCGCAGGCTCGAACTGCGCCAGGATGGCGTCGAGCTGATGGCTGGCGTGCCGGGAAGCGCGCCACTTGCGCCACGGACTGAGCAGAAAATCAAACATCGAACTCCCTTGATGACGGACACACGCGCCCGTGGGCGGCACCGTGTCCTGGTTCGCCAATCAGGCGGCGCACTGCGCCCCAATCTGATCTGAACGTGTTTCAACAGCAAGCGCCGCCCCCCCTCGCAGGAGGTCCGGCATGGCTTGCCGATAGACGGCCGTGCGGTTCAGGCGGCCGGAACGATATGGTCTTCCCCGCTGGCGCCAAAGAGCTGGGACTTGAGTTTCACAAGCTGATCCCGCACCGCCGCCGCCTTTTCGAATTCGAGATTCTTGGCGTGGTCGAGCATCTGCTTTTCCAGGCGCTTGATTTCCTTGGACGCCTGCTTTTCGCTCATGTCCTCGTACTTGGCGGCCTCTTGCGCAGCCTTGAGCTCGGCGCGTGCGTCGTCGACGTTGTACACGCCGTCGATGATGTCCTTGATGCGCTTGACCACGCCGCGCGGCGTGATGCCGTGCGCCGCGTTGTGGGCGATCTGCTTGGCGCGGCGGCGTTCGGTCTCATCGATGGCCTTGCGCATCGAATCGGTGATGCGATCGGCGTAGAGAATGGCTTTACCATTGACATTGCGGGCCGCGCGCCCGATCGTCTGGATGAGCGAGCGCTCGGCGCGCAGGAAGCCCTCCTTGTCCGCATCCAGGATTGCCACCAGCGATACCTCGGGAATGTCCAGCCCCTCACGCAGCAGGTTGATACCGACCAGCACGTCGAACGTGCCCAGGCGCAGGTCGCGGATGATTTCGACGCGCTCGACGGTGTCGATGTCCGAATGCAGGTAGCGGACCTTGATGCCGTTCTCCGACAGGAACTCGGTCAACTGCTCGGCCATGCGTTTGGTCAGCGTCGTCACCAGCACACGCTCGCCGGCTTCCACGCGCAGGTGGATTTCCGAGAGCAGATCGTCGACCTGTGTCGTGGCCGGGCGCACTTCGATTGTTGGATCGACCAGACCGGTTGGCCGGACGACCTGCTCGACGACCTCGGTGCCCGCCTTCTGTTTTTCGTAATCGCCGGGCGTGGCCGAGACAAATGTCACCTGCCGCATCTTGGTCTCGAACTCGGCAAATTTGAGCGGCCGGTTGTCGAGCGCGGAAGGCAGCCGGAAGCCGTATTCGGCCAACGTTTCCTTGCGCGCGCGGTCGCCGTTGTACATGCCGTTGAGCTGACCGATCAGCACGTGCGATTCATCGAGGAACATCAGCGCATCGGGCGGCAGGTAGTCGACCAGCGTCGGCGGCGGCTCGCCCGGCGCGGAGCCGGACAAGTGTCGCGAATAGTTCTCGATGCCCTTACAGAAGCCCAGCTCCTGCAGCATCTCCAGGTCGAAGCGCGTGCGCTGCTCCAGCCGCTGCGCTTCCACCAGCTTGTTTTCCTTGTAGAAGAAATCGAGCCGTTCGCGCAACTCGGCCTTGATGGTCTCGATGGCGCGCAGCACAGTCTCGCGCGGCGTCACGTAGTGGCTCGACGGGTACACCGTGAAGCGCGGAATCTTCTGCCGCACGCGGCCCGTCAGCGGATCGAACAACTGCAGCGATTCGACCTCGTCGTCGAACAATTCCAGGCGCACGGCCATCTCTGCGTGCTCAGCCGGAAAAATGTCGACCGTGTCGCCGCGCACACGGAAGGTGCCCCGCTGGAAATCGGTCTCGTTGCGCGTGTACTGCATGGCGATCAGGCGCGCGATCACGTCACGCTGGCTGACCTTGTCGCCCGCGCGCAGGGTCAGGATCATCTGGTGGTATTCGCTCGGGTTGCCGATACCGTAGATGGCCGACACGGTGGCCACGATCACGACATCGCGGCGCTCCAGCAGGCTCTTGGTGGCCGAGAGCCGCATCTGCTCGATGTGCTCGTTGATCGACGAATCCTTCTCGATGAAAAGATCACGCTGGGGCACATAGGCTTCGGGCTGGTAGTAGTCGTAGTACGAGACGAAGTACTCCACCGCATTGCGCGGGAAGAACTCGCGAAACTCCGAATACAACTGCGCCGCCAGCGTCTTGTTCGGCGCAAACACAATGGCCGGCCGCCCCACCTGCGCGATCACATTCGCCATGGTGAACGTCTTGCCCGAACCCGTCACGCCCAGCAGCGTCTGGTACGACAGTCCATCACCAATGTTCTCGACCAGCTGGCGGATCGCCTCCGGCTGGTCGCCGGCCGGCGGATACGGCTGGTACAACTGGAACGGCGAGCCCTCGAACGTCACAAACTTCGATTCGTCGTACGGGCTGGGGACTTGGCTCAGATCGGTCATGGCGGCGGAGGGGATGGCAACGCAAGCACTCGGCAAAGTGACGCTCACGCTCCCTGCAAGTTGGGGCGGCAGCGGCGAATGCAACCGGCCTTGTAGTGTAGCGTGCTGCTCCGGCAATCGTTTGAGCGCGGGGTCTCGCCCAACTGTAGCGGTCCTTCAAACGCTTCAAGCCGCTGTTCTGCAGGGATTTTTCGGGCGATTAGAGCCCGTATTCGGTACAATTCGGAGTCGTGCCAGCCGCGCCCGGCAATCCGCCCCGGAATCCGCGCCGCACCGCCTGAAGATCCCACCGAATCCCGAACCAACCGATAGAGACATCATGTCGCTTTTCTCCGCCGTCGAACTGGCCCCGCGCGATCCCATCCTGGGCCTGAATGAAGCCTTTAACGCCGATCCCCGCAGCACCAAAGTGAATCTGGGCGTGGGCGTGTACTTCACCGACGAAGGGAAAATTCCGGTGCTGCGCGCCGTGCAGGAAGCCGAGAAGGCCCGCCTGGCCGCCGCTGCCCCGCGTGGCTACCTGCCGATCGAAGGCATCGCTGCCTACGACCAGGCCGTGCAGAAGCTGCTGTTCGGCGCTGAGTCGCCCCTGATCACCGAAGGCCGCGTGGTCACCGCACAAGCCCTGGGCGGCACCGGCGCACTGAAGATCGGTGCCGACTTCCTCAAGCGCCTGTACCCGGACGCCAAGGTCGCCATTTCCGACCCGAGCTGGGAAAACCACCGCGCCCTGTTCGAGTCGGCCGGCTTCGAAGTCGTCAACTACGCGTACTACGATGCCCCGTCGCACGGCCTGAACTTCGCCGGCATGATGGATTCGCTCAACAGCTACGCGCCGAACACGATCGTCGTGCTGCACGCCTGCTGCCACAACCCGACCGGCGTGGACATGACCACCGAGCAGTGGAAGCAGGTCGTGGAAGTCATCAAGGCCAAGAACCTGATCCCGTTCCTGGACATGGCCTACCAAGGCTTTGCCGACGGCATCCAGCAAGATGGCCTGGCCGTGCGCCTGTTTGCCGAATCCGGCCTGCCGTTCTTTGTCTCCAGCTCGTTCTCGAAGTCGTTCTCGCTGTACGGCGAGCGCGTCGGGGCGCTGTCGATCGTGACGACCAGCAAGGACGAAGCGACCCGCGTGCTGTCGCAAGTCAAGCGCGTGATCCGCACGAACTACTCGAACCCGCCGACGCACGGTGGCACGATCGTCGCCAGCGTGTTGACGAGCCCCGAGCTGCGCGCAATGTGGGAACAGGAGCTGGGCGAAATGCGTGACCGCATCAAGTCGATGCGTAATGCACTGGTCGACAAGCTGGCCGCCAAGGGCGTGAAGACCGACTTCTCGTTCGTGAAGGCCCAGCGCGGCATGTTCTCGTATTCGGGTCTGACCTCCGCGCAAGTGGATCGCCTGCGCAACGAGCACGGCATCTACGCCGTGTCGACCGGCCGCATCTGCGTGGCCGCGCTGAACACGCACAACATCGACGCCGTGGTGAATGCCATCGCCGACGTTCTGTAAGGTGCCGTAGGCGTCACGCCTTAGGTGCAATTGCAAAAAGAAAAGCGGCTTCGGCCGCTTTTTTGCTGCATGCCGCCAGGCTGACACAGGCGCATCATACAAACCTCGCTACATACCCTTATCAGGGTTTGTGCTGCATCGCAGTATCCTGCACTGAGGTGCATAATCGTTTGGGTTGATCCCGCCACCACGAACCGGTCCAGCCATGCTTTATCAGCTCCATGAATTCCAGCGTGCCATGCTCAGCCCGATGACGGCCTGGGCTCAGGCAACCGCCAAGACTTTCACCAACCCGCTGAGCCCGCTGTCGCTGCTGCCGGGTGCACAACGCTATGCGGCAGGCTATGAACTGCTGTACCGCCTGGGCAAGGAATACGAAAAACCGGAATTCGGCATCCGCTCCGTCAAGTCGAACGGGCGCGATATTCCGATCGTCGAACAAACCATCATCGAGAAGCCGTTCTGCCGCCTGATCCGCTTCAAGCGCTACGCGGACGACGCCGAGACCATCAAGCTGCTCAAGGATGAACCGGTGGTACTGGTGTGCGCGCCGCTGTCGGGACACCACTCCACGCTGCTGCGCGATACCGTGCGCACGCTGCTGCAGGACCACAAGGTGTACGTAACCGACTGGATCGATGCGCGCATGGTGCCGATCGAGCAAGGGGCCTTCCACCTGGCGGACTACATCAGCTACATCCGCGAGTTCATCAACCATATCGGGGCGGACAAGCTGCATGTGATCTCGGTCTGCCAGCCGACCGTGCCGGTGCTCGCCGCCATTTCGCTCATGGCCTCGGACGGCGAAAAGACGCCGCGCACCATGACGATGATGGGTGGCCCCATCGACGCGCGCAAAAGCCCGACGGCCGTCAACTCGCTGGCAACCAACAAGGCGCACAGCTGGTTCGAGAACAACGTGATCTACACGGTGCCCGCCAATTACCCGGGACATGGCCGCCGCGTGTATCCGGGCTTTCTGCAGCATGCCGGTTTCGTGGCGATGAATCCTGATCGCCACGTCTCCTCGCACTACGACTATTACCTGAACCTGATTGAGGGCGACACGGAAGACGCAGAAGCCCACGTGCGGTTCTACGACGAGTACAACGCCGTGCTCGACATGGCGGCCGAGTACTACCTCGAAACCATCCGCGACGTGTTTCAGGAGTTCCACCTGGCCAACGGGACGTGGGTGGTGGGAGGCAAGCCCGTGCGCCCGCAGGACATCAAGGGCACCGCGCTTTTCACCATCGAAGGCGAGCTCGACGACATCTCCGGAAGCGGTCAGACCGAAGCTGCGCATGCGCTCTGCACCGGCATCCCCAAAGCGCGCAAGCAGCACCTGACGGCACCCAAGTGCGGTCACTACGGCATCTTCTCGGGCCGCCGCTGGCGCGAGCAAGTCTATCCGCAGCTGCGCGATTTCATCCGCCGATACGACGAGAACGCACCGCGCATCAAGGCCGTCGCCTGACCATGGCTACCGATGAAAAAAGCCTCGCGATCGCGAGGCTTTTTTTCGTTTGATGCGGCCCTGGCTTCAACGCTCGGGCCGCTCCAGGTAGGCCAGCAGCATCTGGATATGCAGTTGCGCGAACGCCTCGTGCTCGTCCGCCGAGGCGATGTCGCGGCCCACGACCGCGCTGATCGTATAGCGGTTGGACAGCACGTAATAGCCCAGCGCCGAGATCGTCAGGTACAGACGCAACACATCGACGTCAGCGCGAAAGATGCCGCTGCGCTGGCCGCGCTCGACCACCCCGCGCAGCACTTCAATGACGGGGTTGACCAGTTCGACCAAGTGCGGCGATGTCTTCAGATGCCGCGCCTCGTGCAGGTTTTCGCTGTTGAGCAGGCGGATGAATTCGGGGTTCTCGTAATAGAAATCCCACACGAAACGCGCCAGCTGGATGACCGCCTCACGAGGGTCCGACGACTCGATCTGCACCTGCTCTTCAGCGTCCTTGAAGCGGAAGTACATGTGTTCGAGCACGGTCAGGAAGAGCTTCTCCTTGCTGCCGTAGTAGTAATACAGCATCCGCTCGTTGGTTTCGGCGCGACGCGCGATGGCGTCGACACGGGCACCCGCATAGCCCCCACGCGAGAATTCTTCGACGGCCGCAGCCAGGATGCGCCGGCGCGTGCCAGCGGGGTCGCGACGGGCGCGGGGCGCGGCGGAATCGCCCTGGACTTCGACCGGATCAATGTCGGCGAGCGGCGCGACTGGGTGAGACGGCATGGCACGTCGGTCCGTTTGGAACGCAAGGATTATGTCATACGGTCAACGCGTGACCTGCCGCAAGCGATGTCAGGGCATGCACCGCTTGCGCCCCCAACAAATCGGCGATAATGGCAGGCTATTCAAACGACAAATCCCATCGTGGTTTCCTTGGCCCCGTCCCAGGCCGGTGAGTTGGCCGACCGGCTCGAACGTCTGCTGCCGCAAACGCAATGCACGAAGTGCGGCTACAACGGCTGCCGCCCTTACGCAGAAGCCATGGCCTGCGGCGAGGCGCTGCCCAACCGCTGCCCGCCTGGCGGCCAGGAAGGCATTCGCCGCCTCAGTGCAGCGCTGGGGCGGACAGGCGGGTTGTTGCCGCTGGATCCGTCCAACGGCGTGGAGCAACCCCGCGCCGTGGCCGTCATCGACCCGGAGCGCTGCATCGGCTGCACGCTGTGCATCCAGGCCTGCCCGGTCGACGCCATCGTCGGCGCGCCCAAGGCAATGCATGTGGTGCTCGAAGACTGGTGCACGGGTTGCGACCTGTGCGTGCCCCCCTGCCCTGTCGATTGCATCGACATGGTGCCCGTAACAGGGGACCGCACGGGGTGGGATGCCTGGAGCCAGGAACAGGCCGACCTCGCCCGCGATCGCTACACGTTCCGAAACGCCCGGCTCAAGCGCGAACAAGCCGAGAACGAAGCGCGCCTGGCGGCCAAAGCCGCAGCCAAGCTGGCGGCAGTGAGCGCAGAACAACCCGCCAGCGATGCCGAACGTGAAGCACAGGCGCGCAAGAAGGCGATCATCCAGGCGGCCATCGAACGCGCCCGGCAGAAGCAGGCCGAGATGGCTGCACGCGGGCAAGGTCCGCGCAATGTGACGGATGTCTCGGCAGACGTGCAGGCGCAGATCGATGAGGCCGAAGCGCGCCGCAAGCGTCTTGCCGATCTCGCCAAACCCGATACCGACGCCCTGACACCGTCCGCTGCCCCGCCCCGCCGATGAATCCCGCCAAGCGCCGCGCCATCTTCGAGACCCTGCGCGAGAACAACCCGACGCCCACCACCGAGCTGGAATACACGACGCCGTTCGAGTTGCTGATTGCGGTACTGCTCTCCGCACAGGCGACCGACGTGGGTGTGAACAAGGCCACGCGCAAACTCTTTCCCGTGGCGGACACGCCGGCCAAGATGCTGGCGCTGGGGGAACAAGGCATCACCGAGTACATCAAGACGATCGGGCTGTATCGCACCAAGTGCAAGCACATCCTGCAGACGTGCCATATCCTGCTCGACCAGTATGGCGGTGAAGTGCCACGCGACCGCGCCGCGCTCGAAGCGCTGCCCGGCGTGGGCCGAAAGACCGCCAACGTGGTGATGAACACGGCCTTCGGCGAGCCGACGATCGCCGTGGATACGCACATCTTCCGCGTGGCGAACCGCACCGGGCTGGCGCCCGGCAAGAACGTGCTCGAAGTCGAGCTCAAGCTGCTGAAGGTGGTACCGGAGGAGTTTCGCCAGGACGCGCACCACTGGCTGATTCTGCACGGGCGCTACGTGTGCAAGGCGCGCAAGCCCGAATGCTGGCACTGCGCCATCGAGCCACTGTGCGAATTCAGGCCGAAGACGCCGGCACCGAAGGAATGAAAAACGGGGACCGCAGCTTCTGATGCGAGTCCCCGTTTTCTTTGCGCGACCAGTTGTCGATCAAACGATCTTGCACGCCTCCTCGAACGACAGGCGCGGGTTGCGCGGGTGCAGCTTCTGCGCATCACCGTAGCCGATGTTCATGATGAAGTTGACCTTCCACTGTCCATCGGGGAAGAACGTCTCGTTGACCTTGTTGGCGTCGAAACCGGCCATCGGGCCGCAATCCAGGCCCAGCGCGCGGGCTGCGATCACCAGGTAGCCACCCTGCAGCGAGCTGTTCATCAGCGCGGCTGCATTGATCTTGGCCTGGTCGCCCGCGTACCACGAACGCGCGTCGGTATGCGGAAACAGCTTCGGCAACTGCTCGTGGAATTGCGTGTCGTAAGCAACGATCACGGTCACGGGTGCCTGGCGGGTCTTCTCCTGGTTGCCCGCCGACATGCAGGGAACGAGCCGATCCTTGGCCGCGGGGCTCTTGACGAACACGAAGCGGGCCGGCGTGCTGTTGGCCGCCGTCGGGCCGTACTTCACGGTGTCGTACAGCGTGTGCAGCAGTTCGTCGTCGACCGGCTTGTCCAGCCACACGTTGTGAGTACGGGCTTCGTGGAACAGTTGGTCCAGCACGGACGGTTCAAGCATCGGCATTGCGGGGGGCTCCGGAAAGAGTTGAGGAGCGCATTGTAATGCGCCGTATCCGCGCGCGCCGGACACCTGCACGCCTCGAATGGGCATCCGGGAGCGCTCAGTGATGCAGGCATGTGGGAAAAACAGCAAACCTCGCTTGTATTTAATCGCCATTATTGCGATGCGCCATCGCATCGACATGGTGATTTTTACAGCCCGTCGCGTACGATGAAAAACAGCCCTTTACAACGGTTTGCTGACGAACTACTTTTTTGTTCGTCATTGCATTACCCGCAGGGTTGGACGTATCGGATTCGCGCCTGGTTTTAAAACCGGCGCGCGACTCCATTCACCCCTACGTTTGCGCAAAGTCCTTGCCGGGCTTTGCGCAAAAATCCTGGGGGCTTGATCCCGACGTCGTTTTCTTTTTGAAATCCAGTCGGATTTCGGGGGCTTATTTTGCCAAATAACAAGCGATTGCATTAGATTCCGCAGACAAGGCGGGAAATCATAATATTCGTTTCGCGTCGCACAGAAATTTTAAATCGCAAATCGAATATGGAGCCCACTTAAAACCCTATGTTTTAAGTGATGGCGTTCGTCACCCTGAAGAAGGCCATTATCGCCATGAATGAATCCAGATTATCGACACGTGATTTTGCAGGATTGTCTCGTACCTTTGGCGCATC
This sequence comes from Burkholderiaceae bacterium, assembly GCA_028871175.1. GTDB lineage: Bacteria > Pseudomonadota > Gammaproteobacteria > Burkholderiales > Burkholderiaceae > Ralstonia > Ralstonia condita. The sequence continues at coordinate 2,317 of JAGWNU010000064.1, read as the reverse complement.
GTTTGCGGCGGGGGCGCTGTCCGCCGTGCTGCTGGCGGGTTGCGGCGGCGGAGACTCCTCCGCCACGGCCAGCCCGAGCGGCGTTGCCGCCAGTTCCGGCAACACGACAACGCAGCCGGTGACGGCCGCCGTGCCGCCCGACCAACCTTACGTCGATCCGAACGTCTACGGCACCGGGCCGAACGACGCTCTGGCCGCCGATCCGGGCGAAAGCGCGGCCATCACGCACCACACGGTGACGATCGGTGGCAAGAGCATCGCCTACACGGCCACCGCCGGCCACCTGACAACCATCGACCCGGTTACGTCGCAATCGAACGCGACGATGTTCTACGTGGCGTACACGCAGGACAATCCCGATCCGACAAAGCCGCGTCCGGTGACGTTCTTCTATAACGGCGGGCCGGGCTCGTCGTCGGTGTTCCTGCTGCTGGGCTCGTTCGGGCCTAAGCGCCTGCAGTCGTCGTTCCCCAACTTCACGCCGCCGGCGCCGTACAAACTGCCCGACAACCCGGACAGCCTGCTCGACCGCTCCGATCTCGTGTTCATCAACCCGGTGGGCACCGGCTATTCGGCCGCCATTGCACCGGCCAAGAACAAGGACTTCTGGGGCACCGACCAGGACGCGCGCTCCATCGACCGCTTCATCCAGCGCTACCTGACGAAGAACTCGCGCTGGAACTCGCCCAAGTTCCTGTACGGCGAGTCGTATGGCACAGCCCGCAGCGCGGTGCTCTCGTGGCTGCTCCACGAAGACGGCATCGAGCTGAACGGGATCACGCTGCAATCGTCGATCCTCGACTATGCGAATGCGCTCTCGGCCGTGGGCACCTTCCCGACCCTGGCGGCAGACGCCTTCTACTGGAAGAAGACGACGCTCAATCCGGCACCGACCGACCTGGACAGCTACATGGTCCAGGCGCGCAACTACGCCGACAACACGCTGGCACCGCTGGCACAGGCGCCAAGCGCCGCGGACGGCGGCTTCGTCAACGTGCGCCTGAACCTGAATCTGGCGACGGCACAGACGATGGGCTCGTACATCGGCACCGATCCGGTCTCACTGATCCAGACGTTTGGCAATCCGGCGGCGCTGGGCAACGTGCCGTCGCAGAACAACAATCCGCCGTACACGTTCTTCCTGACGCTGAACCCAGGCATCCAGATCGGCCAGTATGACGGCCGCGCCAACTACACGGGCCAGGGCATCGCGCCGTTCATCCTGCCGAACTCGGGCAGCAACGATCCGTCGATCTCGAACATCGGCGGCGCGTATACGGTGCTGTGGAACAGCTACCTGAACACCCAGCTCAAGTACACATCGACCTCGTCGTTCGTGGACCTGAACGACGCCGTGTTCAACAACTGGGACTTCAGCCATATCGACCCGACGGGCGCCAACAAGGGCGGCGGCAACACGCTGTACACCGCCGGCGACCTTGCCTCGACGATGAGCCTGAACCCCGACCTGAAGGTGCTGCAGGCCAGCGGTTACTTCGACGCGGTCACGCCGTTCCACCAGACCGAGCTGACGCTGGCGCAAATGCCGCTCGACCCGACGATCAAGGCGAAGAACCTGACGATCAGGAATTACCCGTCGGGCCACATGATCTATCTGAACGATGCGTCGCGCACCGCGCTCAAGGGTGACCTGGCTTCGTTCTACGATGGCGTGATGGCTGATCGTCCGGCCCTGATGCGGGTGCAGAGCCTGCAACGCCTGCCGGCGGGGCAGAAGAAGTAGTCGCCTCAAGGCAGAAAGCAAAACCGCCCAGTTCACGCTGGGCGGTTTTTTGTTGGAGCGAGGATTCGGCTTCAGGCCATGTCATCCACGCCGTGACCCCCAGGCTTCGCGTCCGCACGCGTAAGCCACAGCACGCCCGCCAGGATCAATGCGCCGCCGGTCATCTGCATGGGCGCGATCGACTCGCCGAGCAGCAATGCCGCCAGGAGCACCGTCACCACCGGCTCCAGCGTCGACAGCATCGAAGCCTGCGCGGCCCCCAACTTCTGCAAGCCGGCGAAGAACGTCAGGATTGCCACCACCGTCGACAAGCCGGCGATTGCCAGTGCCGCTACCCAGCCACCAAACGTGCCGGGCAGATGCGCCGGCGCGCCGAGCAACGCCATCCCCGTATACACGACGGCCGCGGCAGTACAGATGACGGTCGTGCACGCCAGTGGATCCAGCCCGCGCGTGACCCGTGCACCGACTGTGATGTAGATCGAGTAAATGACCGCAGAAGCGACGCCCAGCCCAATGCCAAGCAGGCTGCCGCCCGACAGCCCTGCACCACCCACCGTCAGCCCCGCCCCG
>JAGWNU010000314.1 GCA_028871175.1 Burkholderiaceae bacterium | reverse complement strand
CAGATCCACGCTGGGCAGCAGATGCAGCAAGCGCACGAGTTCGGATTGACGGTGCGTGCCGGTCTTGCGCAGGATGTCGCGAATGTGCACGCGTACCGTGTGCACCGAGAGAAACTCGCGCTCGGCGATTTCCTGCAGCGTTTCGCCGGCCGCCAGGCGCGCAGCGACGATGCATTCCTTGTTGGTCAAGCCGAAGAGGGAGGCGAGCACGCCTGCGTCCATCACCGAGCGGGCTTCGGAGTTGCCCACGAGCACCACAGCCAGTGGTGACGCCCAGGCAGAACGCATGACATCAGAGGGCGTCAGCGGCGTCGCGATGAATGGCACAGGGCGCCCGTCGCGTGCCAGATACATCCATGAGCCAGCCGCGCCCTGCACGCCGAGCGAGCCGGCGGCGGTTTCAATGAGATTGCGCAGCGCTGCGTCGTGCGTGTGCTCCGCGGAGTGGAGCCTGCCGCCATCCAACGACAAACGGTCGTCTTCCGCGGCCATCGTCCGCGCCCACGCATTCGCGTACTTCACCCGCATGGTGCGCTCGATGACCATCACGCCAAAGTCGAGCGTGTCGAGCCCGGCCATGCCGAGCGCCGCCAGTTCATTCAGTTCCTGATTGCGCTGCTGCATGCGCGCTGCCCGTTGCAGATGCGGCAGGACGCGCTGCAGGCGTGCTTCGCGCTCGTCGGCGCTCAGCTCCGAGACACCTTCATTCGTGCGCAGGCGCATCGTGACGCGCAGGTCGGGTGTGTCAACCAGGGTCATCGCAGCCGCGGACGTGTCTTCCGGCGCCGGTGCGCTCAGCACGTGCGGATCCTGGCAGAGCGGGTCGCACTCGCCGGGTTGTGGGCACTGCTGACACCGGCCCGACGAGATGCCGTGGCGCGGGGCGTCCGTGTGCTTGTCCCAGACGAAATAGTGTGCGCTCTCGACTCCGGCATAGACCGAAAGCAACGCCAAGGCGATCGGCATTTGCGCAGGTTCGAGCACCGCCTCGTAAATGGTATCGACGAGACGGTGAAACTCTGCGTCATCCGATAGACGTTGCAGCATGATGGCCCCCGATGCGTATTGCGACGACTGAAGGTGCGATCCTTCGCCGTCGATGTGTTGCGGCGTGCTGCCGCCGTCGCTGTCTTGGTGATTGTTGTTTTGCGCGACTTCTTTGGTACTCGGCAACTTTCTGCAAAAGCTTAACATTGCGCATCTGATCCTCCCAAATTCCAGAGGTGCTGTATCCCCCCCATCGGAGGGGAGTATGAGCGACTTTCAGCGCTGAAAAATAAAAAATTCAAAAAACCTTAACGTGTTCAGCATGTCGGTCTAGTTGAACTGATACGTATAGGCAGCGTTGAAGCGCAGGCTGCGAGAACTGCTGTTGATCGGCTTGTCACCGACCGGGCGAGCGATGGCCAGATCGAGTGTGTAGTACTTCCGATCGGAAAACCGCACGCCCAGGGCAATCGAGCCAAGTTGGTCGTGTACCAGCGTCCCGGCGTTCGAATACGCCTTGGCGGTGTCGTACAGCACATAAGGCTGGACAGTCTTCAGATACGTCATTGCCGCGGTAAAGGCGCGGTTGATCTCCAGCGAGGCGCCCCAGCCGCGGTCCCCGGCGATTTCGCCGGCCGGATAGGCGAGGCCGAAGAAACGGCCGCCAAAGCTGATCTGTTCCGACGACGGCAGCACCTCCCCGCTGTATTGCGCCGCGCCAGCCACCACCACGCCGAAGCCGAAGGGCAGGTCATGCGCCTCGCTGGCGGTGATGCGCGTGCGCAGGAAGTTCAGGTCGACATTGTTGTTGGGCGACTTGCCGGCGCCCAGGCTGTTGATGCCCTGATAGAGGCCGACGGAGGCTCTTCGCGTCTCGCCGGGTCTCACCTCGGTGTACAACGCCTCCGCGCCCGCGACGCGCACCCGTGCGTCGAGCTCGGTCTGTGCAATGGCGGTGTTCTGCGGCGAATAGCGTTGCTTATCGTCATTGCCGTAGAAAGTGCCGGTCAGCGTCAGGCTGCGCTCACGCGACAGCAGCACCGGATAGCTCAGCGACAGGCCGAGCCTTTGCGTGTCGGTCAGATAGCGCGATTGGTAGCCAAGCTGCTCGAGCGGCAGGTTTTCTGGCATGCCTCGGTAGTGCGACCATGTGAGCTTGGCCAGGAGGCCATCGGTACCGATTGGCTGCGCCCACGCGGCTGAGTAGAACGTTTCTTGGTCGCGCCCGCGCGGCTGCAGCGTGGAAACGGTGATCTGTTCGCCCAGCGGCGTCACGCTATTGAGCGTGCCCGTGATCACGGCGCGCACGCCCGGCGAGCGATATTCGACGCCCGTGCCGACGGTGTAGGGCTTGCGCTTGACGTTGAGCACGAGCTCGCTCGCACCATCGGTGGTCGTGGGCGGCTGCACGGTCGCGGTGATCTGCACGCCGGGTTGCAGCGCCAGTATGCCGGTCACGCGCTCGAAGGTCTCTTTGCGCAGTGGACGCTCGTCCATCATGCGCCGCGAGATTTCGCGCAGGCGGCCTTCCAGGGGCCCCGGCGTACCTTCGACCCGCATCCGCGCAACGTAGCCTTCCACCACGGTGACGCGCACCACGCCGCCTGCAAAGGTCTGGGCCGGCACAAACGCGAACGACAGCGGATAGCCGCGATCGGCATACAGCTTGGTGACATCGTTTGCCGCCTGCAGCAATTGCGCGACGGTAATGTCGTGCCCGGCCATTGGCGCAAAGTGCGCGGCGATCTCCGGAAACGGGAGCGTCTTGACGCCCTCGATCTGGAATTTGGTGGGCGTGAGATGCGTGGCGAGCAGGTTTTCCAACGCAGGGTTCGGCCGCTGGACCTGCACCTGGATCTTTTGCTCGGGCGGACGCGAGCTATCGACCTTGGGTAGCGTGTCGATCGGGTTGCCTTGGGTAGGGCTGCTCTGCGCCCAGCTCAGCGCCGGGTGGGTCAGGGCAACGCCCGTGGCCAGGGCCAACCGCAGGGTGGTGGTCCGCACGCCTGTCTCCTCCGTGGTATTCGTTTGTCTTGAAACGACGCAGCGCATCGCCGCGCACTGCTTCGAACGATAACCGCGAGACATGCTGCTTTACAACAAAACGCATAGAGGCAACGTTCACGCGACGCAACGCCCCATGGTAGATACCGATGGCAGGTCGCCCCATGCGCGTTTGACACGCTGTGATGCC
>JAGWNU010000313.1 GCA_028871175.1 Burkholderiaceae bacterium | reverse complement strand
GAGCCGAAAATGAGGAGCGTATCCGTCGTGCGGCACTCGAAGGTGTCGTACAGCGCGTCGCCGGCCTTGAAGCCGAATTGCGTGGCGTCATGCCCATGACCCTGGCGCGTGCGCACCCAGCCCTTCTGCGAGACGACCACCGTGACAGGTTCGTCGATGACCTTGACTTCAGCGGCGGCGCGGCGCTCCTCCTGGATGAGCGTGCGGCGGTCGTCGCCGAATTGCTTCGCGTCGGTTTCGATCTCCTTGATGATGCGGCGGCGCATCATGGTTTCCGACTTCAGCAGCACGTCCAGATCAGCCTGCTCCTCACGCAGGTTCTTCAGTTCCTGCTCGATCTTGATGGCTTCCAGACGGGCCAACTGGCGCAGACGGATTTCCAGGATGTCCTCGGCCTGACGGTCGGTCAGGTTGAAGGCCTGGATGAGCGCTGCCTTCGGCTCGTCGCTCTCGCGAATGATGCGGATGACGTCCTCGATGCGCAGCAAAACCATCTGCCGGCCTTCGAGAATGTGGATGCGGTCTTCCACCTTGCCCAGCCGGTGGCGCGTACGGCGTGTGACCGTGGCAAAGCGATAGCTGATCCACTCGCGCAGGATCTCGGCCAGGCCCTTCTGGCGCGGGCGGCCGTCCATGCCGATCATCACGAGGTTGATGGCCGCGCCCGATTCCAGCGACGTGTGCGCCAGCAGCGCGTTGGCAAACTCCTGCTGGTCGATGTTCTTGCTCTTGGGCTCGAACACGAGGCGCACCGGCGCATCCTTGCCCGATTCGTCGCGCACGGCATCGAGCAGGCCCAACATGGTCTGCTTCATCTGCAGCTGATCCGGCGACAGCGATTTCTTGCCGGCGCGCACCTTCGGATTGGTCAGCTCCTCGATCTCTTCCAGCACCTTCTGCGACGAGGTGTTGGGCGGCAGCTCCGTCACCACCAATTGCCACTGGCCGCGCGCGAGCTCCTCGATCTTCCAGCGCGCACGCACCTTCAGGCTGCCGCGGCCGGTCTCGTACACCTGCGCGACGTCTGCCGCCGACGAGATGATCTGCCCGCCGCCCGGATAGTCCGGCCCGGGCATGTACTGCATCAGGTCGGCACTGGTGAGCTTGTCGTCGCGGATCAGCGCCACCGCGGCGTTGGCCACTTCACGCAGGTTGTGCGACGGAACCTCCGTGGCCATGCCCACCGCAATGCCCGATGCGCCGTTGAGCAGCACGAACGGCAGGCGCGCCGGCAGGAGCTTCGGCTCGTCCATCGAGCCGTCGTAGTTCGGGATGAAGTCGACCGTGCCCTGGTCCAGTTCCTCAAGCAGCAGGCGCGAGATGGGCGTGAGGCGCGCTTCGGTGTAACGCATCGCCGCCGCGCCGTCGCCATCGCGCGAGCCGAAGTTGCCCTGGCCGTCGATCAGCGGGTAGCGCAGCGAAAAATCCTGCGCCAGGCGCACCAGCGCGTCGTAGGCGGATTGGTCACCGTGGGGGTGGTACTTGCCCAGCACGTCGCCGACCACGCGCGCCGACTTGACCGGCTTGGCATCGGCGCGCAGCCCCATCTCGTGCATCGCGAACAGGATGCGGCGCTGCACCGGCTTCTGGCCATCGGCCACCTCGGGCAGCGCTCGGCCCTTGACCACGCTGATGGCGTAGTCGAGGTAAGCGCGCTCGGCATACGCGCCAAGCGTCAGCGCTTCGGCCGGCTCGCTGGGGTCGAAGAGGATGTCTTGTTGTTCCATGGAGGCTCAGGCGAAAGCGGCGCACATCCGCAGCAATGCGATGCGGCGCCGCCAGGATCAATGTTGTGGTGCGTTCGTGGCCACGCCGGTGGCCGGGTCCAGTACGAGTTCGATGCGTGCAGGCCGGCCGGTGCGTCCCGGCTTGCGCGTTGCCATCACGCCATGGGCGCTGACGTTCATCAGGCCCGGCACGGCGGCCATCGGGTTGTAGTAGCGGTAGAACTGCAGCACCGTCTTCACGTAGTTCTGTGTCTCGGCGTACGGCGGGATGTCGTTGCCGTGCTTCTGCACTGCGCCCTCGCCCGCGTTGTAGGCCGCGAGCACGAGTTCAAGGTTGCCCGAGAACATGCGCAGCAGGTCGCTCAGGTAACGCACGCCGGTGGCGATGTTGGTCTTCGGGTCCGCCAGCTTCTGCGCGGCGGTGCGGCGGGCGTCGCCGGTCACGCCATAGCGTGCGCCCGTGTCGGGAATCACCTGCATCAGCCCGATCGCGCCCTTGGGCGACACGGCCTGCGGGTTGAAACCGGATTCGGCCGCAATCACGGCCTTCACCAGCGCAGGGTCCACGCCATGCCTGGTTGCCGCCTGGCGGATCAGCGGCTCGACCGTCGGCACGCTGGGGTGCTGCAGCACGGCACGCACCAGGCGCTGGCGTATGCCGCCGGCGTTGTCGAGTGCATCGCGCTTGCTGGCGTTGAGGTAGGCGTCGGCATCCGGCAGTTCCGTGGCGGGCAGCGCGATGGCTGCCTCGCCCTTGTCGTCAGGCGCGGTGACGGCGGCGCCCTTCATGAACAGCACGTAGCGGTCATCGAGGCGCTCAGCCGCAAAGTGCGCCAGTCCATTTTCATCGATATAGCCGTAGACGTCGGCGTGCGCCGGCTGGCTGGCCACCAGGGCCAGCGCCGTCAGCGCAAACGCGAAACGTCGGAACAGCGTCATCGTGTAATGGTCGTGCTTCAGATATCGGCTTCCACCTCGTTGCCGCGCGCTTCCAGCCAGGTGCGGCGAGCTCCTGCCTCGCCCTTGCCCATCAGCATGTTCATCACGCCGATGGTCTGCTCTTCGTCCAGATCGCCCAGCGTCACGGGCAGCAGGCGCCGCGTGTCGGGGTTCATGGTGGTTTCCCAGAGCTGCTCGGCGCTCATTTCGCCCAGGCCCTTGAAGCGGGAGATCTGCCAGGCGCCTTCCTTCACGCCATCCTTGCGCAGTTTGTCTTCAATGGCTTCGAGCTCGCCGTCGTCCAGTGCGTAGAGCTTCTGCGCGGGCTTCTTGCCGCGCGCCGGGGCATCGACACGATACAGCGGCGGGCGGGCCACGCACACATTGCCGCGCGCGATCAGTTGCGGGAAGTGCTTGAAGAACAGCGTGAGCAGCAGCACCTGGATGTGTGCGCCGTCCACGTCCGCATCGGACAGGATGCAGATCTTGCCGTAGCGCAGGCCCGACAGGTCGACGGC
>JAGWNU010000312.1 GCA_028871175.1 Burkholderiaceae bacterium | reverse complement strand
GTGGCAAAGCGCACGCTCAGGTCTTGCACCTGCACGATGCGCTGATCGGGCATCGCAATGACGCTGCTGGCACTGGGCTGTTTGGTTGCTGTCACGACAAATCTCCTGCTGTCCGGCTTGGCGGGTTCGATTTCTTACCGATAGATCGACACAACGGGCTCTTGCGCGCCGCGTGCGAACCCGCGGTACATCCCTTCGGTGTTGAACGGCAACGCGACGTTGCCCTGCGCATCCACGGCGATCAGGCCACCGCGGCCATTGATGGCCATCAGCTTGCGCATGACCACGTCGTCGGTTGCATCGGCCAATGACTTGCCGGCGTATTCCATCTGCGCGGCAACGTCGTAGGCAGCTACGGCGCGCATGAACATCTCGCCCGTGCCCGTGCACGACACCGCCGCCACGTTGTTGGCAAAGCAGCCCGCGCCAACGATGGGCGTATCGCCCACGCGGCCGACCTTCTTGTTGGTGACGCCGCCCGTGGAGGTGGCGGCCGCCAGGCGCCCTTGCGCGTCGCATGCCACGGCGCCCACGGTGCCGAACTTGCTGTCCGGGTCGATGGGCGCGGCTTCCTTGGCCACGAGCGACGCGGCATCGTGGTCGAGCAACGCCATGCCGTCCTGCTGGCGGGCGCGCTGCCATTGGGCGTAGCGCGCTTCGGTGTAGTAGTAGTCCGGCTCGACAAACTCCAGGCCCTGCGCCTGTGCGAAGGCCTCGGCGCCTTCGGAGGTGAACAGCACGTGTTCGCTGCGCTCCATCACGGCGCGAGCCGCGAGGATCGGGTTGCGCAGACGCTTGACGCAGGTGACCGCGCCGGCCGCCAGCGTGGCGCCATCCATGATCGACGCATCGAGTTCGTACGTGCCTGCGCTGGTGAGCACCGAGCCCTTGCCGGCGTTGAACAGCGGGCACTCTTCGAGCAGGCGCACCGCTTCGGTCACCGCATCCAACGCGCTGCCGCCGTCCATGAGAATGCGCTGCCCAGCGGCCAGGATGTCATGGAGCGCTTGTTGGTAAGCGGCTTCCTTGTCGGCACTCATGGCCGTGCGGGTAATGGTGCCGGCGCCGCCGTGGATGGCGAGGATGGGCGTAGTCATGCTTGGCTCGATGTCAATCAGTTTTCAGCGGTGCGTTTGCGGCCGCGTCGGGTGGTCGTCGGGGTGCCGGGGGTGCCTGCGGCATCGTTGGCGCGGGGCGCTGGGGCGGTATGCAGCCACGGCAGCACGAATTCAGTGAGTCGCTCGGCCGATTCCAGAGAGTGCGCAGAGCGATGCGCCACCGCGCCGCACAGTGCTTCGAACAGCGCCACGGCAGCCGTGTCAGATGTGGCTGAGAACTGCCGCTCCGGCCGCGCATACAACGCAATGTCGGCCAGCGGCGCGAGCGGCGAGGTGGGGCTGTCGGTCAGGGCCAGCAGTTGGCAGCCTTGCTTGCCGGCCTGCTTGGCCAGCGTGATGGTGTCGGCCGCATAGCGCGGGAATGCGATGGCGATCAGCAGATCCTTCGGCCCGATCTTGCGCAGTTGGCGCGCCGCGTCCGATGCGCCGCCCGGCTGCGAAACGGAGATCACCGTGTCGCAGTACAGATCGAGCCCATGGCGCAGCAGACCCGCCAGATAGCCGCTGGCGCCAAAGCCCATCACGTAGATGCGCTGTGCGCCCAGGATGGCGTCGACCGCGCGCTCACACGCTGCGGGGTCGAGCATGCGGCGCGTGGCGTCAAGGTTGGCAATGTCTTCGTTGAGTGAGGCGGCGAAGATCTCCGCGCTGGTGGCCGGGCGTGCCAGCTCGTGGCGCAGTTTTTCCACCGGCGCGAGCGTCGCCTCGAAGCCGCGCAGCAGCCCGGCACGGAACTGCGGATAGCCGTCAAAGCCCAGCGCCAGCGCAAAGCGATTGGCCGTGGCAATCGACATGTCCACCGCGGCGGCAAACTCGTCGATGCGCATGGTGGCCGCGCGGAACGGGTTCGCCAGCACGTATTCCGCCATGCGCTGGTGCGCCGGCGTGAGCGTGGCGAGGGCCGCGCCAATGCGCTCGGAGACCGTCGCATCGTCGGCAAATGCGCCTTTCGACACATCCGTACGCTTGCTGGTGGATTTCGCCATGTTCCTGGGCCGTGAAAATTTTGTGTAAATGTATTTTCACGAATCAACCGTGTAAAGAAAAAAACTTTCATGAAGGCCTATGGTTTTCCCTAGGTCCAATACCGCCGCACAGATTGCGGGCGAGCGCGGCCTCGCCACGGTGCAATGCACCAGTCCAAACGCCGGCGGTGCGCCAGGATCGTGCGACGCAGCACGCTACAATCGCACCCTTCTCCGATTTGCCTTCAAGCGCAGTTTTTCGTGATCCGATTCGACGACCTCGTCCTCCAGCGCGGCACCAAGGTGCTGTTCGACCACGCCTCCGCCACCCTCAACCCCGGTGAACGGGTCGGCCTTGTCGGCGTGAACGGCAGCGGCAAATCCACGCTGTTTTCCATGCTGCGCGGCGAGCTGCACGCCGACGGCGGCGAAGTCGCCATCCCGCCTACCTGGCAGGTCGCGCACGTGGCGCAGGAAACCCCCGCCGTCGACCGCAGCGCGCTCGACTACACGCTCGACGGCGACACCCGTTTGCGCGACATCGAACGCCACCTCGCAGCGGCCGAAGCCGCGCACGACGGCCACGCGCAAGCTGAAGCCCACACCGCTTTCGCCGATGCCGACGGCTACACCGCACCGGCGCGCGCGCAGGCGCTGCTGCTTGGTCTCGGTTTCACGATGGCGCAGACCACGCAACCCGTGACGAGCTTCTCGGGCGGCTGGCGCATGCGTCTGAATCTGGCCCAGGCGCTGATGTGTCCGTCCGACCTGCTGCTGCTCGATGAGCCGACCAACCACCTGGATTTGGACGCCGTGGTCTGGCTGGAAGACTGGCTGTCGCGCTACGCCGGCACGCTGGTCATGATTTCGCACGACCGCGAATTCCTCGACGGCGTGTGCAACGTCACGCTGCATATCGAAAACCAGAAGCTCAAACGCTACGGTGGCAACTACACGCAGTTCGAGACGCAACGCCTGCAGCAGATGGCGCTGCAGGAAGCGTCGTACGCGCGGCAGCAGAAGCAGATCGCGCATCTCGAATCGTTCATCACGCGCTTCAAGGCCAAGGCCAGCAAGGCCAAGCAGGCGCAGAGCCGCGTCAAGGCGCTGG
>JAGWNU010000311.1 GCA_028871175.1 Burkholderiaceae bacterium | reverse complement strand
CATCGTCGATGCACTGCCACTCACCGCCACGGGCAAGGTCCGCAAGCAGGATCTCGCGCCGCTGGCAGAACAGCTCTAACCCTGGTTTCTCCATGACGTTTCGCAAACTGCTGATCGCCAATCGCGGCGAGATTGCCATCCGTATCGCCCGTGCGGCCGCCACGGCCGGTCTGCCTTCCGTGGCCGTGTACTCCGAGGACGACCGCGACGCGCTCCACCCACGGCGCGCCGATGAGGCCGTTCCCCTGCCGGGCACCGGCCCGCGCGCCTACCTCGACGGCGCGGCCATCCTCGCTGCGGCCAGCGCGGCAGGCGCCGACGCCATCCATCCCGGTTATGGCTTTCTCAGCGAGAACGCCGACTTCGCTCGCCAGTGCGCACTCGCCGGCGTGCAGTTCGTCGGGCCGGCACCACGCGTGCTGGCGTGCTTCGGCGACAAGGCACGCGCCCGTTCGCTCGCACTGGAAGCCGGCATTCCGGTCGTCAGCGGAACGCGAGGGGCGACATCGCTGGAGGACGCGCAAGCCTTCTTTGCCGCGCTGCCGCCTTCGCACGGCATGATGATCAAGGCGGTGGCCGGTGGCGGCGGCCGCGGCATGCGCGCCGTGCGTGACGCGCGGGCCATTGCCGAAGCCTATGCGCGCTGCGTGTCCGAGGCCACCGCCGCATTTGGCAGTGGCGACGTCTACGTGGAGGCCCTGGTCGCCGCACCGCGCCACATCGAGATCCAGATCGTTGCCGACGCGCACGGCAACGTCACACACCTCAACGAGCGTGAATGCAGCCTCCAACGCCGTCACCAGAAGCTGATCGAGATCGCACCCAGCCCGGCGCTGGACGACGCACTGCGCGCACGCATCGCCGACGCGGCCGTGACGCTTGCCAAAGCGGCCGGCTATTGCGGCATCGGCACGTTTGAATTTCTGGTGGAAAACGCCGGCACGCCGCGCGCTGCGTTCTATTTCATGGAGGCCAACCCGCGTGTGCAGGTCGAGCACACGGTCACCGAAATGGTGACGGGTGTCGATCTGGTCCTGACCCAGCTGGCGCTGGCGCAAGGCGCTTCGCTGGCCGATCTGGGCCTCGCCCGACCGATCACGCCGCGCGGCCATGCCGTTCAGGTGCGCATCAACGCAGAAACGATCGACGCATCCGGCCAGCCGCATCCGTCTACCGGCATGCTGACGGCGTTCGAGCCGCCGAATGGACCCGGCGTGCGCGTCGACACGGGTGGCTATGCCGGTTACCGGCCCAACCCGCGCTTTGATTCGCTGCTGGCCAAACTGATCGTCCATGCGCCGCGGGGCACGTATGCGCAGGCGCTCTCACAAGCGTACCGCGCGCTGTGCGAGTTCCGTATCGAAGGTGTGGCGACCAACAAGCTGCTGCTCCAAGACCTGCTGCGCGATGCCGACGTGCAGGCCAATGCCGTGCACACCCAGTTCCTTGACACCCGCCTCAACGACCTCATCGGCGGCACCGGCGCGACGCATCCGACGCTTCACGTTCCATCCGGCGCCGCTGCCAGCGTGGCGCCCGCCGAATCGTTCGGCGATGCGCTGCCCGATGACGCAGAACTCCTCACGGCGCCGATGGACGGCGCCTTGATCCAGCTGTCAGCCGAAGCCGGCGAGCACGTTGCACGCGGCGACGTGCTCGCCGTGATCGAAGCGATGAAGATGGAGCACGTCGTGACCGCGCCCGCCGCGGGGCGCGTGCTGCAGATCTGTGCGCAGCCCGGCGCAACCGTACGCGAGGGCCAGCCGCTTGTCGCGCTGATGCCCGACGCTATGCAACACGACGCCGATGCGTCCAGCGCGGATATCGATCTCGACCATGTGCGGCCCGACCTGCAGGCGGTGATCGATCGCCACGCGTTCGGCCTCGACGAGCACCGTCCCGATGCCGTCGCACGCCGCCGCAAGACAGGCCAGCGCACGGCGCGCGAGAACATCGACGCCCTGTGCGACGCGGGTTCGTTCATTGAATACGGCGCGCTGGCCATTGCCGCCCAACGCCAGCGCCGGACCGTGGAAGACCTGATCCGCTCAACGCCTGCGGATGGCATCGTCACGGGCATCGGCACCGTCAATGGCGAGCACTTTCCTGACCAGGACGCGCGCTGCATGGTGCTTGCTTACGACTACACCGTGCTGGCCGGTACGCAAGGCACCTTCAGCCACAAGAAGACGGACCGCATGCTGACGCTTGCGCAGCAATGGCAACTGCCGGTGGTGCTGTTTGCGGAAGGCGGCGGCGGGCGCCCGGGCGATACCGACAAGCCAGGCGTGGCGGGCCTGGACTGCACGACGTTCATCCAGTTTGCGCGGCTTTCCGGGCTGGTACCGCTGGTGGGCATCGTGTCCGGCCGTTGCTTTGCAGGCAACGCCGCACTGCTCGGCTGCGCGGACGTGATCATTGCCACGCGCAATGCCACCATCGGCATGGGCGGCCCTGCCATGATCGAAGGCGGCGGACTGGGCGTGTACGCGCCCGAAGAGGTGGGGCCCGTCGGCATGCAGGCCCCCAATGGGGTGATCGATGTGCTGGTCGATGACGAAACCGCCGCCGTTGACGTCGCCAAGCGCTATCTGAGCTATTTCCAGGGCCCAATGAGGACCTGGGAGACACACGACGCACGTCACCTGCGGCACGTGATTCCGGAGAACCGCATGCGCAGCTATGACATGCGCACCGTGATCGATGCGTTGGCCGACGTGGGGTCGGTGCTGGAGCTGCGGGCGGCATTTGGCGTGGGCATCATCACCGCGCTGATCCGGATCGAAGGCCGTGCCTTTGGCTGCATTGCCAACAACCCGCGCCACCTGGGCGGTGCGATCGACGCACCCGCCGCCGACAAAGCGGCCCGCTTCATGCAGCTCTGCAATGGGTTCGACCTGCCGATCGTTTCGCTGTGCGACACGCCGGGCTTCATGGTCGGCCCCGAGGCGGAAAAGACCGCCACCGTGCGGCACGTCAGCCGCATGTTCGTGACCGCTGGCAACCTGCGGGTACCGTTCTTCACGGTTGTGCTGCGCAAAGGCTACGGCCTGGGTGCGCAGGCCATGGCTGCGGGCAGCTTTCACGCACCGTTCTTCACGGCGGCATGGCCCAGCGGCGAGTTCGGAGCGATGGGCGTGGAAGGCGCCATCCGGCTTGGCTTCCGCAAGGAGCTCGAGGCCGTGGAAGACCCCGCCGCGCGCGATGCGCTAT
>JAGWNU010000063.1 GCA_028871175.1 Burkholderiaceae bacterium | reverse complement strand
TTCCAGGCGAGCTGCCGCTTTCTTCAATGAGTATTGAAAAAATGCAATGCAAAATCTGGTGAGTGAAAATCTCTTAATAATCGGTTGGGCGAAATTACAATGCCGTATAAAGCAAAGCTAAATGCGCGGTGCTTGCGCAAAATCGAGCCCGGGAACTTTTGCAGTGTTTTTCGACGTATTGCGGCGCAATGGCGGCCTCGGCTTCCTTGGCTTAGGGGTAATCCTTCCGGATGAGGGTTGTGTGGTGCGCGGCGTTGCACAAAGCCGGTACGCTCGCAGGGTTACGAAGTGTTTTTTTCTTGAGCGATTCATGCAATCCGCGTCCGATAGCGTCAGCAGCCCTGCTGCCGTGGGAGTCGACCTGATCGACTTCTTCGATGTCACCCCCACCTCGCTTTGGCTGGAGGATTACAGCGACCTGCACCGACTGTTCGCCCAATGGCGCGCGGCAGGGGTGACCGACCTGCAGCGCTTTCTGGAAGAGGACGTATCACGTGTGGCGGCGTGCTCGGCCTGCATCAAGGTCCTGCGCGTCAACCGTCGCACGCTGGCCATGTATGCCGCCCAGGATGCCGAAACCCTCACTGCGCGTCTGGCCGACGTGCTGCGCGACGACATGCTCGAAGCCCACGTGGGCGAGCTTGTACAGCTCTGGTCGGGCAGCCCCTCGTTTGAAAGCCGCAGCGTGAATTACACGCTCGACCGCCGCCGACTCGACATCCTGCTCAAGGGCGTACTGCTGCCCGATCATCACCAGCCGTGGGACCGCGTGCTCGTGGCCGTCGACGACATCACCGAACTGGAGGACGCCCGCCGTCGTGCCGCCGCCAGCCAGCTCTATGCGCGAGGCGTGTTTGAGCACGCGCCGGTATCGCTGTGGGTCGAGAACTTCAGCACGATCAAGATGCTGCTGGACGAGGTCCGCATGCAGGGCATCTCCGATTTCCGCACGTTCACTGACGTGCATCCGGAGTTTGTCGAGCGCTGCATGCAGGAGATCCAGGTGCTCGATGTCAACGGCTTCACGCTGGAGATGTTCAAGGCGCGCAGCCGCAGCGATCTGCTCGGCCGCCTGTCCGAAGTCTTTCGGGACGACATGCGTTCACACTTCCGCGAGCAGCTGATCGACCTGTGGGACGGCAGGCTGTTCCAGCAGCGGGAGGTCGTCAACTACGCACTGGACGGTAATCCGCTGAACATCCACCTGCAGTTTTCCGTCTTTCCCGGCCGCGAGCAGGACTGGGACATGGTGCTGCTGGCATTGACGGACATCACCGCGCGCAAGAAGGCCGAGTCCTACCTGGAATATCTCGGCAAGCATGACGTGCTGACAAAGCTGAAGAACCGGTCTTTCTACGTGGACGAAGTCAACCGGCTCGAGCGCAAGGGGCCGTTCCCGGTCACGGTGATCATGATCGACCTGAATGATCTGAAAACCGTCAACGACCAACTGGGCCACGCGGCGGGGGATGCGCTGCTGCGGCGCGCGGGTGAAGTGCTCGCCAAGGCCATCGACAAGCCTGCCCATGCCGCCCGCATCGGTGGTGACGAATTTGCCGTGCTGATGCCGGGCGCCGATGCGCAGGATGGCGAAGCGCTGATGGAAAGCCTGCGCAAGCTGGTGGAACTCAATAACCAGTTCTATTCGGGGCCGTCGCTCGGCTTCGCGATGGGTTGCGCCACATGCCAGGAAGGCGAGCGTCTTGAAGAGGCATTGCGCGAGGCCGACGTCGCCATGTACGAAGACAAGCGCACGCAGCAGGACGGTGTGCGCGCGACATAGGCGCGCTGGCCCATCCGCCCGGATGCTGCCGCCTGTGCAGGCTCGCCTTCAGGCCGGCGCAAAGAAGCGTTCGTGCAGCTCTTCCAGGCCGAGCGCGTTGATGACCTCGTTCAGCCGCTCCGTCGCGCGCCGGCGGGGCAGGTCCTTGTACTGGGCGATGATCAGCTCGTTCTTCATCGAGTGTTCCCACCCGACCAGCTCGGTCACGCTGACCTGATAGCCGTGGGCCTCGAGCTGCAGGCAGCGCAGCACGTTCGTGACCTGGCTACCGAACTCACGTGTGTGCAGTGGATGGCGCCAGATCTCCGTCAGCGCATTGCCTAGCGACTTGCTTTTGTTCTTGCGCAGGACGCCCG
Organism: Burkholderiaceae bacterium; assembly: GCA_028871175.1. Taxonomy (GTDB): domain Bacteria; phylum Pseudomonadota; class Gammaproteobacteria; order Burkholderiales; family Burkholderiaceae; genus Ralstonia; species Ralstonia condita. The sequence goes on along the minus strand of JAGWNU010000063.1, from coordinate 14,998 downwards.
CCACCTCCGCCTGACAGCAAGGCACCAGTACGATGTACTGCGCGTGCTTTTCTAGCGCGAAACGGATCGCATCGTCGGTGGCCGTGTTGCAGGCATGCAGCGCGGTCACGATGTCGATGGTGGGCGGGAGACGATCCGAGGTGATGGACTCCGCCACCGACAGGTTCAGGAACGACATCCCCCTGAAGCCCAGCCGCGCCGCGAGTTCGGTGGACTTTTCGACCAGCTCTTCGCGCGTTTCAATGCCGTAGATGTGCGAGGTGCCATCGCCGGGCTGTTCCTTGCAGAACAGGTCGTACAGGATGAAGCCGAGGTACGACTTGCCCGCGCCGTGGTCGACCAGCGTGACATGCCCCTTGGTCTGCTGCACGTCGGCCATCAGCGGCTCGATGAACTGGAACAGGTGATAGACCTGCTTGAGCTTGCGGCGGCTGTCCTGGTTCATCTTGCCGTCGCGCGTCAGGATGTGCAGTTCCTTGAGCAGCTCGATCGACTGGTTGGGGCGGATTTCGTGGGTCTTGTTGGACATCGTCAGGACAGCCTGGGCAGCGTGTCGCACCGGTAGCGCGAGGTGCGGCAGCGCAAGGGAAATCGGGAATGAGCGCGTCAGTTTACCGAAAAGCCGATCGGGCGACGGCGGGGTCACCCGCCTGCCAGCTGCATGGCCCGCCTCGTTTGCTCGCACCAGGCGGCAATGTAACAATAGCGGCCCGCCTGTCTGGCCCGCGCGACGTCTTCCCACTCTTGTATGTCTGAACCCCGTAACGCCCCCGTGGTTGCCGTGATCGGCGCTGGCCCCGCCGGCTTGATGGCTGCGGAAGTCCTGTCCCGCAACGGGGTCCGTGTCGAAGTGTTTGATGCCATGCCGTCGGCCGGGCGAAAGTTCCTGCTGGCCGGTATTGGCGGCATGAACATCACGCATGCGGAGCCGATCGATGCGTTTCTCGGGCGCTATCGCACGCGACGCGATGCGCTGGCGCCGCTCATTGAACACTTCAGCCCCGACGCATTGCGCGCATGGATTCATGGGCTCGGCATCGAGACGTTCGTCGGCAGTTCGGGCCGTGTGTTTCCCACGGAAATGAAAGCGGCGCCGTTGTTGCGCGCATGGCTGCACCGGCTGCGCGAAGCGGGCGTGAAGCTGCATATGCGGCATCGATGGATTGGCTGGGGCGACGCGCAGAACGCCAGCGCGCTGCGCTTTGAAACGCCCGACGGCGAGCGATACATGCAGGCCGATGCCGTGGTGCTGGCGATGGGCGGCGCCAGTTGGCCGCGCCTGGGCTCCAACGGTGCGTGGGTGCCATTGCTCGAAGCGCGCGGGGTTCAGGTGGCGCCACTTCAGCCGGCCAACTGCGGGTTCGACGCATCGTGGAGTGCGCATTTTCAGGAGCGCTTTGCGGGGCAGCCGGTCAAGTCCGTGGCGATCGCCCTGCCTTCTGCCGAGGGTGGCCCACTGCAATTCCGCCAGGGCGAATGCGTTGTCACGCAGACGGGCATTGAGGGCAGCCTCATCTATGCGCTGTCTGCGCCCATCCGCGATGCGCTGGCGGCGGCGGGCACCGTCACGGTCTGGCTGGACCTGGCGCCCGGTTGGAGCGCGCAGCGCGTGGCCACCGAATTGATGCGGCCGCGCGGCGCGCGGTCCATGTCGAGCCACCTGCAGAGCAAGCTGAACATCACCGGCGTCAAGCTGGGGCTGCTGCGCGAGTGCCTGTCAAAAGAGGCGTTTGCCGATCTTGCGCAGCTTGCTCGGGCCATCAAGGCGCTACCGCTGACGCTGCTGCGCCCCCGGCCCATCGACGAAGCGATCAGCACGGCGGGCGGAGTCGCGTTCGAGGCGCTGGATGCCAGGCTGATGATCGAGCGATTGCCTGGCGTGTTCTGCGCGGGCGAGATGCTCGACTGGGAAGCGCCGACCGGTGGCTATCTGTTGACTGCATGTTTCGCAAGCGGCGCCGCCGCCGGACAGGGCGTGCTCGATTATCTGGGGCAGCAAGGCATTAGCGTGCCTTGAGCCGCCACAGCGAGGTCACCTCGGCAGCGCGGGCCTGGTGGAGCGGATCGTTCGGGTCCGACGCCTTCGGGTGCTTCGGCTTGATGTCTTCGCGGCCAACGACCTGCAGACCTGCAGCCTCGATCATCGCCATCAGTGCATCACGTGTGCGCAAGCCGAGATGCTCGGCGAAGTCCGACAGGATCAGCCAACCTTCGCCAGCAGGCTCCAGATGCGCGGCAAGGCCATCGAGAAAGCCGCGCAGCATGCGGTTGTCCGGATCATAGACGGCGCGTTCGATGGGTGAGCTGGGCCGGGCTGGCAGCCAAGGCGGGTTGCAGACAATGAGAGGCGCGCGGCCTTCGGGAAACAGATCGGCTTCGATCACCTCCACCTGCGACTGGAGCCCGAGGTGTGCAAGATTGTCGCGGGCACACGCCAGTGCGCGCGGGTCCTGGTCGGTGGCGACAATATGCTTGACGCCCCGTTTCGCGAGCACGGCTGCGAGCACGCCGGTGCCGGTACCGATATCAAATGCCAGCGCTGTCGACGGCAACGGCGCGTTCGCCACCAGGTCGATGTATTCGCCGCGCACGGGCGAGAACACGCCGTAATGCGGGTGGATGCGCCCGCCACCCAGGGCGGGGATCTCAACGCCTTTCTTGCGCCATTCGTGCGCGCCGATCAGACCGAGGAGTTCCCGCAGCGAGACCACCGAAGCCGCATCGCTGGGTCCATATGCCTCACGGCAGGCTGCGCGCACGTCGGGGGCGCGACGCAGTGGGACCGTGTAGTCGGCATCGAGCGGTATCAGCAGCATGCCCAGCGTGCGCGCGCGCTGCGATTGCGCCTGGCGGTGCAGGTTGAAGGCGTCGATGGCCGATTCGGCTGTCTTGCGTGGCTTGCGATCGGCGCGGCGCGACATCGCTTGCAGCAGCTGGCGTGCGTTCTGGAAGTCGCCATGCCACAGCAGCGCGGTGCCTTCGCATGCCAGGCGATAGGCGGTATCGGCGGCGGTACGGTCATCCGCAATGACGACGCGTTTGGGCGGCGGGTTGCCGGCTTCCGAGCGCCACAACGCGGTGTGGTGGGTTTCGGCGTCGGTTTCGGAGCCGGCGTCGGTCCAACTGAGAGTGGGGAGATGGGTCACGGGCGGATAGGGGAATGCGGAGAGCCGGCGTGCTGACCGATGTCAGGCGCACGGGAAACCGCGACACGATACCGCCCGTCGCATCAACACACAATGGCCCCGGTGTGCCGCGCCGCACACATCGCCATGGCTTGCCGCACGCGACCCGCTCCGGTGGTCGCTGCGGGGCGTGGATTCTGCGCACCTGGCGTGGAAGGCGATGACGTTGACTAGCCGCCGTTGAGTCCGTGCTCGACCGCATAGACAGCCACTTGCACCCGGCTCGTCAGGTTCAGCTTCTTGAGGACGTTCTGCACGTGGATCTTCACGGTGCTCTCGGCAACGTCGAGGGTACGCGCGATCTCCTTGTTGCTTTCGCCACGCGCCAGGCCCTTGACGATCTCGCGCTCGCGCGGTGTCAGCCTGTCGGGCATCGGCGTGGTGGCGGCGGGCGGCGCCTTTTCCGGGGCGCGGAAATGTGCGACGAGCTTGGCCGTCATGCGGTCGGAGATCACGGGCTCACCGGCTGCGGCGCGGCGTATGCCGGCCACCAGCGTCTCGGCCTCGATGTTCTTGAGCAGGTAGCCGCGCGCGCCATCGCGCAACGCGGCTTTCAGTTCGTCTGCCTCTTCCGAAACGGTCAGCACCACGACGGCCGCGAGGGGCAGGTCCTGCACCAGTAGCTGAAGCGTTTCCAGCCCCGACAGGCCCGGCATGTTCAGGTCCAGCAGGATCACGTCGGGCTGATGCCGCTTGGCGAGCTTGATGCCTTCCAGGCCGTCGGCGGCCTCGTCCACCACCTCGAAGTCGGACTGGCGCTGCAGCAGGAGCCGGATACCCGAGCGGAACAGGGTGTGGTCGTCGATGAGCAGGATGCGAATGGTCATGATGCTGGGGCCGGAGGCATGAGCGGGTCAGGCGGCTTGGCGCTGTGGCTCGAGCAGCCGCAAGGTGACGGAGGCGCCCTGGCCGGGGCGGCCCTCCAGTTGCAATTGCGCCAGCAGGTAGGCGGCGCGCTCGCGCATGATGTTCAGGCCGACGTGGGCCTGGGTGCGTTCGGCCACTTCGCGGGCGTCATAGCCGCGGCCGTTGTCCTGCACGCGCAGCTCAAAGTCGCGGCCATTGGTGATGGTGACATCGACGCGGCTGGCCATGGCGTGCTTGCGCACGTTGGACAGCGCCTCCTGCAGGATGAACAGGACTTGCAACTGCTGGTCGGCAGGCAGTGGCGCGCCGCCGGCCTCGTGGTAGTGCAGCGAGGGGACGATGCCACTTTGCTGCGCAAAGCGGGCCAGCGTCTGTTCCACCGCCGGGCGCAGTTCGCCGCTTTCCAGCTTGGAGCGGAAGTTCAGCAGCAGTTCGCGCACGTCCTGGTAGCTCTCTTCCACACCGCAGCGCAGGAGCGGAACGATCTCGCGCGCTTCGTCAAGATTGGCATCGCGCATGGCGGCGTCCAGCATCTGCACCTGCAGGTTCAGGAAGTTGAGCCCCTGCGCAATGCTGTCGTGCAGCCCCTGCGCGACGAGGTTGCGTTCTTCCACCACCGCCAGCTGCGTGGCCTTGGCCTGCAGGCGCAGGTTCTCCAGGGCGATGCCGAGATGCTGCCCCAGCGTTTCCAGCAGGCGCAGATCGTTCGGCGGCAATTGCCGGTTGTCGCGCAGATGCAGCGAGAAGGTGCCGAGCACGGCCTGCTGCGTCATGATGCGGAACACGGCCACGGTCGTGTAGCCCTCGCGCTGGCAGGGCAGCGCCGTGGGCGCGGCGGTCGGCCCTTCGCGCCGCATGCGGCGGAAGTCATGCACCACCACGACGTCCTGCTGCGTGGCCTGGCCGCAGAGGCAGGTATCGGCCCGCATGCATTGCTCCGCCTCCTCCAGATCGGCGGGCAGCCCCACGGTGGCGACCAGGTGCAGGCGCTCGCCGTCCGGGTCCATGACCCGAATGCTGCCCCCTGCAGCACCGAACTGATCGGCTACCCGCTGCAGGAAGCCCCGGCACAGCGCGTCGATGTCGGACGACACGTTGAGAAAGGCGGTGATGTCGTACAGCGCAGACAACTCGCGGTTCTGGGCCGCAAGCTGCTGGGTCTTCTGCGCGACGCGCGAGGCGAGGTCGGCGTACAGGCCCTGCAGCTCCTCGGCCATGCGATTGAAGCCGCGCGCCAGCAGGCCGAACTCGTCTCGGGTGTCCACCGACAGGCGCGTCGCGAATTCATGTGCGGCCATGCGCTGCAGCCCTTCCTGCAGACGCATCACAGGCAGGATGATCCACAGGAACAGCAGATAGATCATGGCCAGCGTGCCCACGCATGCCATCACGGCCAACGCGAACTGCGACAGCCTCAGCAGCGTCGTCTTGTGCGCGTTGCTCTGCTCGATCATGCGCACGAGCTGGTCTGCCTGGGCGATGAAGTGCGGCAGGTGGGTGAGGTAGATGGAAGGCGCGCCCGGCGGCTGGGCGATGTCGGCGGCGATGCTGGGTTTGAGCCGTGTCTGCCAGGCGGTGCCGACGGCGTCAAACTGGCGGCGGATCTCGGTGTCGGCGGGCAGGAAGAGCGGCCGCTTTGCATCGCCCTTTTTCAGGGAAGCGAGCGTGGCGTCCAGGTGATCGACCTGGGGCGCGAGCATGCCGGTGTGGCCATTGCGCGCCTCCAGCACGGCCACGCCGATCTGGCTGGCGCGCATGCGCAGGCTGCCGGTGTCGTTGATGGCTGCGCCGGCGCCCTCGAGCTGCCAGGACAGCCATAGCGTTCCGCCGATCATCGCCAGCACCAGGGCGAGCGCGGTCAGCGATACCGCCACGATGCGCGTCGACAAGCGTTGCCGCACGGGCGGCTGCATGGCTAGGTGCGAGGTGGCGAGAGCGTTCATGATCGGGGCGCGATGGGAGCCCGGCCATCCTCCGCCAGCTTGTTGCCGTGTCGGGGTGGCCCTATGCGGGCTGGAGGTCGAGTTCGAGTATCTGGCAGATGAAGTCCGCCACGCCTTGCGGCTGATCAAGAAACAGGCGCGGGCGGTCCAACGCCAGCGGCGCATCGGTTGCGACGGCGAGAATGCTGTCGTCGTCGGGATACATCGGCGGCTTGCCGAGTGCCGGGCGGTGCACCTCGATGCGCGGAATCGGTTCGCGCCGGAAGCCCTCGACCAGCGTGATGTCGGCCGGGCTCATGCGGGCCAGCAGTTCGGCAGGCGTGGGTTCCGGCGTGTCGTGCAGCGTGTGGACGATGGCGTAGTGGTAGGGCGAGGCCACCATGACCTCGCTGGCGCCGGCGGCACGCACGCGGGCGCTGTCCTTGCCCGGCGGCTCCAGCGCGAGCACATGGTGGCTGTGCTTGATCACGTTCACGCGCAGCCCCTGTGCGCGCAGCAGCGGCAGCACAGCCTCGATCAGCGTGGTCTTGCCGCTGCCCGAGCGGCCGGTGATGCCGAAGACGGCGCGTTGGCAGGTCGGCATGTCAGCGCCCCCGCACCAGTTGCCATGCCCGGCCCACGTAGGTGACCGAGGCCAGCCCGCTCCAGACGTGCACCAGCCGCGTGAACGGGAAGATCAGGAACAGCGTCATCCCCATGAACAGATGCAGCTTGAAGATCAGCGGCACCGCGGCCACGTAGCTGGAGGCATCGGCTTGCAGCGTGACGATGTGCTGGGCCCAGGTCATCAGCAGCACCATCACGTGCCCGTCGAGGTGGCCGGCGGAGGTGAGGATGGTCGTGAGGCCGAGCAGCAGCGTGACGAGCAGCCAGGCCAGCAGGACTTTGTCGCCACGGCGCGTGACGGCGCGGATGCGTGGGCTCGACAGGCGCCGATAGATCAGCAGGAGCAGCCCGACCAGGCACAGGCTACCCAGGATGCCACCGGCCGTCATGGCCACCAGTTGCTTGACGCTGTGCGGCACGCCCAGTGCGTCCCACACCGCCACGGGCGTGAGCAGGCCAGCAAGGTGGCCGAAGAACAGGCCAAGGATGCCCACGTGGAACAGCAGGTTGCCCACACGCAGCGTGCCCGTGTGCAGCAACTGCGAGCTGTCGCTCTTCCACGTGTATTGCTCGCGCTCGAAACGCAGCAGGCTGCCCAGCAGGAAGATCGTGCCAGCGATGTAGGGGTAGATGCCGAAGAGCAGGGTGTTGAGCATCGTCATGTCAGGCTCGCATGGGTAGAGGGTTGCGGCGGCGTCGGATGCGCAGCCTTGCGCGGGTGGAACTGCACGGGCTGCTCGGCCGACAGCGCCGGGCGCAGCAGCGGCTCCACACCGTCCGCGCCGGGGCCGAAGTGCTCCATGGCTTCGTCCATGTCGCGGATGGGCGGCTCGGTCAATGGCTGCGGCTGCACGTCGGAGAGCGTCAGCAAGACGTCGAAGATGCCGGCGTAGTGGGTGCCGTCACGCGTCAGGCGCTCGCCAATGGCCGCCAGCACGTGAATGGCGTCGCCCAGCAAGGCCGTGGCCTGGGCGCGGTGTCCGGTCGATTCCAGATGCCCCAGCATTTCCAGGAACAGCGGCACGTAGTCGGGCAGCTCGCTGTCGGCCGGTTCGACACCGTATTTGCGGTATTCGTCGATCAGGTCGACCATGGCCTGGCCGCGGTCGCGGCTCTCGCCGTGCACGTGCTCGAACAGATGCAGTGCGTGCGAGGGGTTGCGGTCGAAGGTGGCAACGTAGTGTTCCTGCAGCGTGATGAGGTCGGTATCGCGCAGCGTGGCCAGCAGCGGGGCCAACCGCGCGCGGGCGGCGGGCGTGGCGCCCAGCGCCTGATCGAGTTCGGGCAGGGCATCCAGCAGTTCCGGCTCGGGGTAGGTGAGCAGGACCGAGAGCAGGTGGTACATCGAGGGCGTAGTCATGTTGTGCTCCGGTGGCATCAGGCTGCGCTCTTCTTGCGCGAGACCGGCATGCTGATGGTCGATACGCTGGCCTTCTTGCGCCCGAAGAACGTGCCTTCGGATACGCCGCCCGAGCAGCCGTTGCCGAAGCTGAAGCCGCACGCGCCTTTTTCATCGAAGCTGTCCTGCGCCATCTCCTTGTGCGAGGCGGGGATGACGAAGCGGTCCTCGTAGTTGGCGATGGCCATGATCTGGTACATGTCCTCCACCTGCGTGGGGGTGAGGCCGACGCGATGGAGCACGTCGAGATCCTGCACGCCATGCACGGTCTGTGCGCGCTTGTAGGCGCGCATGGCCAGCATGCGTTCCAGCGCGCTCACAACAGGCACCTCGTCACCGGCAGCCAGCAGGTTGGCGAGGTAGCGCACCGGAATGCGCAGGCTCTTCACATCGGGAATCATCCCGTCCATGCCCATCACGCCGGATTCCGCAGCCGACTGGATCGGCGACAGCGGCGGGATGTACCAGACCATCGGCAGCGTGCGGTACTCAGGGTGCAGCGGGAAGGCCACCTTCCAGTCGCAGGCCATCTTGTAGACCGGCGATTTCACGGCCGAGTCGATCCAGCTTTGCGGGATGCCCTGACGCAGCGCCTCTGCCTGGATGGCGGGGTCGTGGGGGTCAAGGAACACGTCGAGCTGCGCGTTGTAGAGGTCCTTCGTGTCTTCCACGCTGGCGGCGGCTTCAATGCTATCCGCGTCGTACAGCATCACGCCGAGGTAGCGGATGCGGCCCACGCAAGTCTCCGAGCACACGGTCGGTTGGCCGCTTTCGATGCGCGGGAAGCAGAAGGTGCACTTCTCGGCCTTGCCACTCTGCCAGTTGAAGTAGATCTTCTTGTACGGGCAGCCCGACACGCACATGCGCCAGCCGCGGCACTTGTCCTGGTCGACCAGCACGATGCCGTCCTCCTCGCGCTTGTAGACCGAGCCCGACGGGCACGATGCCACGCAGGTCGGGTTCAGGCAGTGCTCGCACAGGCGCGGCAGATACATCATGAAGGTGTTCTCGAAGGTCGAGTACATCTCCTTCTGGATGTCTTCAAAGAGCTGGTCACGGCTGCGCGATTCGAACTCGCCGCCCAGGTCGTCCTCCCAGTTCGGACCCCACTCGATCTTCTCCATGGTCTTGCCGGTGATGGCCGAGACCGGGCGCGCGGTGGGCGGCGTCTGCGACAGCGGCGCGTTCTGCAGGCGCGCGTAGTCGTAGGTGAAGGGCTCGTAGTAGTCGTCGATCTGCGGCAGGTTCGGGTTGGCGAACAGGTTGGCGAGGATCTTCAGCTTTCCGCCCTGGCGCGGGGTGAGCTTGCCGTCGGCGTGGCGTTGCCAGCCGCCTTGCCACTTGTCCTGGTTCTCCCATTGCTTGGGGTAGCCGACGCCGGGTTTGGTCTCGACGTTGTTGAACCAGGCGTATTCCACGCCGTCGCGCGAGGTCCAGACGTTCTTGCACGTCACGGAGCAGGTATGGCAGCCAATGCACTTGTCCAGATTCAGGACCATGGCCACCTGGGCACGGATCTTCATTGCGAGACTCCCGAATGGCTCTCGGCCAGTTGTTCTTCCATCCAATCGACGCGCTGCATCTTGCGCACGATCACGTATTCATCGCGGTTGCTGCCGACCGTGCCGTAGTAGTTGAAGCCGTAGGCCTGCTGCGCATAGCCACCGATCATGTGCGTGGGCTTGGTCACGGTGCGCGTGACGGAGTTGTGGATACCGCCGCGCATGCCGCTGGTTTCGGCGCCCGGCACGTTCACGATCTTTTCCTGGGCGTGGTACATCAGGCACATGCCGCGCGGCACACGCTGGCTCACCACCAGCCGCGCTGTCAGCGTGCCATTGACATTGAAGACCTCCACCCAGTCGTTGTCGCGCAGGCCGGCAGCCTTGGCTTCGGCCTCCGATATCCACACGTGCGGGCCGCCGCGCGAGAGCGTGAGCATGCGCAGGTTGTCGGAATACGTGGAGTGGATGCCCCACTTCTGGTGCGGCGTGATCCAGTTCAGCACCAGTTCCGGATGGCCGTTGCTGTGCTTGCCGAGCATCGGCTGCACGGTCTTGGTGTCGATGGGCGGCTTGTACAGGCACGCGCCTTCGCCAAAGTCGATCATCCAGCGGTGATCCTGGTAGAACTGCTGGCGGCCGGTGAGGGTGCGCCATGGAATCAGCTCGTGCACGTTGGTGTAGCCGGCGTTGTAGCTGACCTCTTCCGATTCCAGCCCCGACCACGTCGGCGCCGAGATGATCTTGCGCGGCTGCGCCTGCACGTCGCGGAAGCGGATCTTGTCGTGCTCGCGCCCGACGGCCAGGTGCGTATGGTCGCGCCCGGTAATCCTGGACAGTGCCTCCCACGCCTTGACGGCCACGTGGCCGTTGGTTTCCGGCGCAAAGGTGAGGATCATCTCTGCCGCGTCCGTAGCGGTTTCCAGGCGAGGGCGGCCCTGGCTCACGCCCGGCGCCGTGACCTTGTGGGTCAGGCCGGCCAACTCGTGCACCTCGTGTTCGGTGTTCCAGTTGATGCCCTTGCCGCCGTTGCCCAGCTTGTCGAGCAGCGGGCCGACCGACGTGAACTTGCGATAGATGTCGGCGTAGTTGCGCTCGACCACGGTCATCGCCGGTGCGGTCTTGCCCGGGATGAGATCGCACTCGCCGTATTTCCAATCCTTCGGTGCAAACGGCTGGCCCAGTTCGCCCGGGGTGTCGTGCATCAGCGGCGTGCACACCAGGTCGTGGCGCGTGCCGAGCAACGGGCCGGCAATTTCCGTGAACTTCTTGGCGATGGTTTTGTAGATTTCCCAATCCGTCTTGGATTCCCACAGCGGGTGCACCGCTTCCGACAGCGGATGGATGAACGGGTGCATGTCGGACGTGTTCAGGTCGTCCTTCTCGTACCAGGTGGCCGTGGGCAGCACGATGTCGCCGTACAGGCAGGTCGTGCTCATGCGGAAGTCGAGCACCGTCAGCAGGTCGAGCTTGCCTTCGGCGGCCTCGCGCACCTCCACTTCCGACGGCTTGATGGCGGCCGCTTCGTCGCTGAACAGCGCGTTCTGCGTGCCGAGCAGATATTTGAGGAAGTACTCGTGCCCCTTGCCTGAGCTGCCGAGAATGTTCGAGCGCCAGACGAACATGTTGCGCGGGAAGTTGTCCGGATGGTCCGGGTCTTCGCAGGCGAAGCGCAGCTTGCCGCGCGTGAGTTGATCGACGGTGTAGGCGACAGGGTCCTGGCCCGCGGCCTTTGCCGCGTCCGTTACATCCAACGGATTGGCATTGAGCTGCGGCGCGGAGGGCAGCCAGCCCATGCGCTCGCTCTTGGTGTTCAGGTCCAGCAGTGACTGGCCGGCATAGCGTGCCCGGTCCGCCGTGGGGCAGAGGATCTCGTCCAACGACAGCTTCTCGTGGCGCCACTGGCTGGTGTGGCTGTAGAAGAACGAGGTGCCGTTCATCTGGCGCGGCGGGCGTGACCAGTCCAGCCCGAAGGCCAGCGGTGCCCAGCCGAACTGCGGGCGCAGCTTCTCCTGGCCCACGTAGTGCGCCCAGCCGCCGCCGCTCTGGCCGATGCAGCCGCACATCATCAGCAGGTTGATGATGCCGCGGTAGATCATGTCGTTGTGATACCAGTGGTTCAGCGCCGCACCGACGATGACCATGCTCTTGCCGTGTGTGCGATCGGCATTGTCGGCAAACTCGCGCGCCACCTGGATCACCTGCTTGCGCGGCACGCCTGTGTGCTTCTCCTGCCAGGCCGGGGTGTAGGGCACGTCGTCGTCGAAGCTGGCGGCCACGTTGGACCCACCCAGGCCCTGGTCGAGACCGTAGTTGGCCAATTGCAGGTCGTACACGGTGGCAACGCACGCCGTGGTGCCATCGGCCAGCGTGACGCGCTTGACGGGCACGCGGCGTTTCAACATCGCCTCGTGCTCGCCGCCAAAGTACGGGAAGCTGACGTCCACCACGTCGTCATGCGTGGCGACCAGCGAGAGCAGCGGGTCGATCTCCGAGCCGTCAGCGGAATCCTTCAGTTCGAGGTTCCAGCGGCCAACCTTGGCGCCACCGTCGTGCTGGGCTTCGTTCCAGCGCAGGCCGATGGCGCCGTTGGGGACCACCAGCCGGCCCGTGGGTGCGTCGATCAGCAGCGTCTTCCAGTCGGGGTTGTTGGCCTCGCCGTGGTTGCCCGCCAGGTGCGAGGCGCGCAGGAAGTGGTCGGCCGCGTAGCTGCCGTCTTCGGTTGCCCGCAGCAGCACCAGCATCGGCATGTCGGTGTACTGCTTGACGTAGCTGCGGAAGTAGGCGGACTTGCCGGTGGTGTGGAATTCCTTGAGCACCACGTGGCCCATCGCCATGGCCAGCGCGGCGTCGGTGCCCTGCTTGGGGGCGAGCCAGATGTCGCCAAACTTGACCATCTCGCCGTAGTCGGACGAGATCGCCACCGTCTTGGTGCCCTTGTAGCGGACCTCGGTGTAGAAGTGCGCGTCCGGCGTGCGCGTCTGCGGCACGTTGGAGCCCCACACCATCAGGTAGGTGGAGTTGTACCAGTCGGCCGATTCCGGCACGTCGGTCTGCTCGCCCCAGACCTGCGGGCTGGCGGGCGGCAGGTCGCAATACCAGTCATAGAACGACAGGCACACGCCGCCGATCAGGCTCAGGTAGCGCGCGCCGGCCGCGTAGCTCACCATCGACATGGCAGGGATGGGCGAGAAGCCGACGACGCGGTCGGGGCCGTAGCGCTTGATGGTGTACGCATTGGCGGCGGCGATGATCTCGGTGGCGGTGTCCCAGTCGGCGCGCACGAAGCCGCCCTGGCCGCGCACGCTCTTGTAGCGCTGCGCCTTCTCGGGATCCTGGCTGATGGATTCCCAGGCGGCAACCGGGTCCATGGTCTTGCGTGCTTCGCGCCACATCGCCATCAACCGGCCGCGAATCAGCGGCGTCTTCACGCGCTGGGCGGAATAGACGTACCAGCTATACGATGCGCCGCGCGGGCAGCCGCGCGGCTCGTGGTTGGGCAGGTCCGGGCGGGTGCGCGGGTAGTCGGTCTGCTGCGTTTCCCACGTGATGAGGCCGTTCTTGACGTAGACCTTCCACGAGCAGGAACCGGTGCAGTTCACGCCGTGGGTCGAGCGCACGATCTTGTCGTGCTGCCAGCGGCTGCGGTAACCGTCTTCCCAGCGGCGGTCTTCATTGACCACGGCGCCGTGCCCGTCGGCAAAGGTCGACCGGACGTGGGTGAGGAACTTCAGGCGATCGAGAAAGTGGCTCATGGCGTGGTGACGTGCGCGCCGGTCGGCCGGCGTGCAGTGATTGCGGGAATGGGAACAGCTTATGGATCGGTGCCCTGCGTGCCCATTCATCGGCTGGCGTGCCTGCGCGCGGCAATGGAGGGAGGAAATGGCGGGGCGCCTACGCCGGAAGAACTATGCCGAGTGGCCGCAGCGCCCGCGCAACGCGCTGGCCAGATTGGCGTTCCCTTGGTCTGGATCAAGGAGCCTGCGCGGGGGGCGGATCCATAGTGGCGCCGTGTCCACGGTATCCGAAAGGAGCCCCCATGAATGCCCTCGAAGTCACCCGGCACAGTACGCTCGAAGACGTGCTGGCCATCGTCACCGGCACGCTGTTCGTGTCGCTTGGTATCACGCTGTTCAAGCAGGGCGGCCTGCTCTCGGGCGGGACGGCGGGCGTGGCCTTCCTGATCCACTACGCCACGTCGCTGCCGTTCGGCGCCGTGTTCTTCACGATCAATCTGCCGTTCTACTATCTGGCGGTGCGGCGCATGGGCTGGCGCTTTACCTGCAAGACGTTCTGTGCGGTGGCACTGGTGTCGTGGCTCAGCGAGGTGCATGCGCACTTCGTGCATCTGGATACGCTCAACCCGCTTTACGCCGGCGCCATTGGCGGCACGCTGATGGGCGTCGGGCTGATCGTGCTGTTCCGCCATCAGGCCAGCCTGGGCGGCGTCAACATCGTCGCGCTGTATCTGCAGGACAAGTACGGCATTCGCGCAGGCAAGTTCCAGATGGCGGTGGACGTGGGGATCGTGCTGACCTCGCTGTTCGTGGTCAGCCCGATGGCGTTGGCGGCCTCGCTGGTGGGCGCGGTGGCATTGAACCTGAGCATTGCGCTGAACCACCGGCCTGGCCGCTACCCGGCTGCGCAGGCTGCCCTTGGCGCCGCGCCCGCAGACCGCCACGGCCCGCACAAGCGTTCCGTGGCGTGAGTGCGGCGCCGTTCAGCAGGGCATCGGCGCATTGCGGCGGGCATACACCGCCCACGTCACCAGCAGGCACAGCACGTAGAACGAAATGAAGCAGTACAGCGCGGCGTTGACCGAGCCGGTCAGTTCCAGCGAGGTGCCGAAGCTCTTCGGAATGAAGAAGCCGCCATACGCGCCGATGGCACCGGTAAAGCCCAGGACGGCCGCCGATTCCTTGCCGGCATCCTGCACGGCCTGCCGTTGGGCGGCTTCATCCTTGCCGCGCGCCGCGCGCTGGTGCTGCGTGAGGAAGATGATCGGGATCATGCGGAAGGTCGAGCCATTGCCGATGCCCGTCAGTGCGAACAGCACGATGAACATGGACAGGAAGCCGACGAAGCTGCCCGCATAGCCGTCTGCCGGCAGGAAGGTCAACACGCCGACCACGGCGGCGATCATGCCGGCAAACGTCCAGAGCGTGACACGCGCGCCGCCCACCTTGTCGGAGATCCATCCGCCCACGGGCCGCGTGAGCGCACCGGCCAGCGGACCGAGGAAGACATACGTGGTCGGGTTCACGTTGGGGAACTGCGATTTGGTCAGCAGCGCCAGGCCAGCCGAGAAGCCGATGAACGAGCCGAACGTGCCGACATACAGCAGGCACATCAGCCAGTTGTGGGTGCGCTTGAAAATGACGGCCTGATCAGCAAACGAAGCCTTGGCGTCGGCAATGTCGTGCATGCCGAACCACGAGGCCAGCGTGGCCACCACGATGAACGGCACCCAGATGAAGCCCGCGTTCTGCAGCCACA
>JAGWNU010000062.1 GCA_028871175.1 Burkholderiaceae bacterium | reverse complement strand
GCACGTCCAGCCCGGTGAGCTGCTGCGCCTCTGCGTTCAGCCGCACCAGCGCGCGCAGCGATTGCAGCGGCAGCTTTTGCGTATCGAGCGTGCCCGCCTGCGCGTTGTCGATCTGGATGGGGCCAGCCACCGTCAGCGTCCGGGCTTGCGCGTCCGGGCGCAGATCGGCGCGGATCGACAGCGATGCCTCGGGTGCGCCCGGTGCAAACGCTCTCGGGTTCACGTGATCGGCTGACACCACGGCGCGCGACAGGGGCAGCGCGCCGAATGGCGTGACATCGATCTGCGCCTGCGCAGTCAACGTTGCACCGGTGCCGGTCGCGTCGACATGCAGCGCTTCCAGCGAGCCCGAGAGCTGTGCCGACACAGTCGCATCCTGCTTTTGCCCATTGGCCTCGAACTGCGTCATCAACGTGGCACTGCCCGTCAGCGGATACGGCCGCGTACCCGTCATGTGTAACGTGGCCGCCAGCTTGCCGGCCGGCGTTTCCATGTTGTCGAGCAACACGCGATGACGCGTACCGTCGGTGTGCAGGCTGCCGGCGATCGCTTTCAGCTCCGTTGTCGACGTGCCCTGGCGAATGGCAAGGCGATCCACTGTCAACCGATCCACATCCAGCGCCATTGGCAGCACCAGGGACGCTGGAGGGCCGCTGGGCGGCGCCGGCGGTGTCGGATGCAGGATCACCTCGACATGGCCCGCGCTCAGATAAGCAACATGCCCACGCCACGGGCCGCGGGTGATTGTCCAACGGCCATCGACGTGGTCGATGCGCACTTCGGTGCTGCCTGCGCGCACGTGCAGGTCACGCAGCGAGAGGCCGTCCCGCAACGTGCCGCCGACGAGCGTGCCTGACAGGTAGGCGTGCCCGAAGCGCGTGGCGAGCGACCAGAGCTGGGCCGTACCCGCTTGCGTGTGGACAGCCCAGACCAGCCACGCGGCCAACGCCGCCACGGTTGCCAGCAGTACGGCGACAAGTCCGCCAAGCCACCGCAGCGCGCGGCGGCCCTGGCTTCGTTTCGGCTGCGGCGCGTCGGGTGGTGCGGATTCAGGTGTCTGCGGGTCGGTCATCGTCACGCTCAGAATGCGATGCCCAGCGACACGCTCGGGCGGAACTGCTTCTGCTGGATGCCATAAGCCAGGTCAAGCTGGATCGGCCCGACCGGGCTCTTCCACCGCACGCCGACGCCCACGCCGTTGTACCAGCGGCGTTCCGGCCAGTTGTCGGTGGCCGTACCGGAATCCAGGAACACGGCAGCGCCCCACTGCGGCAGGAACCAGCGTTGATATTCCAGCCCGCCCGTCACGAGGAACTTGGTTGGCAGCGTGCTGCCATTGACGACATTGCCGATGCTCTGGAAGTCGTAGCCGCGCACTGATTGCGTGCCGCCCGTGCGAAAGCGCAATGTCGCCGGAATGCCATCGCCGGTACCGGAGGTCAGGATGGCGCCCAGCTCCGCGCGCGCAACAAAGATGTCGCGCTGCCCCACGGGCACAAACTGGCGGATACGGCTGTATGAACGCACGAACGATTGATCGGTCAGCACGCCCTTGACGGCGGCGCCGATCTGCGTGGTGATGATGTTGCCACGCCGCGGGAACAGTGGATCGTCGACATTCCGGCGGGTCCAGGCAAAGCCTGGCACCAGGGCCTTGCTCAACTGGCGTTCGGCGCCTTCGGGACGCAGGTCGTCATAGTAAAAATCGACGGTGAAGGACGTTTCGTAGATGCCCCGCACGCGCGTCTGCTTGAAGCCGGAGCGGTAGCTGCGCGTGTCGGTGCCCGACGTGTCGGTGCGGTCCATGCTGGCGTACACGCTGTTGATGTATTGCTTGTCATCGGGGGGCAAGGTCACGCTGCTGAACAGGTATTGGCGGCGTTGTTCGAGACGCGCCTGCGCATCCAGCACCCATGCCTTCCTGAACAGGTTCAGATACTGATAGCGCCCTTCGACCGACGCGCCCGTGTCCGTCCCATAGCCGACACCGCTGGTGATGCGGTTGGGCGGGTACTCCCGCACGCGTACGCGCACCGGCGCATTGTCGGGATGCTTCGGATCGTCGCCGAGGTCGACGATGGCATTGGAGAAGTACGGCTGCCCCTGGATGGCGGCCTGCAATGCCTGCAGCCGGTCGGCAGAGTAGTCCTCGCCCACGTGCAGCGGATTCACGTGATCGATGATGCTGCGCGGATAGCGCGACAGGCCCTGCACATCCAGAGGACCAAGCGTGTACGCGGGGCCACTGTCATAGGCGACCGACAGGTCTGCCTTGTTCTCTTCAGGATCGATGCGCGCCTGCGAGTCCGTCTGCCTGGCTGCGTAGTAACGTTTGCTTTGCAGCGCAGCCAGGCCGTCATCCTTGGCCTTGTCCCAGCCGGACTGCCGGAAAGCCATGCCGGGCCCGAGGCCCCACGCCTTCTTCAGCGCTTCGATGCGCTTGGGGTCGTGCGTGATGGCACCGGTAAAGTCCAGTGCCACATTGTCGATCGTGGTGCGCGGACCGGGCTCCACCTTCACGCGCACGACACGGTGGTCGACCGGCCCCTCCAGTTGCGCAGTCGCCCTGGGTACGAAATAACCCTCGGTGGCCGTGAGCTTGGCGACCTGGTCACCGATGGTCTCGACCATGTACTGGAGCTGGTCTTCGGTGAAGTCCTTGCGGTCCTGATAGCGGGAAAGGTCGAGATGGTGCTCGAGCAGGTCGCGGATGGCCTTGGGCGCCTCGATCTTGACATCGTAGGCAGCCCTGGCGGGTGCGCAGGCCGCCCACAGGGCGAAGCCGGCCGCCAGCGCGGCAGCTCGCCAAGGGGACATGCGGAGAACGGAGGGTCGTGACGGTCGGTGAGGGCCAGTCATCGTGGCAAGCGTCGCGCCGCCCCATGGGCCGGCTGGATCCTGGAAAAGGCGTATTTGACCATACCGCTCCCATGAGGCGCCCAGGCAAATGCAACGGAAACGTCCTCAAGAAGCGATCCGAACGCCTTCGCAGGGGCCGTGCCCACCGGCCGATACGGTAAAATGCGCGGGTTTTCCGTCCGGGATGCGCCCGTGCGGACAAGATCACCCAACATCATCGACTGCCATGGCCCTGTACAAGTCCGAGATCACCCAGTTCCTGGAAGAACTCAAGACCGAGAAGCCTGACCTCGAAGCGCAGCAGCGCCAAGGTCGCTCCCTGCTGTGGGACAAGGAACCGATCGACCTGGAAGAACGCGCACGGGCCAAGGCCGCCCGCGTGGCGCAGAAGCCTTACGTCTACTCGCTGGACTGACCGGCCCACCGGCCGCAAAGGCCTTGAGGCTCACCGTCGCATGACGACTTCCGCGCAGGACAAGCTGCCGCTGCCCGTCGAGCTGCCCAGCGTGGCGCCCGAACAGGATTCGACACCCGCCCAGGTCGACGGTCTCGCCTTCGCGCGGCTCTACGGCGAGCCGCTGTTCAAGCTCCCGCAGGATCTGTACATTCCGCCCGACGCGCTCGAGGTGTTTCTCGAAGCGTTCGAAGGTCCGCTGGACCTGTTGCTGTACCTCATCCGCCGGCAGAACTTCAACGTGCTGGACATTCCGCTGGCACAGGTCACGCGGCAATACCTGGCGTACATCGAGCAGATCCGGGCGACCAACCTCGAGCTGGCCGCCGAATATCTGCTGATGGCGGCCATGCTGATCGAAATCAAGTCGCGCATGCTGCTGCCGGTCAAGAAGACCGACGAGGGCGTGGAGCCGGAAGATCCGCGTGCCGAACTGGTGCGCCGCCTGCTCGAGTACGAGCAGATGAAGCTTGCCGCCCAGAAGCTCGACACCCTGCCGCAGATCGGCCGCGACTTCCTGCGTGCCCAGGTCTACATCGAACAAAGCCTGGCGCCGCGCTACCCCGACGTCGATACCGATGACCTGAGGGTGGCTTGGGCCGACGTGCTGCGGCGCGCCAAGCTCACCCAGCACCACAAGATCTCGCGCGAGGAACTGTCGGTGCGCGAGCACATGAGCCAGATCCTGCGCAAGCTGCAGCACGCCCGCTTCATGGAGTTCACCGAGCTGTTCGAAGAAGCAATCCAGTCGGGCAAAGGTGCGCCCATCGTGGTGGTCAACTTTGTCGCCATGCTGGAGCTCTCTCGAGAGTCGCTCGTCGAAATCACCCAGGCCGAACCGTTCGCACCCATCTACGTGCGCCTTGCCTACTCTCCGACGTAATCGGTCGGCTCACCACCAAATCGAATGAAAGTCATCTCGTCCATCCAGGAACTGCGCGACCAGCTGCGCGGACAGAACCGCGTCGCCTTCGTGCCGACCATGGGCAACCTGCATGAGGGCCACCTCAGCCTGATGCGCCTGGCACGCCAGCACGGCGACCCGGTGGTAGCGTCCATCTTCGTGAACCGCCTGCAGTTCGGCCCGAACGAAGACTTCGACAAGTACCCGCGCACGCTGCAGGACGACATCGAGAAGCTGCAGAAGGAAGGCGTCTACGTGCTGTTCGCGCCCACCGAGCGCGACATGTACCCCGAGCCGCAGGAATACCGCGTGGAGCCGCCGCACGACCTGGGTGACACCCTCGAAGGCGAGTTCCGCCCCGGCTTCTTCAAGGGCGTCTGCACGGTGGTGATGAAGCTGTTCTGCTGCGTGCAGCCTCGCGTGGCCGTGTTCGGCAAGAAGGACTACCAGCAGTTGATGATCGTGCGCCGC
The DNA here is from genome assembly GCA_028871175.1 of Burkholderiaceae bacterium. GTDB lineage: Bacteria > Pseudomonadota > Gammaproteobacteria > Burkholderiales > Burkholderiaceae > Ralstonia > Ralstonia condita. The sequence continues at coordinate 12,479 of JAGWNU010000062.1, read as the reverse complement.
ATGGCCCACCAGTTTGCGCTGCCGGTGGACATCATTCCCGCCGAGACGGTACGCGCCGAAGATGGCTTGGCGCTGTCGTCGCGCAATGCGTATCTCTCCAGCGACGAGCGGGCCGAAGCGCCCGAGCTGTACCGCACGCTGCACCAAGTGCGCCAGGACGTGCTCGAGACCGTGCTGCAAGGCCAGGCCTCGCACGAAGAGGTGACCAACCGCGCGATGGATTACCTGCGCGGCCGCGGCTGGCAGCCCGACTACGTGGCCGTACGCCGCCGCTCCGACCTGCAATTGCCGACGCCCGACAACATCGCCGCTGGCGAGCCGCTGGTGGTACTCACCGCCGCGAAGCTCGGCAAGACGCGCCTGATCGACAACCTCGAGATCTGAGCGTCTCGCGCGCGCGGTGTCCCGACAAAGAGCCCGGTAACTGCCGGGCTTTTTTCATGCCGCCGCAGAGGTATCGGCGGCAGCTTGCGCAGGGGTCTCGCCGAGCCAGCCGAGAATGCCGCTCCATTGTTCGATGTCCCTGGCCACGCGCGAAGGCGCCACGTCCCACAGGGTCAGACCGTGGGCTGCAAGCTGGACGTAGTTCTGCGTGTCGCGCAGGTAGCCGAGGATCGGGACCTCAAGCCCCTGCACAAAGCGCTGGAGCTGCTCGGCGGCGCGCGTTCGCATGTCGACGCGCATGCCAACCACACCCAGCTTGACGTCGCCGTGCCGGACCGGCTTTTCATCCGCCAGTTTGCGCAGGAAGGTCTGCGTGGCCAGGATGTCGAACATGGACGGCTGCAGCGGCACGATGACGTACCCGGACAGCTTGATGAGATCCGCCAGACGCCAGCCATGCAGCCCCGCCGGCGTATCGAGCACCACATGCGTGGTGCCCTTGGGTGGCTTGGCGATGTGGTCGGCGTGGATTTCCCACGTGCGGATCGGCTTGGCGGTGTCCGGGCGTAGCGCCAGCCATTCGCGCGACGACTGCTGGCGGTCGGTGTCGCCCAGCATCACGGCATGATCCCGCGCGGCAAAGTAGCCGGCGAGGTTGGTTGCGAGCGTGGTCTTGCCCACCCCACCTTTCGGATTCGCTACAACGGCCACCGGCATGCCTGCCTCCTCGTGCTCGTCGAATCATGTGCCGAATCAATCACCCGGCGGATCTGCGTATCGGCAATTATGGCTCAGCCCGCACGTGGCAGCGCAGCGAAGAGTGCCGGCAGGTCCAGATGCGCCTCGCACGTGTCGGCCAGGCGTTCCAGCGCCGCCTCGCGCAAGGCGGCATAGTCCTGCGCCTGCGCGTCGCGCACACCCGCCCAGGCGAGCAGCGCCCGGCACGCTTGCGGTGCGTCGAACAGGCCGTGCAGATAGGTGGCCAGGATCTGCCCGTCGGCTGACATGGCGCCGTCCACACGGCCATCGTCGAGCTGCACGGCTGCGCGCGCCAGCGCCGGGCCCTGCGTCACACCCATATGGATTTCGTAGCCGCTGACGGCTGCCCCGCCTTCGACGAGCGTACCGCGCACCTGACGCAACTGCTTGGCTGATTGCAGCGTGGTCTCGAAGTCGAGATAGCCGAGGCCGTCGACGCTGCCGGCTGCGCCTTCCAGGCCCTGCGGGTCGTGCAAGCGGCGGCCCAGCATCTGCATGCCCCCGCAGATGCCAAGCAGCTTGCCGCCGTAGCGCAGGTGCCGCGCGATGACGGGTTCCCAGCCGTTGGCGCGCAGCCACGCGAGGTCGGCCTGCACGCTCTTGCTGCCGGGCAGGATGATGAGGTCGGCCGGGGGCACAGGCTGGCCCGGGCCGACCAGGTGGACGTCCACCTGCGGGTGCGCGCGCAACGCGTCGAAATCGGTGTGATTCGATACGCGCGGCAGCACCGGAATCACCACGCGCAAGGCGTCTGATTTCGCCGCCCGCTGCGCCGTCTGCACGGCATCTTCCGCATCCAGATGCAGGCCATGCAGATACGGCAACACGCCGAAGACCGGCTTGCCCGTCTGTGCTGCCAGCCAATCGAGCCCCGGCACGAGCAGCGACATGTCGCCGCGAAAACGGTTGATGACGAAGCCGGCCACGCGCGCGCGTTCACGCTCGGACAGACAGGCCAGCGTACCCACCAGATGCGCGAACACCCCGCCACGGTCGATATCGGCAATCAGCACGACCGGGCAATCGACCGCCTCGGCAAAGCCCATGTTGGCGATGTCGCGGTCGCGCAGGTTGATCTCGGCAGGACTGCCTGCGCCTTCCGCCACCACGAGGTCGTATTGGGCCCGCAAGCGGGCATGCGATTCGAGCACCGCCGCCATGGCCGTCGGCTTGTAGTCGTGATATGCGCGAGCGTCGAGGTCACCGCGCGGCTGGCCGTGGATGATGATCTGCGCGCCGGTATCGCTGTTGGGCTTGAGCAGCACCGGATTCATGTCGACGGTGGGAGCGATGCCCGCCGCCTGCGCCTGTAGTGCCTGGGCGCGGCCGATCTCGCCGCCGTCGGCGGTCACGGCGCTGTTGAGCGCCATGTTCTGAGGCTTGAACGGCGCCACGCGCACACCGGCACGATGTGCCACGCGGCACAGGCCGGCCACCAGCGTGCTCTTGCCCGCGTCGGACGTCGTGCCTTGGATCATCAGCGTGCCCCGGGGCACGTCCGGCCGCGCAAGAAGGGAGGGCTTTGACATGCGCGGATTATCGCACCCGCACCCTGGCCCGCCTCGCTAGAATGCGAGTATGTCCCGTCGCCTCACACTCGTCCTCGGTGGTGCCCGCTCCGGCAAAAGCCATCACGCCGAACAGCTCGCGCTGCAATGCGCCGGGCCGGTCACGTACATCGCGACCGCGCGCGAGGAGGACGAAGAGATGCAATTGCGCGTCGCGCTGCACCGCGCGCGACGGCCCGGCAACTGGGCGCTGGCCGAGGAGCCCACGCAGCTGGCCGAAGCGCTCTACGCGCATGCGCAGCACGGTGGCTGCGTGCTGGTCGATTGCATCACGCTGTGGCTCAACAACCTGCTCTTCGCCGAGCACCATGAATACCCCGACACCGGCCTGGTGACGCCCCCGCAAGCGTGGACGGCCGAGATCGACGCGCTCCTCACGGCACTGCCATTGTTGCCGGGCGAGGTCATCCTGGTGAGCAACGAGATCGGTCTGGGCGTGGTCCCGATGGGCGCCGTCACGCGGTTCTACGTGGATGAGCTCGGCCGCCTGAACCAACGCCTCGCCGCGCTGGCGGACAACGTGCACTTGCTGGTGGCCGGCATTCCGATGGTGGTGAAAGGGCCCCCGCCCGCATCGACGACGTGCTGAACTGGATTCCCGCCAGGCAAACGGCGATCAGCAATGCGCTGCTCGGCCACACCGCCGGCGCACTCCGCTGCTGGCGCCCACAGGCACGTCCATGGCCGTCGGCGCCGGACGCGTTACGATGGCATTTGACTTCCGTCTGACCTGCCGATGAACGTCCGCTTACCCCGTCTCGTGCGATCCGTGTTGGCATTCGGCGTTGCCGTCCTGACGGTTGCCGCAGTGCCGGCGCTCGCTGCCATCTCCGTCACCGATGACTCGGGCGCCACTGTCACGCTGCAGCGCCCCGCCCAGCGCATCGTCAGCCTCGCCCCCCATGCGACCGAGTTGCTGTTTGCAGCGGGCGGTGGCGCGCGTATCGTCGGGACGGTGGCGTACAGCGACTATCCCCTGCCCGCGCGCGACATTCCGCACGTGGGCGACAACCGCTCGCTGGACCTGGAACGCATCGCCGCGCTCAAACCCGATCTGGTGGTGGTCTGGCGCCATGGCAACGCTCAGAAGCAGATCGACCGGCTGCATGCATTGGGCATTCCGCTGTTTTTCTCCGAGCCGCATCGGATGAGCGACATCCCGCGCTCCATCGAAGCGCTTGGCACACTGCTTGACACGCGCGCCAGCGCCCACGACGCCGCCAAGCAGTTCCGCGAGCGTGTCGACGCGCTACGCCATCGCTATGCGAGCCGACCGCCTGTCATGGTGTTCTACCAGGTGTGGGATCAGCCTCTGATGACGCTCAACGGCCAACACATCTTTTCCGACATGCTGGCCCTGTGTGGCGGCCGCAATGTGTTTGCCAACGAGCCGCTTCTGGTGCCGACCGTGACTGCGGAGGCCGTCATCGCGGCCAACCCGGAGGTGCTGCTGACCGCCAGCCTGGGTGCCACCCAGGGCAATCGTCCGATCGATACGCTGGACGGCTGGAAGCGCTGGCCGCATATGCTGGCCGTACAGCGCGGCAATCTGTTCAGCATCAATGGCGACCTGATCAACCGGTTCGGGCCGCGCCTCGTGGATGCCGCCACCCTGTTGTGCGAAGACCTCGAGCAGGCGCGCATGCGGCGCCAGGGGGCGCACGTCACTGTCGGCAGGTAACGTCGTTTGGAAACCTCGGCCAAGCGCCGTGCGATGGCGGCGTGAATCACGCGGCCACTGCGGCTCGAAGGCTCAACGGTTCCAGAACAGCAGCACTGGCAGCGAGCCCGGCGCATCGGGTTGCACGCGAAAGCCGCAGGCGCCGCCCCATTGGAGCGGCCACTGCAGTGTCTCGGCAAGCGGGCGCTGCAACCAGTGCGCGGCCAAAGCGCGCATGCAGCCCGCATGGGTGACAGCCCAGACACACGACGCGGGCGTCGCCGACATGGCGTCGGCCCACGTCGTCACCCTTGCCAGCAGATCGGCTGCAGACTCGCCGCCGTGCGGATTGCCGTGCACGAGGTCGCGCGCCCAGCGGTCAACCTGATGGCGTGGCAGGGCGTCCCACCGGCAGCCTTCCCATGCGCCGAAATCGAGCTCCATCAACTGCGCGTCGATTTCAATGGAAGGCACGTCAGCGACCCGGGTGATCGCCTCGGCCGTCTGGCGGCTGCGCTGCAAGGGGCTCGCCAGGAAGCGCTGCGGCATGTGGGCTGAGAGCTTGTCGACGATCGTCGAAGGATGCGGATCGATCGGGTCTTCCAGCGCAAGGTCTGTGCGGCCGTAACAAAGGCCTGCCGTCATGGCCGGCCGCGCGTGGCGAATCAGGATGAAATCCATGCCAGCACCCCCCACAAGGTCAGCAATTCAAAGAGCTGCTGTGCCATCCCCAGACAGTCGCCCGTGATGCCGCCGATGCGCCTGAGAAAGTAACCGCCCAGAATCCAGCGTGCCGTTATCAGTCCGATCATAACCAGCACCGCACACGCCGGCCCCAACCACAGCAGCGGTGCGACGCCGAACACCACCGTCCACGCGGCGTCGCCCCAGCGCATGCGCTGCGCCACGGGCTTTGCCTTGCCCTCAGCCCGTACATAGTCGTGCGTGAGCAGGTAGCTGACCGCAGCCGCGCGGCTCGCTGCATGTGCTGCCACCATGGACGCCATCACAACGCCGGGGTGTGATGCCAACGCCGTCAGCAACTGCCACTTCAACAGCAGCGCCATGCACACGGCAATCGCACCGAAGGCGCCGATACGGGAGTCGTGCATGATACGCAGCCGATCTTCCGGCGTGTAGCCGCCGCCAAACCCATCGGCACAGTCGGCCAGGCCATCTTCGTGGAAGGCGCCCGTGAGCAGCAGGGTCGCGACCATCGATGCGGCCACCGCAACCCCCGGCACCGGCACGGTGCGCGACACCAGCCAGTACACCGCAGCCGCCACGGCCCCCACCAGCCAGCCGACCAGCGGAAAGTAGCGCGCCGCACGATTCAGGCCGGCTTGCGAGAACCCGACGGACGCCGGCACGGGAATGCGGGTGAAATACCCCACCGCCGTCCACAGCGCCTGCCAGTGGTCGCGCAGCACGTTCATGCGTCCGAGCGCTCGCTCACGCCGGCGCTGGCGAAGGTCGCCATCTCGCGCAGGAAGGCCACGGCGGACACAACGAGCGGATACGCCAGCACCGCACCGCTGCCCTCGCCCAGGCGCAGCGACAGCGACAGCAGCGGGCGGGCGTCGAGCACCTCCAGCAGCGCGCGATGGCCTCGCTCGTCCGACACATGCCCGAACACGCAATAGCGCAGCACATCGGGCACCAGGCGCACGGCCACCAGCACGGCGGCCGTGGCGATAAAGCCGTCGACGAGGACGACCATGCGCCGCTGCGCCGCTTCGATCACCGCGCCGACCATTGCCGCGACTTCGAAACCGCCAAAGCATGCGAGCACATTCAGCGGCTCACGCACATCGGCATGCTTGGCGAGCGCGGCTTCCAGCACCGCGCGCTTGTGCGCCACGCCTTCATCGTCCAGCCCCGTGCCACGACCGACGCACTGCGCCACCGGCAGATCGCACAGCCGCGCCATCAGGCACGCCGCAGAAGCCGTGTTGGCGATGCCCATTTCGCCGAGCGCGATCACATTCGTACCCAGCGCCGCATGGTGCGCCACGCGTTGTGCGCCGAGCGCCATGGCGCGGTCCCGCTCGCCGGCGGACATGGCGGGCTGCTCTGCAAAATTGTGCGTGCCGGGGCCGACTGGTGAATCCACCAAGCCGGGTGTGGCTGCGGCCCACAGCGGATTGGCCACCCCCGCGTTCACCACCTCCAACGCAAAACCGTGCTGGCGGCAGAACACATTGATAGCGGCCCCGCCAGCAATGAAGTTCAGCACCATCTGCGCCGTCACCGCCTGCGGATAGGCGCTCACCCCCGCGTGCGCGATTCCGTGGTCCGCGGCGAACACCAGCATGGCGGGACGCCCCAGCACGGGTATCTCCGTGTCCTGGATCAGGCTGATCTGTACCGCGAGCGATTCAAGCCGGCCCAGCGCACCCAGCGGCTTGGTCTTGCTGTCCACGGCAGCCTGCAGGCGCGCGCGCAGCGCATCATCAAAAGGAGGAATCTGCATCGTCGATCTGTTCATCAGAGTTCGACACCCGGCTGCGCCTGGATGCCCTGGGAAAACGCGTGCTTGACGAGTGTCATGTCGGTCACGGTATCGGCTGCTTCGATCAATTCGGGTGGCGCGCCACGGCCAGTGATGACGACGTGCTGCGCAGCCGGCCGCGCTCGCAGGTCGGCCAGCACTGTGTGCACATCCAGGTAATGGTATTTGAGCGCGATGTTCAGTTCATCGAGCAGCACGAGCCCGATGGACGGATCGCGCAACAGCGCTTGTGCGCACGCCCACGCGGCTTGAGCCTTTTCGATGTCGCGCGTGCGGTCTTGCGTCTCCCAGGTGTAGCCCTCGCCCATCACGTGGAAGCGGCATTGCCCGGGAAAACGGCGCAGGAAGCGCTCTTCGCCGGTCGGGATCGCGCCCTTGATGAACTGCACCACACCGACCTGCATGTCGTGGCCCATCGCGCGGATCACCATGCCAAAGCCGGAACTGGATTTGCCCTTGCCGTTGCCGGTGTTGACAAGCAACACCCCCCGTACATCGGTGGCAGCCGCGATCTTGGCGTCCACCATGGCCTTCTTGCGCTGCATGCGGGCGCGGTGGCGCGCGTCGAGGCCGGCATCGACGCCATGGTCTTCAGACATCGTCATTCGGGTCATCCGGAATCAGGGCCGTGCGGCGGCCATCGACCACCTCGGCAATGGGCGTGCGCAGCGCGCGGGCGCAGTGTTCGGGCGTTAGGACCTCTGCGGCTGCGCCTGCACGGGTGTGACCCTCGCCATCCATCAGCAGCGCGTGCGTGGCAAACCGGCGCGCCAGGTTCAGGTCGTGCACGGTCAGCACGACCAGCCAGCCCTGCTGGCGGCAGCCTGCGCGCAGCAGGCGCAGCACGGCAATCTGCTGATGCAGGTCGAGGTGGGCGACAGGTTCGTCGAGCATCAGCACGTGCGCCTCTTGCGCCAGCACCGCAGCCATCGCGACGCGCTGGCGCTCCCCGCCGGAGAGCGTACGCACGTCGCGCTGCGCAAGCGGCTGCAGCGCAAGCGATGCCATGGCGGCATCGACGGCCCGCGCGTCGGCATCGCCCTCCCACTCCCAGCGCGCGAGGTGCGGGTGGCGGCCCGTCATCACCGCGTCGTACACGGACATCGGGAAGGTGTCGTGCAACGTCTGCGGCAGAAACGCACGGCGCCGCGCCATGGCTGCGGCCGGCCATGCGGCGAGCGGCAAACCGTCGAGCGTGATGCTGCCGCCGTCGGCCGCACGCAACCCCGCCAACACGGAAAGCCACGTCGACTTGCCGGCGCCGTTCGGACCAACCACGCACCAGAGCTGTCCCGCCGTGGCCGTCATCGAGAGCCGCTCCACCAGCACGCGTCCGCCAACGGTCACGCGCAGATCGCGCAGCACGAGTTCGGGCGCGGCATCGATGCGAGCGAATGCAGCCGATGCGGAACTGCGTCGCAACCAGCTCATCGCGGGCTCCGCATCAGCAGGTAAAGAAACGTCGGCACGCCGAGCAGGGTGGTGATCACGCCCACGGGCAGCTGCATCGGGGCGATCACCGTGCGGGCGATGAGATCAGCCAGCATCAGCAGGCCGCCACCTGCCATCGCCGTGGCGGGCAGGTGGATGCGCACGTCGCGTGTCCACGCCAGACGCACCATATGCGGCACCAGCAAGCCGACGAACGCAACGGAGCCGGCAATCGTGACCGCCACCGCCGTGCACAGCGAAGCCACCACGTAGATGAGCGCGCGCACACGCGCCACGGGCACGCCCAGCGCACGGGCACGGGTCTCTCCTGCCAGCAGCACGTTCAGATCGCGTGCATACGGCAGGACCACCGCCACCGCCACCACAAGCGCGATGAGCGCTCCAATGTAGCGGTCGGCTCCTCCGAGGTCGCCCACCATCCAGAAGATCATGCCGCGCAGCTGGCCCTCGGGCGCAACCGTGAGAATCAGCGTAATCAGTCCTCCCCAGCCGGAGGCCATGACCACACCGCCAAGCAGCAGACGGGCGTTGGCTTCGCCGGGTTCACCCCGCCACAGATGCTGTCGCGCCAGCGCGGCCACCAGCGTCATCGACAGAAGCGCGCCAGCGCCGGCGCTCGTCTGTACCGCCCACCACGGCAGCGACAGCAGCATCGCCGTGAGCGCCGCCACCGCACCGCCGCCTGAAACACCCAACACATACGGATCGGCCAGTGGATTGCGCAGCAGCATCTGCATCAATGCGCCGGCAAAGGCAAGCAGGCCGCCGGCAGCAAACGCCGCGCCCGCACGAGGCAGACGCAGCTCGGTGACGATGCCGGCCGCCAGGCCGTCGCCACCGCCCATCAAGGCCCGCCAGACTTCGGCGGGCGACAGCCTGACACTGCCCAGCATCAACGAAGCCACCAGCACCGCCACGCACGCGAATGCCAACAGCGACCAGAGTCGCCAGGCGTATCCGCGTGCGGGCAGTGCAGGGATCATCGTTTCGGCTCGTGCTGTTGCCACGACAGCGTGAAGAACACCCCGCGCGATGCCGTGTTGTACGGATAGATCAACTGGTAGTTCTTGTTCGTCACGTTCTCGACGCGGGCCGACAACGCCCAGTCACGCGTGATCTGGTAGCGCCCGACCAGGTTCAGCAGCCCATAGCCGGCGAGCGACCTGGTCGAATCCTGCCGGTCACCCGCTGCGTTCCACTCCACGCCAGCCGAGAAGGGCCCGAAGGTCTTGTAGGCCGACACGCTGCCGAAGTGCCGCGCACGGCGGGACAGCAACTGGTTGGCCGACAGATCCTGCGGGTTCTGCATGGTAAAGCTGGCACGCAGGTCAACGCCATAGATCGAACCCCGATACGACGTCTCGAGTCCGTTCACGCGCGCGCGGTTCACGTTGGCTGCGGAGCAATTGAAATTGGCGTCGCAGACTGCCGTGATGAGGTTGCTGTAATCGGTCTCGAACACCGTCATGCGCACGAGGCCGATCGCGCTGGTGTACTCCACGCCGCCCTCCACCGAGCGCGCCTTTTCCGGCTGCAGGTTGGGGGTGCCAAAGAACGGGTAGTACAACTCATTGAAGCTCGGCGCACGGAACGCGTTGCTCACGCTCGCCACGGCCTTCCACTGCGGGTTGAAGGCAAAACCGTAGCCGGCATAGTAGCTGTTGGCGCCGCCAAAATCCGAGTAGCGGTCGCGCCGCACGTTCAACTGCAGCTGGTGGGGGCCGAACTTGCCCTCGTAGCCGATGTAGCCCGAGTCGACATAGCGCGTCGGCACGTCGTAGGCATCGCTGTCGATGCTGGTCTGCAGGTGCTCGAGGCCTACCTTGAGCAACTGGTCTGGCATGAAGGCCCAATCGTTCTGCCAGCTTGCCTGCTGATTGCGCGTGTTGAAGCGGGCCGGGGCCTGCAGCGCGCCATTGGTGAAGTTCAGGCTTCGATCGTCGCCCTGGGACAGCGTCACGCGCGTCTTCCAGTCCTGAGTGACCTTGCCGTCCACATAGGCCGACATCGAGCGCACCACGTTGTGCGCGACGTTGATGTCGGTAGGCTGGCCGAAGGCGCTGTCGTAGCTGACATCGCCCCAGGTCTGGAGGTAGGTCAGCCCGGCCTGCCAGTCTGCCGAGAACCGATGCGACAACTGTGCCGACACGCTCTTGTTCGTGTAGTAGTTGTCATTCGGGTTGGCGTTCGGCGCCTGCAACGGGTTGATGGAGGAGAAGCCATTCGTCTTGAACTCCGACACCGACAGCGCGAACGACGTATCGCCCCGCTCGCCCAGCGAGCCGCCGATGCCCGCCTGCGCCCGCCTGGTATTGCGCGCGCCGTACTCGATTTCCGCATTGGCCAGCGGCGGATGTCCCTTGCCGCTGCGCGTAAAGATCTGCACCACGCCGCCAATCGCGTCCGAGCCGTACAGCGCGGAGACGTTTCCGCGCACGATCTCGATGTGATCGATCTGATCGGCCATCAACTGGTCGATCTGGGCGCTGCCCGTGGTTCCGGAACTCACGCGCACACCGTCAATCAGAATCAGCGTCTGGTTGGAACTGGCGCCACGCATGAAGATGCTGGCGGTGGAGCCGGGGCCACCGCTCTGCGCGATCTCGATGCCGGCTTCGCGGCGCAGCAGCGTCACGGCATCCGGCGCCTGCGAGCGCTCGATGTCGGCGCGCGAGATCACCGTGGTATGGGGCAACGCATCCGACAGCGGCTGCTCGCCGCGCGAGGCGGTCACCACCGTCGGGTTCAGTTCACCCAACGAAGCACCCGGCGCTTGCGCATCGCTTTGTGCCCAGACTGGCGCAGCCGCACCCGCCATCGCAGTTGCCACACCTGCTGCAACCACCCCCAATCGCGTGCCCGCAAGCGCGCGCGTGGCCGTCCGGGGCATCCGGAGCGGCCGCTTTGTAGTCATGCTCATATTGATAAGACAAGAAGCGTCAGCCGGACCCGTTCCCCCGCGAGTCGCTGGCAGCAGGATCTCGATGCGGTTCCCTCCAGGGTTGCACATCGGCTCTGAGATCCACCGTCCTGGCCGGTATCCGGGCTGGCGAAGCGGCCTGTCCGCCTTCCCATTCCCGGAGGAACAGTGGCTGTGTGGACAAACCGCGCGGCGTTCGCCTCTTCTTGCGAGAGATGGCAGACACACGCGACGTTCGCTTACCGTTGCGGGGGCAGCGCAGGTTGGCGCATCGCTTGGGGCGGGCGCTCCCTGCTTCCCGTTTAACTGCAGATGGTGCTGCGGGCACCAGGACGCCGCGAAGTTTAACGCCAAACCTGCCCTGTTCACGCCAGAACTTCACGGCGGATCGCTGTGTCCTGGCCGCCGCCTTGCACGGCGCATCCATATGGAGGACAGGCGCAGCCGCAACGATCGGCTAAAATCCCCCCACTCGATCCTGATTGACACCCCATGCTGAACGAACTCGAACAACTTGCCGACAAGTTCGCGCGCGTGCTGCGTCACGCTGATGCGCTTGCCGCCGAGAACCAGCGCCTGCGCGCAGAAGTCGAGCGGCTGACCGCAGAAGCCGAGACCTCCAGGACCGAGCGCGATGCCATGGTCGCCGATCGCAGCGTGCTCAACGCCAAGATCGAAGAAGCGCAACTGCGCATCCAATCGATCCTCGACAAGCTGCCCACGGCCACCGACGCCCGTCAGCTCGACCTCCTCGGCCAGGGTGCCGGCGCAGACAACACGACGGCTCCCGCCCCGCACTCGGAGACCCCGCATGAGCAGTAAGCAGATTGAAGTGAACATCGCCGGGCAGGCCTACAAGTTTGCCGTCTCGGCCGATAACGAAGCCGCGCTGCGTGAAGCTGCCGCGATGGTCGACACCCAGATGACGCGCATCAAAAACGGCTCGAGCACCAAGGGCATCGAGCGCATTGCCGTCATGGCGGCCATCAGCATCGCGTCGGATCTGCTTTCGATGCAGCGCCAGGCTGCCGCCGATGCCGCACTGCCGATCGACACCATGCGTGCCAAATTGGCCGACCTGAATGCCCGCGCCGATGAGGCGCTGCGTCAGTATGGCGAGGCCATCTGACCGGGCGATTGACCCGACATCACGTCTTTGTAACCGGATCGCATCCGGGCTTGGGTTCGGATGCGAACGGGTGTATAGTGTCTCCCAATGGCTAG
>JAGWNU010000061.1 GCA_028871175.1 Burkholderiaceae bacterium | reverse complement strand
TTCTTTCCGTCGCTTTTTGCGGCGGTTTTCGCACCATGTCTTCCGCCTCCCCATCCATGACTTCCACTTCCGGCCGCATGACCGGCCTTGAGCTGCGCGCAGCTGCATCGTTGGCCGGCATCTTTGCGTTGCGCATGTTGGGTTTGTTCATGATCATGCCGGTCTTTGCGGTGTTCGCAAAAACGCTGCCCGACGGCAATAACACCCAGCTCGTTGCGTTCGCGATCGGCGTGTACGGCCTGACGCAGGCAATGCTCTATATCCCCTACGGCTGGCTATCGGACCGCTTCGGGCGCAAGCCGGTCATCGTGACGGGGCTATTGATCTTTGCGGTCGGCAGCCTGGTGGCGGCCTTCTCACACAGCGTCGCGGGCATCGCGGTAGGACGGGCCATCCAGGGAGCGGGCGCGATTTCATCCGCCGTGATCGCTTTCGTGGCCGACCTCACGCGAGAGGAGCACCGTACCAAGGCCATGGCGATGATCGGCGGCAGCATCGGCGTGTCGTTTGCCGTAGCCATCGTGAGTGCGCCCATCATCTTCCGCTGGGTGGGCATGCCGGGCATGTTCCTGGCGATCGGCGTGCTGGCCCTGGTCGCCATCGGCGTGGTGATCTGGGTGGTGCCGAATCCGCCGCGCCCGCCCGAGCACGTGAAGGCACCCTTCCGGGAGGTGCTGCGCAACCCTGAACTGCTGCGCCTGAACTTCGGCGTATTCGCCCTGCACGCCACGCAGACGGCCCTGTTCGTCGTGCTTCCGCACATGCTGGAGACCGCCGGGCTGCCCGTCGATTCGCACTGGAAGATCTACCTGCCGGTGATGGGCGTGTCGTTCGTGCTGATGGTGCCGGCCATCATCGCTGCCGAAAAGCGCGGCAAGATGAAGCTGGTGCTGCTGTCCGCCGTGGCGTTGGTGATGGTGGCGCAACTGGCGCTCAGTGAGGTGCACCCCACGCTTGCCGCATTGGCCATCGCGCTGCTCGTGTACTTTCTCGGCTTCAACGTGCTGGAGGCGTCGCAGCCTTCCCTCGTATCGAAGTACGCGCCGGGTGTGCGCAAGGGCGCGGCCGTGGGCGTGTATAACACGACGCAGGCGTTGGGCCTGTTCTCGGGAGGGGCGGGGGGCGGCTGGATCTTGCTCCATGCCGGCCAGCACGCGGTGTTCCTGACCTGTGCGGCGCTGGCCCTCGCGTGGCTTATAATTGCGAGCCCCATGCAAATGCCGGCGCTGCGCCGTCACTGAGAACCCCTTCACGATCCAACTGCGCAGCCCGACCTTGGCTCTGTGATGCGCGTCGTGCTGCGGTGCGGCTGCGCTCCCCGAGCCCATCTCGGACCGACTGCGACGGATCGTGAACCGGCTCTGGCCCGGGCCAACGGCGGCATCACTCAATTACTCTTCGGAAACTCATCATGGCGTCCGTCAACAAAGTCATCATCGTCGGCAATCTCGGCGCCGATCCTGAAACGCGCTACATGCCCAGCGGCGACGCCGTCACCAACATCCGCGTGGCGACCACCGACCGCTACAAGGACAAGGCCAGCGGCGAAATGAAGGAAGCCACCGAATGGCACCGCATTGCCTTCTTCGGCCGGCTGGCTGAAATTGCCGGCGAATACCTGAAGAAGGGTTCGCAGGTCTACGTCGAAGGCCGCCTCAAGACCCGCCAATGGGAGAAGGACGGCCAGAAGCAATACAGCACCGAGATCGTCGCAGAACAAATGCAGATGCTTGGCGGCCGCCAGGGTATGGGCGGTGAAGGTGGCGGTGGTGGCGGCGGCTACTCGCGCGGCGGCGAAGGCGGTGGAGGCTACGGCGGTGGCCGCAGCCAGGCCGGTGGCGGTGGCATGAGCCGCGGCGAAAGCGGTGGCGGCCAGGGCGGCGGTGCACGCCGTCAGCCGGCACCGTCGAACGGCTTTGAGGACATGGACGACGATATTCCGTTCTGAAACCTGCCCGGCGTATTTTTTTTGCTGATTGAGGCCCGTGTTCCGACAGGAACCGGGCCTTTTTCATATGCCGCGTGTCGGCGTGCCCGTTCGTGGGCACCCGTGGGTGGATACAGCCCGCCCTTGATCTGGCGCCGAGCTGGGCGGATCAGTCGTTATCGCAGGGTTTGTTGAATACGTGCTTCACGCCGCACTTGGTCGCGTGGGCCGCGTCACGGAAACCGTGGCCGATCGCGCGGGCACCGTTGGCGGTGGCATGGCCGACCGCCCGTGCGCCGTTTGCCGTGGCGTGGCCAGCGTCTCGCGCGGCGTGCCCGGTTTTCCTGGCGGCGTCTTTCGTACCCTGCTTGATATCCTGCTTCATCTCGGACAGGTCAGCGTGGGCGGCAGGACTGAGAAGCGCGATCACTAGCGCGGCAGGCAGGAACAGGCGGCTCTTCACGTCGGCAATCCTTTCTGGCGGGTTCATACGGCAGCGGCATCGAGCACGACAGTGGCTCGGCCGGTCAACAGCATGCCTGCGCCGTTGCGCACGGTAAAGCGATACAACACGTTGTTACCGTCACCGCCGATGCGCTCGGCTTCAATGTCGAGCGCCCCCTCCACCGTATCGAGCCGGCTGACAAACGCCTCGACATTCCGCACGCTGGCGAGAAACCCCGCGCGCGGCCGCGCCTGCGCCGCATCGCACAGCGCGCCATGCACTGCCATCGCCTGAGCGGCGTACTCGATGCCGCACACTGCTGCGAGTTGCCCGTTCGACCGCAGCGGGTTGGTCGGATCCCGATGGCTGGTGGCGGTGCAGTGGATGCGCGACGCGTCCCAGCCCAGCACGGTGTCGAGCAGACACATCGCCCCGCTGTGCGGAATGCGCTCGGCGATCCAGCTTCGGTCGAGTGGCGGGGTGGCGCTCAGGGTCATGGCGCGCTCAACCGAAGGTGCCTGAACCGTCGGGCAGGCGGATGTCGATCCGTAGGGCGGTATCGGGCAGGTAATCGAGCACCACGCTCGATGCGCCGCGTGTCGCCAGCGCTTCGAGCAGCGGAAGCACGCGGGCGGCTGGATTGCCGAGCCGCAGTGGTTCCAGCGCGCTGCATGCCAAGGCCGTCGGTGGCGCGGTGGTGAGCTCGACATCGATGCGCGCCAGGGTGCGCGCGCTTGCCTGCGGAGCCAGCACGAGGGCCACGGCGAATGCGCCGAGCATTGGGCGGGTGGCATGCAGCGGCTCGGGGTATTCGCTGTCATATGCGATCAGCAGGGTCGGGGTGGCATCGACCGTGACCTGGCACAGGCTGTCGAGCAGCCCGGCTGCAAAGCTGCCGTCGTGTGCGCAAAGCACGTTGGACGGCGCCGTGGCGTGCGTGGCAATGCTCCAGTAGCCCGCCGGCGCGTTGTGCACGGAGTTGTGGAAGCGGGTGGGGGAGAGCTTGCGGTCGTCGCTTGCCAGCGTTTCGCAGATCACGTGGCAGTTCTGCCCATCCCCGCCGGATGAGGTGAATACGGTGGCGAGTGTGGCGGCGTCGAACCCGCTGCTGGCGACGGCTTCATGGCCGACCGCCATGGCAAGCTTGACGACGGGCCCGGTGCGGCGACGTTCGACCGGCGGTAAGCCGGCCGGCGGCGGCAAGGTGGTCGGCTCGTGCAGGTAAGGCGCGCGTCCGGCCAATACGTCCGCGGCGCGCGGCCAATCCGCCAGGCCGGGGCCCAGCAGGCCAATGCTTTCGATGAATGCGCTGAGTCGGGTCATGGCGCGGTGTCAGTTCCGGACGTGAGCTGCGCGGCCGAAGACCAGACTGCAATTCGTGCCGCCAAAGCCGAAGGCATTGCTGAGCGCAGCGTGGATGCGGGCATCCTGGCTGGTCGTTACATAGTTGAGTGGAAGTGCCGGGTCGGGCTGCGTGGTGTTGATGCCCGCGGGCACGAACTGGTGGCGCAGCGCCAGTGCGGTGATGACGGCTTCCAGCGCGCCGGCCGCGCCCAGTGTGTGACCCGTTGCGCCCTTGGTGGAGCTGCACGGCGTGCCCTCGAACAGGGGGGCCATGGCGCGACCCTCCGCCGCGTCGTTGCTGGGCGTGCCGGTGCCATGCAGATTGACGTAGTCGATGTCTGATGCGGACAGGCCGCTGGTGGCCAACGCCTGGGCCATCGCCGTGCGCGCGCCCAGGCCTTCCGGATGCGGTGATGACATGTGGTGCGCATCGCTCGATTCGCCAATGCCGAGCAGCAGGATGGCATCCTCCCGGACGGTCTGATCGGGCATGCGCTCAAGCAGCGCGAACGCGGCAGCCTCGCCGATCGAGATGCCGTCCCGGGCAACATCGCAGGGCCGGCAGGGCTGCGGCGAGAGCAATTCGAGCGAATTGAACCCGTACAGCGCGGTCAGGCATAGCGAATCCACACCTCCCACCACCGCCGCGTCGATCAAGCCTGCCTCCAGCATGCGCCTGGCGCTGGCAAAGACCTTGGCGCCGGACGAACAGGCAGACGAGATCGCCATGGCAGGGCCGCCCAGTCCAAAGTACGCGCGCACGAATGCGGCGGGCGAGTAGATGTTGTGCGTCTGCGTGTAATGAAACCCGGCAGGCAGGGCGCCCGTCAGCGCGTCGCGGTGCTGGTAGGCGTGCTCGGTCTCCAGGATGCCCGACGTGCTGGTGCCGATGAAGACGCCGATGCGCCCGGCGCCGTAGCGCGCCTTGGCGGCCTCGACCTGCTCGGCGAAGCCGTCCTGCACGAGACCGATTTGCGCCAGTCGGTTGTTGCGGCAGTCAAAGTCCGCCAGATCGGCGCGCAGGGCCTCAGTGTCCACACCCGCGACGGCACCAATCCAGGTGTCGAGATCCGCTCGCGGGAAGTTGCACGGCACGAGGCCGCCGCGCGCCGCGCGCAGTGCTTCCAGCGTGGCGTCAAGGCCACGTCCGAGGCAGCTTGTGGCGGTGAAATGCGAAACCAATAGGGACTTCACGGGGGCGGGGTCGGAGGGGTTCAGGCGGGAGCGGAGCTTGGCAGCTTGGACGCCGATAGTGGGCAAATGTTATCAAATGGCAGCTTGCCGCTCGTCCACCTGGCCAGACTCCTGCGCAAGTGCCGCCCGCAGCGTCGTGCAGCGCAGCTGTGCCTGCGCGGCTGCCTGCAGCACGCGCGGCAGGGCGGTCAGGAGAACGGGTTCGCCACGCTCGTCGCGGGCCGCGTGGCCGTCGTGCAGCAGAAGGATGTCTTGCGGCGCCAGGTTGTGGAGCAGTCGCCGCGCGACGGTTTCGGCGCTGCTTGTGCGCGTGTCGAACGCCCTGCGGGTCCAGCTCGCCAGTTGCAGTCCGAGCTGGCACAACACCGGTTCAAGGAACGGGTTGCGCAGCCCCGCCGGCGCGCGGAAGAAGAGCGGACGCGTGCCGGTGATTCCGGCGAGCGTGTCCTGAGCGGCTTCGATCTCGCGCCGCAGTGCCCACGGCCCGTGTAGCGAAAACGTGTGGTGATGGCGCTGGCTATGGTTTTCCACGGCATGTCCGCGCGCAACGATGGCTTCCACGCAGCGCGGGTGCCGGCGCGCCTGTTCGCCGATGCAGAAGAACGTGGCCTTGGTCCCGTAGTGGTCCAGCACATCAAGCACCCGCGGCGTGACATCAGGGTCGGGGCCATCGTCGATGGTCAGCGCGATCTGCCGGCCAGCCATGGCAGGCAGGCGCGTCCAGTTGGGCCCGAGCAGGGTGCTGCGCGGCCACAGCCCGGCGGCCACCACCGCCAGATGCGATGCGACCACGGCGCCGCCGGCCCATGGCCATGTCGAGGGTTGTGCAAGCAGCGCCGCAGCCGCGCCGGCGTGCAGCGCGAGCGTGCCGCTGATCAGCGGGGTCGGCTGCCACCTGCGCGCGGAGCCAGGCGTCTGCGAAAGCGGAGTGTTCATGCGGTTGGGAGACGATCGAAACGGGCTGCGGGAGCCAGGATGGCAGCCAGCACCAGAGCCAGCATGGCACCTGGGCCGACCGTCATGCCGAAGGTTTCCAGCATGGGGACGTGCGAAAACGCCAGCAGACCGAAGCCGGCCACTGTCGCAAGGTTTGCCACCAGCAGCGACACCAGCGTCTGCGGAGCGAGACGCGGCTCGTGCGCATCGCGCCGGTTGAAGAACAGCGCATAGTTCGAGCCGACTGCGACAATGAGCAGCATCCCCACCAGATGCAGGATGGTGAGCTGCACGCCAGCCAGGGCAAAGCCGGCCGTCACCATCAGCACCGCCGCCACCAGCGGGGCAAGCGCGAGCAGCATCCGCCGCGGCGAGCGCAACGCCACGAGCAGTAGCAACGCGATGGCGGCAAGGCCGGCAAGCGACAGTCGAATGTCTTCCTGCACATAGTTGATATACAGGCGGTCGGCTTCGGCCTTCATGTCGACGAAGAGTGCGCCGGGCACGCTGGCACGTCCCACGGCGGCACGGATCGGGCCGGCATCCAGGCTGGGCTGGTTTGCCGCGCTCGGGGCCGCTGCGGGAGCGCGCAGTGGGAGCATGGCGCTCCATTGGCCGGCGCGTTCGGTCAGCAAGGCATCCACGGCCAGCGCCATCGACGTGCCCTGCAGATCGGCCCGTCGCAGCAGCGGTTGCGTCCGGGCGGCATTCACATCCGAGAGGAAGGGGGCGAAGCGCTCCGGCCTGACACGGATGGGCTGATCCTGGACGGCGCTGCGCATGCGCTGGGCAAGCACATCGGCAGGCGGCAGGCTGGCGAGGCGCGCGCGTTGGGTGGCATCGCTCGGCAGGTAGCGGGCGGGGCTCTCGAACCCGGCGAGCGTGCCGTCATCCACCAGCGGCTGCAACCGTGCCGCGACCTTTTCGGCGCCTTCCAGCGCGGCCTGCGCCGTGGCGCCCGGGATGACCACCAGATAGCGCACGTCCGGCGCGCCGATATCGGCGCGCAGGCTGGCGTCGAGCGCCTGGCTTTTCGCAGGCACCGGACTGAGCGCAGCGAGTTCGCGGCTCCACAGCGCATGGCGATGCACGGCGAGCACGGCGCATGCGCCTATCAGGACGAGCAACACCAGCCCGCGCAGGCGAGGCGCCGCCTGTGTTGCCCGCGCCAGCCACGCGCCGAGCCATGAGACATCGCGCACGGCCACCCGCGTTCCCTGCAGGTGCGGCAGCACGTAGCGTGTCACCGCAGCGGCCGTGCACAGCCCGACGATCGAGTACAGCCCGAGTTGGACGAGACCGGGAAAGCCCGAGAACAGCATCGACGCGAAACCGCATACCGAGGTGAGCACGCCCAGGCGGACGGTGGGCCAGACCTCGGTGATCCAGGCGCGGACGGCCTCGGCCGGACGGGCATCGCGCGAGCGAGCGGATTGCACGAACAGGTAGATCGAATAGTCCACCGCCTCGCCGATGAGCGTGGTGCCGAACCCGAGCGTGAGCCCGTGCACCGTGCCGAACGACAAGCTGACCGCTGCGAGGCCAGCCGCCACGCCCGACAGCACGGGCAGCAGCCCGAGCGCCAGCGTGCGCGGCGAGCGGTACACCGTCAGCAGCAGCGCGACCACCAGCGCAAGGCTCAGGGTCGAAAGCCGCTCGACGTCATGCTTGATGGTGTCGCGCGCGTCGACGGAGAACACCCCGGGCCCCGTCAGCAACAGCCGCGTCGGGGCAGCGTTGGGTACCTCGTGCGCTGCCGCTTGGAACGCGCGCCGCACGGTGTCGATGGCGCGCGCCTGCGCATCGGCATCGGAGCCCGCCGCCGCGGTTTGCGCCACCAGTACGGCGCGCTGGCCATCGCGTGACGCCCACACACCATGCATCGATGCGGGGAGCGCGGTGCTGTCGAGCTGGCCGAGCAGCGTCGCCACTTCGCCGGTCGGGTCGCGCGGTAGCAGATTCTTGGCGACCATGCCGGCGGAAGAACTCAGTAAGTCCAGGCTCTCGCCGAGCGCGGCGTGCAGCCCCTCGGCGGAAAAGCGCTGCGGCGTGACGCCGGGGCTCAGCACATAACGGTGTTCAAAGATGAACTGCTGATCGCGCGCTTCGCTCACCGGCTCGCCATTGTTGACGGCGCTGAACTGCGCATCGGCACGCAGCGTGGCCGCAAGTTGGCGTGAGAGCGCCGCCCGCGTGGCGGCATCGCCGCCTTCAATGCCGACGAGGATCATCCGCGACACCAGCCCCTCGCGCAGTTGGTCGACCAGCACGCGCTGCTCTGCGCTCGGCGAGCGCGGCAGGAAGGCGGAAAGGTCCGCCGTGAAGCGCGTGCGGCCGATCACCACCGCGCACAGCAGCAGACCGAGCAGCCATGCCAGCACTGCAGGCTGACGCAAGGCAGGTGTTCTGTCCATGTGGGACCTAGTTGGCGGAAACGCGCTGCAGCCGCATCAGCGAATGGTCGCCGTCGGCCTGGCGGATCGTGACGGTGCGCAGCATGTCACCGGTGCCATCCAGCGTGACGGTGCTGACGACCTTGCGCATGCGCGCGTCGATCGGTGTGAGCGTCAGCGTCCAATCATCGCCATGGCCTGCGATAGCGACCGTGTAGACCGCTTCGAGCGCAAAGCGGTTGCCTGCCAGCGTGGCGCGGATGCTCTCGATGAACGCGCCGAGTTCGGGGTATTGCGTGAGCGGCATCGTGAACTTGCGCTGGTTGCGCTCGACGGTGAGTTTGTCGCCGTCGATGATCATGTGCTCGGGCTTGGGGCGCAGCGTGCGTTTCTCCAGATGATCCGGGGCGATGAACACCAGCTCCCCGGAGGATTCGACTGGCTGCTCGGCAATCGAGAGGTATTTGGTTTCCGTAAAGGTGGCGCGGCCCGATTTGTTGCGCGCAAGGGTCGACATCAGGCGGTCGAGCGTCCATCCGCCGTTGCTGCCGTGGGCATCGGCGGTTCCTGCCAGCAGACTTGCGGCCAGCAAAGCTAGGCAGATGCGGAGGAATGGGCGCATGGCGATCATGGTGTCAGGGTCTCGCGCGGGTCAGTCGGCGCATGCTGGCGCGGCGGGACAGCGCCGGCATCGTGCCAGAAATCGAAGTAATTGAACCAGTTGTACGGCGCCGCGCGGCAGTAGTGCTCGACGCGTTCCACGTAGCGCGACAGTGCAGCCTGCACGGCTTCGGCGCGCTGCTCGCGCCTGAGGTGGGTGAAATCGGCCAACAGGTCGAAGTGGACGGCGTAGCGGTTGCCTCCCTGGTGCAGGCCCGTCATGAACAGGACTGGCCGCTTGAGGATGGCCGCCATGTGCAGCGGCCCGAGCGGAAACGCAGCGGGCGTCCCGAAAAACGCCATGTACCGTGTCGAGCCGGCCGCCTCCCGCAGCAGTGTGCGATCGGCCAGCATGCCGACCAGGCGGTTGTCATCCAGCGCCTCGCGCACGTGAAGCATCGCATCGACACGCCCCAGCGAAATGACCTCTGGGGCAGCGGCCGGGTTGATGGCTGCGATGGCGGCATTGATATTGCGCGCGTTCTCTTCGTACATCGCCACGGCCACACGCAGGTCCGGGACCGTCCGGCCAAGCGCACGCACGACCTCGAAGCTGCCCAGGTGCGCCCCCAGCAGGAAAGCTCCGCGTCCCTGGGCGAGCACATCATGCACATGGGCCTGCCCCTGCAACTCGATGTCGAACAGGTCAAAGCGTCCGTTGATCAGGTAGATCCGGTCGTGGATGGTGGTGGCAAACGTGAACATGTGCCGAAAGACATCGCCCATGCCGACGGGCCGCCCAAGCGCGCGGCGCAGGTAGTTGCGCGAGGCCCGGCAAGCCGCCGGAGAGAACAGCACGAAATACACGGCGATCAGCCTGAGCACGATGCGCCCGAACCGTCGACCAAGCCGCAGCGAGATCCACGTCATGACGCGCAGGAGCAACGCGTTGCTGCGCTCGGGGCGCTCCGCCCATTCGGTGCGCTTCATGCCCGGACCTCGTCCTTGGCCGACAGCACGCCGCTCGCCACGTCCCGGTCGCCCATGCGGATCGTGAAGCGGATGGTGCCGCTGGCCGCCGTGTCGAATGCCACGTCAAGCTGGTCACCGGGCGCTGCGGGGCTGAGGAATTTGGCCGAGCTGATCTTGCACGCATCGAACGAGCGTCCCAGCGCTGCGCCGATGCGTTGCAGCGCATGATCGAGCAGCACCACACCCGGCACGATCGGGTGCCCCGGGAAATGGCCCGGCAGGGCCGGATGGTCAGGCGGAATGCTGAAACGCATGGCGGACGCGTCGCGATGGTGTGGCCAGTGCCGCGCAACCAGTCTCGCGAGCGCATCCCGCGCGAGCTTGCCGGTGCCGTCGCGCGGCAGCGCGTCGACCATCAGCAGCGGGCGCGGCAGGAAGGCGGCATCGATGTGGTCATGCAAGGCATGCAGGATGTCTGCGGGGCGGAGGCCCGGCGCAACCGCCAGGGCAACGAGTCGCGTCACGGGCGCGCCCCCGTTGGCGCGCGAGGCCGCTGGCACATCGTCCGGCATGAAGAACACACCGTCCTCCACGCCCGGAATCGCGTTGAGCTGGTGATTCAGATAGGCCAGCGAGCAACGCTTGCCGGCGATGTTGACGAGATCGGCTTTGCGCCCATGCAACAGGAACTGCGTGTCGTCCAGCAGTTCGATGGCGTCGCCCATCGGTACAGGTGTCTCGACGTGTCCGCCGGATACCCATACGGTTGTGCCCTCGCCGTCCGGATCGTCCACGCTGGCGCGCGCCTCCATCCGCAGTGACGGGTACAGGCGCCAAGCCGTTTCCTGCGCGGTGCGCCGCGTCGCAATCTGGCCGGTTTCAGTACTGCCGTAGATTTCGATCAGCGGTGCCGCCAGGCGCGCCTCGGCTTCACGGGCAAGCCCTGCTGACAGCGGCGCCGTCGCCGACAGGACCAGCGCTGCGTCCGGCAACGCTGCATCCGACGCCAGCAGCGCGCGCAGGTGCACCGGCGACGTCACCAGCACGCGCGGCTGCGGCACTTCCGCAAGCGCATCGCGGATGTCCGCCGGGTAGAACGGCTGCCGGTTGCTGAACGCCAGGCCGCCTTGCAGTGCAAGCAGCACGGTGACCTCGAAGCCGTACATGTGCTGTGCGGGCACCGTGCCGACCACCGTGTACGCGCGTCCGTCATCCAGCCCAAGCCGTGCCACTGCCAAGTGCATGCACCGCACGAGGGCGCCCCACGTCTTGCGATGCGGCACGGGCGTCCCGGTCGATCCCGAGGTGAACAGGATGGCCATGGTGCGGGAGGCATCGATCTGTGGCACGTCAGTGGCGGCGGGCGCCTGCACGGCGTCGGGGTAGCGAACGCCAGGCAGATCGACCGGACAGGCGTGCGCGTCGTGCAGGCAAAACACCTCGGGCGCGAACGCCGCGAGCTGGCGCACCATCTGCGGCGTCTGCATGGGCGGCAGCAGGCTGACCTTGCCGGCGACGAGCGCGGCACACAGGCCGACCGCGAAGCGGTAGCGATCAGCGCACGCGTTGAAGACGTGCCCGCCCGGTGGAAGCATCGCGGCGAGGCCCAGCACGTCGGCAAGGAAGGCGCGCACCGTGACCGGCGCACCGTCGCGCCAGGCGAGCGTGTGTTCGAGCGAGGGTTGGGAGACCAGCGGGTAAGTCGGCATGAGAGGTACGGAACGGCGTCGTCGGGTGGGTCAGCGGGCCCGGCTTGCAGTTGCGTTCGATTGCCGGTAGGCGCGCACGGCATCGAGCAGGCTGGAGCGGGGCTCCCCGCGCAGCGCGATGCACCTGCACAGGTATTCCACCACGAACATCGCGCCCACCAGGGGCAGCGACAGGTAGTTGGCAAACGACGACCATGTGACGATCGATGCCGCGGCAAACAGCAACGTGGAGGCCATCGCCGTTGCCACGAAGAACAGCGTCCACGCCACCGTAACCTGCCGCGAATAGCGCGCAATGCGTGGTGTGAGGGTGCCGTGCACCAAGGCAGCGAAGTGCGTGCATAGCGGCTCACGCCCCGCGACGAGCGTGCGGCCGAACACGTAGGCCATCAGCAGGTTGAAGCTGACATGTTCGAGGTACAGGCCCCATTCGAAATGGCGGGCCAGCGGTTGGCGTGCCATCCAGAGCACGATGCAGGCAAGCGCCCACAGCGGCAGCAACCATGCGCGCCGTGCCGACCGTGCCGCCACGCCCAGCACGATCCCGAGCGCAGGCACAAGCGCCATCGCCAGACCAACGCCATGCGCGTCTGGCGTGGCCACTGCGTAGTGCGCAATGACCTGGTAGGCGACGATCCCGGCGATGCCGGCTGTGCCCCGGACGATGCCGGTCAGTCGATCCATGTAAGCGTACGAGAGGTGCAGGCGGCGCGGCGCTGGGTTGTTGCGACGTTGTCTTGGTCTGGGTGTGCCCGGCGCGGCCGGACGATTGCATCATACGACCCGGGGTGGCCCGGGAAGCGGTTCAAGCGGCCACATTCTAGGGCCCGGCACGCACCTCGCCCGCTTCGCCGAAGCCGCGTTTGTAACCGGATGTACGACGCAGGGGGCTGCCGGTGCGCAGCTTCGGGGCGCGCAGCGGCACCGCGCAAGCCGTTGAATCGTTTGCGTCACCCCGAAAGGCCGCCGCGCCATGCGGTCTTTGTCACGGTTTCGCGCTATACGATGTGTAACCCTTCGTCTAGAATCCGCCTAGCTTAAACGACCCCCGACCACACGGGCGGGGGCGGGGCTTCGCGCGAGGAGGACGTCGTCGTTTCTGGTCGCATTCCCTCGCCGCGGGCCGCCTGTGTACGCAAGACCGATGAACGATCTGGAAAAAGAGCTCGCCGCGCTGATGATCGGCGAACTGAACCTCGAAGACATTCAACTCGATACGCTCACGGCGGACACGCCGCTGTATGGCGAAGGGTTTGCGCTCGACTCCATCGACATCCTCGAAATTGCGCTGCTGATTTCCAAGAAGTACGGCTTCGAGCTGCGCTCGGGCAATCCGGACAACGAACAGATCTTCGCCTCGCTGGGTTCGCTGGCAGCCTACGTGGCTGCGCACCGCACGCGCTAGTGCCCGACGACACTCCGCTGCACTGACGCGACGCCATGCCGATGATGGCTGCTTCATCCACGCACCTGGTCCTGATCCCCAGTTACAACCCGGGCATCAAGGTGGACGAGACCGTGCGCAACGCGCGGGCGCAGTGGAACCCCGTGTGGGTCGTCGTGGATGGCAGCACGGATGGCAGCACCGAACGCCTGCAGGCAATGGCGGCACACGATGCAGGACTGCGCGTGATCGTGCTGCCGCGCAACCGTGGCAAGGGCGTGGCCGTGCTGGCCGGGCTCAAGGCCGCCGCTGCTAGCGGCTTCACGCACGTGCTGACCATGGACGCCGACGGCCAGCATCCCGCTCACCTCATTCCCGCCTTCATGGCTGCCGCGCAGGCCTCGCCCGGCGCGATGATCCTCGGCCAGCCATTGTTCGACGCAAGCGCGCCGCGACTGCGCGTGCAAGGTCGGCGCCTGTCCAACTTCTTTGCGGAGGTGGAGACCCTTGGCGCCGGCATCGGCGACACGCTGTTCGGCTTTCGCGTGTACCCGATCGCGCCGCTGGTTGGCATCATGCAGCGGCGGACGTGGATGCGCGGCTTCGATTTTGACCCCGAGGCGGCCGTGCGGCTGTGCTGGGCCGGCGTGCGGCCCATCCGGATGGATGCGCCCGTGCGCTACTTCCGTGCGGACGAGGGCGGCGTGTCGCATTTCCAGTATCTGCGCGACAACGTGCTACTGGTCGGGATGCACCTCCGGCTCCTGGCGGGCGGCGTGTTGCGGTTGCCCCGGATGATTGCCCGCCAGGTGCGTCAGGGCTGGTGATCGGCGGCGTCAATGGTAGCGAACCACTCGTCGCGTTGAGCGGGTAGCTACGTCGGCTGCGTGGGGGCATGGTGCCCCGGTTCCACGACCGGGCGTCCTGTGCGACGTGTGCGCGCCAAGCGCTGAGCCGCTCGCCTCGGAGCATGACGATCAGCGTCGCGCAAATCGCGCCGATACCGCGCAGAGCCCGGTCGCACCCCGGTCAAACAGGGGTGGTCACCCATTGTTCCGGAGGCGCATCCCCGCTAGGCTCGGGTTTTCGAGCGGAGGGCTGCACGATGAGCTGGCAGAACTGGGTCATCTCGCGGATGGTCCGCAACCAGGTCAAGAGAGCGACCGAGCGGGAATCATTCGATCCGATCGCGACACGACTGCACGCCGAGAAGCGCACCATGCCTTCCCCGGTCAAGTTGCCGCCGGACTGGCGCATCGTTCCGGCCGGGGACGGCCTGACGGGCGAGTGGATCGAACCTGCCGACCCTGCCCTGCACGCCGCCGCGCCGATCGTGCTCTACCTGCATGGGGGCGGCTATTTTTTCTGCAGCCCCCGCACCCATCGCTCCATCACCATTGGTCTGGCCACGCACGCCCGCTCGCGCGTGTGTGTCCCCGACTACCGGCTCGCGCCCGAGCACCCGTTTCCCGCTCCGGTGGAAGACGCACTGTTCACGTACCGCGCGCTGCTGGCGCAGGGTGTGGCGCCATCGCGCATGGTGGTGGCGGGCGATTCTGCTGGCGGTGGGTTGGCCTTGGCCCTGCTGGTGGCGTTGCGCGATGCGGCCGAACCGCTGCCCGCCGGGGCGATCCTCTATTCACCATGGACGGATCTCGCCGCCACCGGCCAGAGCCTCATCGACAACGATGAATCCGACGTGATGTTCCGCGGTGCGTGGATTGCGCACGGCGCGGCCCTCTACCTGGGGGATTCGGGCGCGCCGGTGGATCATCCGCTCGCCTCGCCGCTCTATGCCGATTTCGCGGGGCTGCCGCCGCTGCATTGCTATGTCAGCACCAGCGAGGTCCTGCTGGACGACACCCTCCGAATGGCCGATCGTGCGCGCGCGGCTGGGGTAGCCGTTTCGGTAGAAATGGGCCGACGGCTTCCGCACGTCTGGCCGATCTTCTATCCTTTCCTACCAGAGGCGCGCAGTGCGCTGAAGCGATCGGGCGAGCAGATCAGGCAACTGGTCGCCGCCTGCACAGAACCGGTGGAACGGACGCCGGCGTGACTCGCCCGGCGCCCCAGTGCGGACGGGCCGGGAGGCGTGAGCGGGGAGCACAGCATGCGTCGGGTGGTGGTCTTGGGGTTGGCGCTGGCCCTGGCGGCGGGTGCGTGGCATTGGAGCCGCCAGTATCGTGCGCGCCTGGCCGACGTGCGGTTTTCGCCGATCGAATCCGTCGCCGCGGCCACTGCCGCATCGGCGGGCGCATCGGGCAAGGCTCACTGGCTCAAGATCTGCGACGAGGCCCGCGGGCCCATGCAGGTGGATGTGCGGGCCACCGAGACGCCGCTGACCTTCTCCAACAACCGTACCGTCGATCAGCTCACCGCCGAGGCGCCGCCTTATGACCGCGCGGCGCGCGTGCTGGGCAAGACCTATGCGACGCTCGTCGCGCGCTTCGGGGTGACAAGCCGCTACATGGCGATTCCCACGCAGCCACCCACCACGTGCCTGCGGCCGTCCATCGAGGTGGAGCTGGTGCTGAGCGACTTCCGGGTGACGGTGGCCCAGGAGTTTGCGCCGGGCACCTGCGCCTACAACGCCATCCGCGCACATGAACTGCGGCACGTGGCCGTCAACCGGGCAGTGCTGCCGCATGCCGCCGAGCGGATCCGCAAGGAGATCGAGCGGGAGTATGGCGGCCGCCTGTACTTTGGCGATCCGGACCGGATCGCCGCGGATCTGGAATCCGCCCTGACGCGGCATTGGCTGCCGCGCGCGCAATCGCTGATCGAACTGGGCCTGCAGGCGCATGAACAGATCGACACGCCGCAGGAGCAGGACCGCATGAGCCGCGTCTGCAACGGCGATGTGCAGGCCGTACTGCAGCATCTCCCGGGCAGCTAGCGCAATATGCCCTCAGGCTGCCGGGCGATGCGCGGCGCGGGCCCGCAGTTGTTCGACGGCCTGATCGACGATGGCTTCGGGCGGCAGCGCGATGTCGACGATGATCGCGTCAGCCGGCTCTTCGAGCGCCTCAAACTGACTGAGCAGCAGCTTCGGATTGAAGAAGTGATCCTTGCGGGCGGCCAGGCGGCTTTGCAGCAGCTCGAAATCGCCCTTGAGGTAGACGAATTCGGCATTGCCGGCGGGGCCGCGCAGCACGTCGCGGTAGCGCTTCTTGAGCGCGGAGCACGCCACGACCAGCGAATTGCCGCTGCCGGTCACCTCGTCCATGTAGGCGCGGATGGCTTCCAGCCAGGGCTTGCGATCGTCATCGTTGAGCGGGATACCGGCGTGCATCTTCGCGCGGTTGGCGTCGCTGTGGAACTCGTCGCCGTCACGGAACGCGCAGCCGAGCCGCTCGGCAATCTTCTGGCCCACCGTCGACTTGCCGCAACCCGAAACACCCATCACCACTACGATCATCGCCATTCCCGCATGCAAAAACGTCAGGCCGGCATGTTAGCGCGTTGACAGCGCTGCCCGACGATTTTTGCTGCTGCGGCGCAGCAATTGTTCCGCGTCATTGTTCGTCCCGGAGCGGATTGCCAAATGTGTCAAGCTGCGTCAAATTGCGGACAAAGCAGTGGTGGCAACATCATGTAGAACAAGGCCCCGACAGGGTCACCGTTGATTGGAGGAGACATTCATGGCTGGTGAAGGATTCGACCCGCGCCCGCGCGGCGGTGCGTCGTACGTGGTGGGCGATACCTCGGTGCCGCTGGCACATGTGACGGTTTCGGCATTGCTGGCGGACACCGTGCGCCGCTATCCGGACGCAGAGGCCGTCGTGTTCCGCGAGCAGGGCGTGCGCTGGACGTGGCGCGCCTTTGCCGAGCAGGTCGATGCGTTGGCTGCCGGCCTGCACGCACTCGGCCTGCAGCGCGGTGACCGCATCGGCATCTGGTCGCCCAACCGCTTCGAATGGGTGCTCACGCAGTTCGCGACGGCACGGCTTGGGCTGATTCTCGTCAACATCAATCCGGCCTATCGGCTCTCGGAGCTCGAGTACGCGCTCAACAAGGTCGGCTGCAAGGCCATCGTGGCAGCCGAGGCGTTCAAGACGTCGCGCTACCTCGAGATGTTGCAGACGCTCGCGCCCGAGCTGGCGACTGCGCAGCCCGGCGCATTGAATGCCGCCAAACTGCCCGCACTGCGCTGGGTCATCCGCATGGGCGAGGCCGCCACGCCCGGCATGATCAACTTTGCCGATGTGATCGCCCGGGGCACGGGCGTACCCGTCGATGCGCTGGACGCCATCACGAACGCGCTGTTGCCGGACGACGCCATCAACATCCAGTTCACCAGCGGCACCACCGGCGCGCCCAAGGGCGCCAC
>JAGWNU010000310.1 GCA_028871175.1 Burkholderiaceae bacterium | reverse complement strand
CTGCGCCAGCGCTTCGAGCATCAACACGCCCGGCATCACCGGGTGACCGGGGAAGTGGCCGTTGAAGAACGGTTCATTGAACGTGACGTTCTTGATGGCCGTAATCGACTTGCGCGGCTCCAGCGAAATCACGCGATCCACGAGCAGCATCGGATAGCGATGCGGGAGCAGATCGAGAATCTTCTTGATGGTGAAATCGCTGACGAGGCTCGTCGTCGCGTTAGATGCTTCGGTCATGGTTATTGCTGCAGGTCTCTGACCTGCTGTTCCAGTTGTTGCAACCGTTCGCGCATGCGCGTCAGGCCTCGGACGATGGCCGCGTTGCGTTCCCAATCGCCATGCGGCATGAACGGGAAGACGCTGGTGAAATGGCCACCGGGTTTAGTGATGGATTTGGTGATCGATGTACCGCCCGATACCGTCACACGATCGGCGATCGTGAGGTGACCCGCAAAATTGGCCGCGCCGCCGATGATGCAATAGCGCCCGATCTTTGTGCTGCCCGAGATCGCTGCGCAGCCCGCGATGACGGTGTACGCGCCGACGTGGACGTTGTGTGCGATTTGGACCTGGTTGTCGATCTTGCAGCCTTGCTCGATCACCGTGTCCGCCATTGCGCCGCGGTCGATGGCGGTGTTCGCCCCGATCTCGACGTCATCGCCGATCATGGCACGGCCAGTTTGCGGGATCTTCACCCACTCTCCGCCCTGGGGGCCGAAATCGGGCGCAAAGCCGAAGCCGTCTGCGCCGATCACGACACCGCTGTGCACAATGCAGCGCGCACCGACGATGCAGCCGTGGTAGATCGAGACGTTGGCGTAAAGCAGCGTGTCGTCGCCGATGTGCGCGCCGGCACCGACGAAGCTGTTGCCAGCGATGCGGACGCGCTCGCCCAGCACCGCTCCGGCTTCGATCGTCACGTTCGGGCCGATCGAGCACGACGTCGGCACCACGGCACCCTCGCCCACGCTGGCGCTCGGGTGGATACCCGGTACGACCGGGCGTGCGGCCAACGCAGCATAGCGCTGAGCGACGCGCGCAAACGCAGCGTAGGGGTTGGCTGCCACGAGCCAGCTCCGGCCAGCCGCATGGCCTTGACCCTCAAGCGTTTCCAGATCGCGGGGCGACACAATGATCGCGCCCGCGCCGGACGTCACGGCTTGATTGAGGTACAGCGGATTGGAAAGAAAAGCGAGCTGATCGGCGCCGGCCTGGTCGAGCGGCGCGATCGACTTGACGATCAGGCCGGCGTCACCCTGGACGGTCGCGCCGAGCGACGCGGCAAGTTCACCAAGCGAAAACGACATGGGAACACCCTCATTTCGCAGATTGCGAAGTGTTCAGCGCCTTGAGCACATCGTCGGTGATGTCGATGCGCGGGTTCACGTACACCGCTTCCTGCACAATCAGATCGTACTTGCGCTGCTCGGCGATCGAGCGGATGACGCGATTCGCCCGCTCCAGCACCTGCGCCAGTTCCTCATTGCGACGCTGGTTCAGGTCCTCGCGGAACTCACGCTGCTTGCGCTGGAAATCACGGTCCAGATCCGACAGCTCGCGCTGGCGGCGAGTGCGATCGGAGTCGGCCAGTACTGCCGATTCCTTGTCGAGCTTGTCCGACATGGACTTGAGCTTGGACGCCATGTCCTGCAGTTCGCGATCACGCTTGGCGAACTCGGCTTCCAGCTTGGCCTGTGCAGCCTTTGCGGGCTGAGAATCGCGCAGGATACGTTCGGAGTTGACGGCCGCGATGCGGGCTTCCTGTGCAGTGGCCGGCAATGCGGTTGCCACGGCGAGCGCGGCAAAGGCTGCGGACACGCCCATGCGGGACAGCTTGATGCGCGTGGTTTTCATCATGAATGCAGTCATTAGAATGCAGTCCCGATCTGGAACTGGAACCGTTGGGTTTGATCTTCGGCCTTGCGCTTGATCGGGAAGCCCATACTGACCTTCAGCGGGCCGATCGGCGACAGCCACGACAGGCCGAAACCGGTGGAGTAGCGCATGTCGCCCAGCTTGTAAGGCTGGCCTTCTGCGAACACGTTGCCGTAGTCGAAGAATGTGAACAGACGAACCGTGCGGTCTACGCCGGACCCTGGCAGCGGGAAGATGAACTCCACGTTGCCAACGAACTTGCTCGCGCCGCCGATGGCGACACCGTTTGCATCGCGCGGGCCCAGCGTGCTGGTTTCGTAACCGCGGATCGAGCCGATACCGCCGGCGTAGTAATTCTTGAAGACCGGGAAATCCTTGTTTCCGTAGCCGTGGCCGTAACCGATCTCGTTGTTGAAGGCCATCGTGAACGACTTCGACAGCGGATAGAAATACTGGTGCTGGTAGTACGCACGGTAGTACTGCAGGTCGCCGCCCGGGATACCGACCTCGAGGTTGGCCTGCTGATAGCGACCGCGTGTCGGCACCAGCGCGCTGTCACGCTGATCCTTCGACCAGCCGATGGTGATCGGGAAGTTGTTGGTGATCCGCCCGTTCTTGGCAACGTAGTTCTGATAAGCCAACGGCGTATTCGACGTGACGTCGATGGTCGTACGCTCGTAGCCGATGCCGAAGAAGACGGTATCGGTTTCCGAGAACGGCACGCCGAACTTGACGTTACCGCCCTGTTGCACCACACGGTAATCCTGGTCACCCGTGTAATACAGCGGCCGATATGTGCGGTAGTACAGCTCGGTCGAGCGGCTGATGCCATCCACCGTGAAGTACGGGTCGTACTGCGTGACGGCAACCGTGCGGTTCGACTTGGACGTGTTCACGTCCAGCCCCAGGCTGGTACCCGAACCGAACACGTTGTCCTGACGAATACCGGCCGACAGCACCAGCTTGTCGGTTGAAGAGAAGCCCACGCCCAGATTGATCTGGCCGGTCGGCTTCTCGGTCACATTGACGTTCACATCCACCTGATCGGACGTGCCCGGCACATCTTCGGTGGTGATGTTCGCGTCGGTGAAGTAGCCCGTGCGGTTGATGCGATTCTGCGAGAGCTGCAGTTTCTCACCATCGAACCACGAAGCTTCCATCTGGCGCATCTCGCGGCGGACGACCTCGTCGCGGGTCTTGCTGTTGCCGACCACGTTGACGCGGCGCACGTACACACGGCGGCCCGGATCCACCACCAGCGTAAGTGCAACCGTGCGATCTTTCTGATTGATCTGCGGCTGCGGGTTGATCGTCGCGAACGCGTAGCCATATGTGCCGAGCAGATCGGTGATCGCCTTGGTGGTCGCCGACAGCTTGGCGGACGAGAACACATCGCCCTGCTTCAGCTTGA
>JAGWNU010000060.1 GCA_028871175.1 Burkholderiaceae bacterium | reverse complement strand
GCGCGAAGTTCAGCACGAAATCCAGTGCCTTGGGTTCAATCTCGCGCAGACGCTCGTCGACGAAGACGCTTTTGACGCCGCCCGACATGACGGGGCGCACATAAGGCGAGTACGTAAAACGGGGGTCTCCGGTATCACCGGCGGGTCGGAACTGCGCCATCACGCCGCACAGCCGATCGGCCCAGTCGCTCGGGCGGAAGGTCTTTCCGTCGCGGGTGACGCCCTGAATGAAGAATTGGCGAGGGTTGGCTGCCATGGACTGCGTGGGGCTGTGGAGATTTTCAAACGACTTCGACCGCGCGGGTGCCGCAACGTTCGAACGGGGTGCACTTGTGGTGCGGATGATGCGCTTGCCCGGTTGTGGACTCGCTAACCTGCTGGACCAACTTGTCGCGTCGGTTCGTGGGTCGTCGAGGCATCCGAGGCAGCCAGTATTATATCTTATATAAGACTTTCATCGGCCTTTCACCGGTGCCTTTGTGGCAGGCCGGGCTGTGCCGGGCGAGGCTCGCCAAACCAGCGGCGATCCCGTATGATGATTTGAATCTTCACCAGACAGGGCGGCTAGGGCGGCGTGCCACGAGAGTTTCCGGCGCGCCATCTGCGGGCCGCCTTCGTTGTTTTATGAACCCACCAAGCTCGATCAAGCACTACCTGCAGTTCAAGGACTTTTCGCTGGAAGAGTACGAGTACCTGCTGGACCGCTCCGCGATCCTCAAGGCCAAGTTCAAGAACTACGAGACATGGCACCCGCTGCACGACCGCACGCTGGCCATGATCTTCGAGAAGAATTCCACGCGGACACGCCTGTCGTTCGAGGCCGGCATTCACCAGCTCGGCGGCCACGCGGTCTTCCTGAACACGCGCGATTCACAGTTGGGGCGCGGTGAACCGATCGAAGACGCGGCTCAGGTCATCTCGCGCATGACCGACATCATCATGATCCGCACCTTCGGGCAGGAGATCATCGAACGGTTTGCCGCGCATTCTCGCGTGCCGGTCATCAACGGGCTGACCAACGAATACCACCCGTGCCAGGTGTTGGCCGACATTTTCACCTTCATCGAGCAGCGGGGCCCCATCCAGGGCAAGACCGTCACGTGGGTGGGCGATGCCAACAACATGGCGTACACGTGGATCCAGGCAGCAGAAATCCTCGGCTTCCGTTTCCATTTCTCCGCGCCCAAGGGCTACCAGCTCGATCCGGCCATGGTGGCCGATTCCAGCCGTCCGTTCGTGCACGTGTTCGAAAGCCCGCTGGAAGCCTGTGAAGGCGCCCACCTGGTGACCACCGACGTGTGGACCAGCATGGGCTACGAAGCCGAGAACGAGGCGCGCAAGAAAGCCTTTGGCGACTGGATGGTGACCGAGGCGATGATGCAGCGCGCGCAACCCGATGCGCTGTTCATGCACTGCCTGCCCGCGCACCGCGGCGAGGAGGTTGAGGCGGCCGTCATCGACGGCAAGCAAAGCGTCGTGTGGGACGAGGCGGAAAACCGCCTGCACGTGCAGAAGGCGCTGATGGAATACCTGCTCTGCGGGCGCTACTGAGCCCGAGTCTGACGCCATAGAAAAAGGCCGCTCCGATTGACGTCGGAGCGGCCTTTTTGCTTTGACGCGGCAGGTAGTTACTTCTTGCCGCCGTCGAGCTGGGGCAGTGCATTGGCGGTACCCAGCGACAGCAGGCCGGCCTTCGAGTAGATCGACAGCTTGTCGCGCGTGTCCATCAGGTCCAGGTTGCGCATGGTCAGTTGGCCGATGCGGTCGGCGGGGCTGAACGGTGCGTCTTCGACCTTCTCCATCGACAGGCGCTCAGGTGCGTAGGTCAGGTTGGGCGACTCGGTGTTCAGGATCGAGTAGTCGTTGCCACGGCGCAGTTCCAGCGTGACGGTGCCGGTCACGGCGCGGGCCACCCAGCGCTGGGCGGTTTCGCGCAGCATGATCGCTTGCGGATCGAACCAGCGGCCCTGGTACAGCAGACGGCCCAGGCGCAGGCCGTTGATGCGGTATTGCTCGATGGTGTCTTCGTTGTGGATGCCGGTCACCAGGCGCTCGTAGGCGATGTGCAGCAGCGCCATGCCCGGGGCTTCGTAGATGCCGCGGCTCTTGGCTTCGATGATGCGGTTTTCGATCTGGTCGCTCATGCCCAGGCCGTGGCGGCCGCCGATGCGATTCAGCTCCAGGAACATCTCCACCGGGTCGGCGATTTCGCGGCCGTTGACGGCGACCGGACGGCCTTCGTCGAACGTGACCGACACTTCTTCCGCCTTGACCTCGACTTCGGGCTTCCAGAATGCCACGCCCATGATCGGGTTGACGATGCGGATGCCGCTGTTCAGGTGCTCCAGATCCTTGGCTTCGTGCGTGGCGCCCAGCATGTTGCTGTCCGTCGAGTACGCCTTTTCGGCGCTCATCTTGTAGCCGAAACCTTCCTTCGTCATGAAGGCCGACATTTCGGCGCGGCCGCCCAGCTCATCGATGAAGGCCTGGTCCAGCCACGGCTTGTAGATCTTCAGGGCCGGGTTGGTCAGCAGGCCGTAGCGGTAGAAGCGCTCGATGTCGTTGCCCTTGAAGGTCGAGCCGTCGCCCCAGATGTTGACGTCGTCTTCCTTCATCGCGGCGACCAGCATGGTGCCGGTCACGGCGCGGCCCAGCGGCGTGGTGTTGAAATACGTGATGCCGCCGGTGCTGATGTGGAAGGCGCCGGCCTGGATGGCGGCAATCCCTTCATTGGCCAGTTGCGGGCGGCACTCGATCAGGCGGGCCTTCTCTGCACCGTACTCCATGGCCTTGCGCGGGATGGCATCGTAGTCCTCCTCGTCGGGCTGGCCCAGGTTGGCGGTATAGGCGTAGGGCAGCGCGCCCTTGTTCTTCATCCAGCGCAGCGCCGCGCTGGTGTCGAGACCGCCGGAGAAGGCAATGCCGACCTTCTGGCCGACGGGAACATGTTGGAGGATGGTTTCCATAATCTTTCTCTTCAAATAGCCGTTCAGGATTCAAACCGGCTCACGATCCGTAGCGAGCGCTTCGAAGTTGGTTCGAGAAGCGCAGCCGTACATGGGTACGGCGAGCATCGCAGGGCCAAGATCGGAATGCGCAGCAGGAGCGTGAGCCGGTTTCAGGCGTAGTGGCAGATGTAGTGGTAGGCCTCGGTCACCCGAATGTCGAACTTCGAGTTGGCCGGAACCTGAAAGCTTTCGCCGGCGGCGGACGTCTTCCACTCGTCGCTGCCGTCGAGCTTGTATTCGCACGAACCGCCCACGCATTCCATGATTTCGGCGGCGGCCGTGCCGAAGGTCAGCGTGGCCGGCAGCACCACGCCCACGGACTTCCTGGTGCCGTCGGGCAGGGTAAAGCTGTGGCTGACGCACTTTCCGTCAAAGTACACATTGGCCTTGGTGGTGAGGCTGACGCCGTCGATGGTTTCGGTGGTCATGAAAGGGAACGCGGAAAAAGGCGTGGTCGAGGATCAAACCTGCCATTTTAGGCCATATACGCCATGATCTACCGGTATCCTTGGGTGATTCGAAGCGCGCCCCCACGGCGCACGCTCCCAAGGGGGAACCATGCAGAAGCCGCACGGCAAACACATCAACCTCGCGCTGCAGGGCGGCGGCGCGCACGGGGCATTCACCTGGGGTGTGCTCGATGCCCTGCTGGAAGACGGCCGATTGTCGTTCGAGGGCATCACCGGCACGAGTGCGGGGTCGATGAACGCCGTCGTGATGCTCGACGGCCTGCTGGAAGGTGGATCCTCGGGCGGCAGAGAGCGGGCGCGCGAAAAGCTGCACGCGTTCTGGCTCGCGGTCTCGACGGCCGGATCGCCGCTCTCGGCCATGGGCGAGAGCGCCAGGGCGCTGTTCTCGGGCAAGCCGCTGTTTCCCGACAGCTGGCCCGTCACCGACTGGATGCGCTTGTGGGACAACTGGATGAGCGCCACAGCACAGGGCGCACATTACAACCCGCTGCGCGATCTGCTGGTCAGCCAGGTCGATTTCGAGCGCCTGCGCGCCTGCGCCGGCACCAAGCTCTTTCTGGCGGCCACCGACGTCAATACCGGCAATGTGCGCGTATTCAACACGCCGGAAATCGACGCCGAAACCGTGCTGGCTTCGGCCTGCTTGCCTTATCTGTACCCCGCCATCGAAATCGGACATCGGCATTACTGGGACGGCGGCTACATGGGCAACCCTGTGCTGTTCCCGTTCTTCTATGAGACGAAGACGCAGGACATCCTGCTCGTCCACGTGAATCCGATCGTGCGCAAGGAGGTGCCCGACCAGCCGCACGAGGTGATGGAGCGGCTCAACGAGATCACGTTCAATGCCTCGTTACTGCGCGAGATGCGCGCGATCGCGTTCGTGCAGAAGCTGATTGCCGAAGACTGGCTCAGGCCGGAGTATCGCGACCGCCTGAAGTACATCTACCTGCACGCCATCCGTGCGGACAAGCCGCTGGGCGATCTGTCGTCATCGACCAAGCTGGTGACGGACTGGAGCTTCCTGACCATGCTCAAGGAGCGCGGCCGACATGAAGGGAAGGCGTGGCTGCGCCAGCATTTCGACGATGTCGGCAAGCGGGGCACCGTCGATATCCAGAACGAATACCTGCGCGGGCAGGAAATCTGAACGCGATCAGATGACGACGGGCTCGGGTTCGATGCGCACGCCAAAGCGCGCATAGACGCTGTCCTGGATTTCGCGTGCCAGCGTCATCAACTCCACGGCGCTGCCCCCACCACGGTTCACGAGCACCAGCGCCTGCTTCTCATACACGCCGACCGCGCCGCTCTGCCGGCCCTTGAAACCACACTGGTCGATCAGCCAGCCCGCAGCGAGCTTGTAAGTGCCGTCCGGCTGCGCGTAGCCCACCAGGTTCGGGAAGCGCCCGGCCAGCGCCTCGCGGGTGGCCGCATCGACGATCGGGTTCTTGAAGAAGCTGCCGGCGTTGCCGATGTCCGCCGGGTCGGGCAGCTTGCGGCGGCGGATCGTCACCACCGCATCGAAGATGTCCTGTGCCGTCGGCTTGGCGATGTGCTGCGCGGTGAGCTCGCGCGCCAGTTCGGCGTAGTGCGTCTCGGGCTGCCAGTCGGCCGGCAGGGCGAACGTCACCTCGGTGATGATGTAGCGGTCTGCGCCGGCGCGCTTGAAGATGCTGTCGCGGTAGCCGAAGGCGCAGTCGGCTGCGCGGAGCGCGACGAACTCGCCCGCGTGCCGATCGTAGGCGCGCAGCGAGTGGAAGCGGTCTTTGATCTCGATGCCGTACGCGCCGATGTTCTGGATGGGCGCGGCGCCTACCGTACCGGGAATCAGCGCGAGGTTTTCGAGCCCAGGCAAACCTTGGGCGACAGTCTGCGACACCAGCCCATGCCAGGATTCGCCCCCGCCCGCAGTCACGAGATTCACGGCGCGGCCATCAACCGTTGCCTGGGCGACGGTGACGCCGGGGATCTCCATCAGCAGGACGAGGCCGTCGAAGTCGCGCGTGAGCACGACGTTGCTGCCCCCACCCAGCACCAGCACCGGCAGACCGCGCACACGCGGATCGTCCAGCGCGGCCGGGATGTCTTCGGGCGTGCGCACATGTGTGGCGTAGCGGGCTGCGGCCTCAAAACGGAACGTGTTGTGCCGGCCTAGGGGATAATGCGTGTCGAGCGACGCCATGGCGCAGGTGAGGCTGGAAAAGCCTGAATTATAAGAGCCGTGGCGAGGATGGCGCCCGCTGGCTGCCGCCGCAGGAACCGAATTCAAGTCTGCAAGGAGAACACGATGCCGTCGTTTGACGTGGTATGCGAAGCCAACATGGTGGAACTGAAGAACGCCGTGGACCAGGCCAACAAGGAAATTTCGACGCGTTTCGACTTCAAGGGCTCCGACGCCCGCGTCGAGCAGAAGGAGCAGGAGCTGACCCTGTTCGCCGATGACGATTTCAAGATCAGCCAGGTCAACGACGTGCTGGTGAACAAGCTTGCCAAGCGCAACGTCGACGTGCGCTTCCTCGACTATCAGGACAAGCAGAAGATCAGCGGCGACAAGATGAAGCAGGTCGTCAAGATCAAGAAGGGGGTCTCCGGCGATCTGGCCAAGAAGATCGTCAAGCAGATCAAGGACAGCAAGATCAAGGTCCAGGCCAGCATCCAGGGCGACGCCGTGCGCGTGACCGGCGCCAAGCGCGATGACCTGCAAAGCGTGATCGCAATGCTGCGCAAGGACGTGTCGGAGGCACCGCTGGATTTCAACAACTTCCGCGACTGATCGCGCAGCCGGTCATGCAAGCAAAACGCCCCGCACAAGCGGGGCGTTTGCATTCGAGGATGGGGTTACTGCGACAGCCTGGTCACCTTCAATGCCGGGTCCGCGGCGATGGCAGCCTCCGAGAACGGCAGCCGGTTCCAGTGCTTGGACGAGAACATGCGCATCTGATCGAACGCGTGCGGCGAAGCCGGATCGCTCGATTCGCCGTACGTGAGGATGGCGTCCGCCACCGGGCCCTGATCATCGAACGTGACAGTCTGGATGTAGCTGGAGCCGTAGTACACGGCCAAGCCCTTCGGCCCGATCGGCAGGCTCTGCAGCTTGTTCAGCACGCCCTCGTATTCCTCGCCGCCATGCAGGGGAATGGGGCCGCCCGGCGCGCGCGCAGCCTGGACCGTGCCAAGCGGTGCATCGAGCGCGAAGCCTGCGGCGCGCACGGCGTGGACCGCATCCTTCAGCGCCTTGAACACGGCGCTGCGGACCGCCGCATCGTTCATGCGCAGGCCACGTGGCGTGTAGATCGGGTCAGCGGCGTTGAAGTCGACAGCATAGACGTGTGGGATGTCCTTGGCGCGCATCCAGAACTCGCGGAACAGGTGCGCGGCGCGGGCGTCTGCATCGCTGGTGCGGTTCCACAGCGAGAGGGCTGCGCACCCGTCGCGCGTCTCCGCATCGAGGTTGGGCGAGCGCTTGCAGGCAGCAAGCAGATCGTCGCCGACAAGGTGGCCGGCCAGATTGGCATCGCGGAAGAGCATCGCTTGCAGGTTCGGCAGGTTGATCCGATTGCCGGACAGGCCGTCGCTGCCGGCCAGCCGGCGGCCGATCTCGATGAGGCCGATGCGTGTGCGCAGGCGTTGCGGCACCTCCGTTGCACCCATGACCGGCGAGAAGCCAGTCAGCTTCTGCGCCGGGTTGGTCAGCCACGAGCTGTCGTTGCTGTTGGCGACAAAGTCGTCGCGCTCCAGCACGGGCATGCGCGCCGGAGCCACCAGCCCCGGCACCGGCGAAGCCGGGTCGACCTGCCAGTTGCACGTGCTGCGCGAGCCGTCGAGCAGTACCAGCCCGACGCCCTTGAAGAGCTTGTCGGCAAGCGGCGACGGCGCGCAGCGCCTGAGCATCTCAGCCGAGACATCAGGCGTGGTCGAAACGTCCGCAAACAGCGCGCGGCCGTTGCGGTCGGTGGCGATCGTGTTGACCCAGGGGATGCCGAGGTTGCCGATCGCCTGGCGGATGCCCGCCACGTCCCTCGCCTGCGCAATGTGCAGCCACGTGTCGATCGAGCGCGTGTTGTTGCGATTGGCGTCGCGCAGCGTGTAGGCCTTCTGCGTGGTCCACGGCATGCCGCCCGCAGGCATCGACAGCACGGGGCCGTACACCGTGTCGTAGAACGTGTGGGTGCGGCGCTCGATGCGGCCATCGGGTAGCTTCACGTCAAAGGCGACCGTGCGGGTGGTCATCTTGTGGGGGGTGCCGTCGATCAGGTATGTGGTCGGGTCGCCCTCGGCCAGTTTTAGCTCGAACAGCGTGAAGCGACGACCGGTGGAGACGGTGTGCGTCCATGCCACGTCCTTGTTGAAGCCGATGCTGACCACCGGGAAGGCCGCGATCGAGGCGCCCATCACGTCGAGCTTGCCCGGCACGGTCAGGTGGACCTGGTAGAAGCGGTTGGTGCCCGTCCACGGAAAGTGCGGGTTGCCGAGCAGCACGCCGCGGCCGTTGTCGGTAACGGACTTGCCGAAGGCCCAGCCATTGGAGCCGATGGGCATGTCGCGCAGTTGCAGGTCGCGGTCGAGCGCGGCGGTATCCACGGCGGTCGGCGGGGTCGCGAGGCTCGACACGGCCGCGCCGCCCGGTGGCCGGGCCGCGACGATGCTGGCCAGCATGGCGCCAGCGCTGGCCTGGATCGCCTTTTCCTCACCCATGAGCATCATGTCGGACAGCGTGAGCGGACGGACCCAGTTGGCGTTGCGGCAGGCAGACGGATAGTTGGCCGGCGGCGTGTCCTTGAGATAGCGGTTATAGCCGGCGATGTATCCGCGCAGCAGTTCGCGCGCCTCGGGCGACATCTGCGCATACCCTGCGCGCAGCCCGGCTTCATCGAAGATGCCTTTGAAGAAGGCGTCGGACTGCGTGTTGGGAATCGGCTTGAACGATACGGTCACGGTGCCGTCCGCACCGAAGATCTTCGAACGCTCGCCGTTGACGGTGACGACCTGGTCGGCCAGCAGGCAGACATTGTCCTGTGCATAGGCGTAGGCCATCCCAAAACCCAGGCTGGCGTAGTCGTTGGCGCGAATGTGCGGAATGCCGAAGGCGGTGCGGCGGATGTCGGCCGACAGGCCCGTATCAGACGGTGTGGCCCAGTTGCCGCCAGTGGTGCTTGCACAGCCGGCCAGGGCCGCGAGTGCGGCGAGCGCGAAGGTGCTGCGCAATGCGAATCTCGGCGTCATGCGTTGTCTCCTGATCTCGATGTTGTTATGGGCGGCTACGTGCATGCGCAGCCACCGACGCATCGTCAATCGGACAGGTCTGAACGAAAAGGGGTATTCCCGCCAGAGTTGGAGCCAATACCGCCATGTCCGGCCCGGTTTATACCTATACTGCGGCATGCCCGGCATCGACTTGCTCACTTTCACAGACGCTGCTTTCTCCTCGCTGGCAACCGCTGCGGACACGCTTGGCGTGGCCAATGCGCTGGCTTCCATGCAGGTGGGCAAGCGCGCTGACCCTGCCGACGCCGCCAACGCGGCGGTATTCGGCTGGCGGCTCGTCGCGCGGGATCCTGCGAGGTGGCAGGCGGCGGCGGAAACGCTCGCCTGCCGCTGTGATGCGTTGCCAGAAAGCCCTGCCGAACTCGGCGACGCGCTGATCGTCCCGCCGCTGCATTTCGACCATATCAGCACGCTGGAGCAGCGCCTGGCCCTGTTGGAGCAGGAGCGCGCGACGATCCGCCGCTACCTGGAGGCCGGACGGCTGGTGGCATCCTCCTTCACCGGCGTGGCGATGCTGGGTGAGGTGCTCCCGCGCGGCCAGCGGTTGACCGTGACGTGGCTCATTGCCGGCTGGATGCAAGGCAACTTCCCGCACCTGAGAGCCGCGCCGACCCAGGCCATCGTCAGCAGCGGCAACGTCATCACCGCACGCGCGATGGAGCATGGCGTGGCACTCTTGCACCGGGTGGTGGCGCGCCTCTCCGATGCGCGGCTGGCACGCACCCTGGCCAACACGGCGCTCGACCATCCTTCACGCGCAGAGGCAATCGGCATCTGGCTGCGTAGCAAACCGGCTACGCGCGACAGCGTCGTGCTGCGTGCGCGGCGCTACCTGCAGCAGCATCTGCACGAAC
Organism: Burkholderiaceae bacterium; assembly: GCA_028871175.1. Lineage (GTDB taxonomy): Bacteria > Pseudomonadota > Gammaproteobacteria > Burkholderiales > Burkholderiaceae > Ralstonia > Ralstonia condita. The sequence continues at coordinate 7,867 of JAGWNU010000060.1, read as the reverse complement.
CGTTTGATCTGGGGAAACTCGCTGCCGCTGCGTCAACCAGTGAACGCACGTTGCTGCGGCATTTCACGAAGACGGTCGGGATGTCGCCGCTGCAATTGCTGCACCGGCTGCGCGTGGAGCGCGCGTGCCACCTGCTGGAAGTCAGCACGCTGAGCCTGACGACGATTGCCGAGCAATGCGGCTATCAGGACATGTCGGCCTTCCGGCGGTTGATCCGGCGGCACACGGGCCGGCCGCCGGGTGCACATCGGCGCGCGCATTCGGTGCGCGCCGAGCTGCGCAATTAGGCGGCTTTCTTCTTCTCGCCGATGCGGCTTTCCTTGCCGGCCAGCAGCTTGGCGATATTGGCGCGGTGCCGCGCGATCAGCAGCACCGCCATCAGCGCAACCGCCCCGGCAATCCAGTCGAAGCCGTTCATCAGCACGTAGAAGAACGGCGCAAACACCGCCGACACCAGCGCCGCGAGCGACGAATAGCGGAAGAACACGGCGATGATGATCCAGGTGGCCAGCGTTGCCAGCCCAAGCCACACGTTCAACGCCAGCAGGATGCCCGCCGCCGTGGCCACGCCCTTGCCGCCGGCAAAGCGGTGGAACACCGGATACAGGTGGCCCAGGAACACGGCGATCACTACCAGCGCGATGCCGGTCTCGTCCACGCCAAAGCGCGGCGAAAGCAGTAGGGCGAGCCACACAGCCAGCCAGCCCTTGGCTGCGTCGCCCAGCAGCGTGAGGATGGCCGCCTTCTTGTTGCCCGAGCGCAGCACGTTGGTGGCGCCGGGGTTACCCGAGCCGTAGGTGCGTGGATCTGCCAGCCCCATCGCGCGGCTGACGACCACGGCAAACGAGATCGAGCCGATCAGATAGGCGGCCAAGGCGAAAAGGACGGTTGCGACGACAGGGGACATAGCGACTTTGAAAAATCAGGCTGCGGGATTGTAGCGTGCGCGTAGGGTGCCCAAGCGTGGCGGCCGTTTCAATCGGGGTTTGCACAATTGACGAGCTGCGCGTTGAGCACGGCCGTCAACACGCCAGGTGCGATGCCGACCAGAAAACCCCGCCGCCCGCCGTTGATGTAGATGCGCTCGAGTTCCAGCACCGAGGCTTCCACGTAGATCGGCAAGGCCTTGCGCACGCCGAACGGCGACGTGCCGCCGACGAGGTAGCCGCTGTGCCGCTGCGCCACTTCGGGCTTGCACGGCTGCACACTCTTGCGGCCGGTCTGCCGCGCCAGGTTCTTGGTCGAGACCGAGCAATCGCCGTGCATCAGCACGATCAGCGGCTTGGCGTGCTCGTCTTCCATGACCAGCGTCTTGACGACGGCGTGCTCATCCACGCCAAGCTGGCGCGAAGATTCGGTCGTGCCACCCTTGTCGACATAGTCGTAGGTGTGTTCGGTAAAGGCGACGCCATGGGTCTTCAGGAACTGCGTGGCGGGCGTCTCGGAAACGTGCTTGGACTTGCTCATGCGGGCAACCGGAAGGAAATCGCTATCCGCGCGGATGATGCTGGGCGTGCAGCGTGCGCAGCCGCTCGCGCGCGACGTGGGTGTAGATCTGCGTGGTGGAAATATCCGCGTGGCCGAGCAGCATCTGCACCACGCGCAAGTCTGCGCCGTGGTTGAGCAGGTGCGTGGCAAACGCGTGCCGCAGCGTATGCGGCGAGAGCGGGGCGCGCACATCGGCCCGCAACGCATAGCGCTTGATCAGGTGCCAGAACGCCTGGCGTGTCATGCCTTCGCCGCGCGCCGTGACGAACAGCGCATCGGCCGTGCGCGCGCCCAGCAGCGCCGTGCGGCTGTCGCGAAGGTAGCGTCGCAGCCAGTCGCCGGCCTCGGCGCCGAAAGGCACCAGCCGGTCCTTGCCGCCCTTGCCGCCGATCACGCGCACCACGCCTTCGTTCAGGCCGACCTCCACCGTCTTCAACGCGACGATCTCCGACACGCGCAGCCCGCTGGCATACATCAGTTCGATCATCGCGCGATCGCGCAGGCCGAGCGGCGTGTCGACATCCGGTGCATTGATCAGCGCCTCGACTTGCGTTTCGGAAAGCGTCTTCGGAAAACGCGGCGGCTGCTTGGCCGTCGGCAGCAGGCGCGACGGATCGGTGCTCACCACGTGCTCGCGCAACGCCCACTGGAAGAAGCGCTTGAATACCGTGCGACGCCGGTTGGCAGAAGACGCGCGGCTTTCGGCATGGCGCGCGGCGAAGTAGTCGGCCAGGTCGCCGTCTTCGGATTCGGCGATGGACTTGCCGCGCGCGGCCAGCCAGTGTCCATAGAGCGTCAGGTCGCGCCGGTAAGCGTCGAGCGTGTTGCGTGCGAGGCCGTCTTCCAGCCACAGCGCATCGCAGAAACGCTGGATGGCATCCGCGCTGCGCGGCGGGAGGGCAGGCGCGTCCGGCGCCTTCGGTGCGGCTTGTTTCATATCAGCATCACGCCTTCGTGGCGCAGCAGCCAGTGCTTGATGTTCAGCAGGTATCCGTCGACGTGGTGCGCGAATCCGCCGATGCCCGACGCGCTGACCACGCGGTGACACGGGATGACGATCGGCAGCCCGTTGTCGCCACATGCCTGGCCCACGGCGCGGGGCACGCTGCCGATTGCTTTGGCTATGGCGCCATAGGTGGTCGTGCGGCCGCGCGGCACGGCGCAGATGGCACGCCACACGCGATGCTGGAACGCGGTGCCGACGGGTGCGAGCGGTACATCGAACGGTGCATCCGGGTCGGCGTAGTACGCATCGAGCTGATGGGCCAGCCTGCGGATCAGTGCGTCGTCCGAGTCGACGGCGGGCGTGCTTTCCGGCAGGTAGACGAGCTCGCGGACGGCGCCGTCGGCCACGCGCACGCCCAACTTGCCGAAGGGCGCTTCGAGAACGGCATCGAAGGGGGATGACATGACGGGAGCCGGCGCTGGAAACGAGGGGGACGCGATGAAGCTGCGACGATCCAGCGAATCTAGCACAGGCCCCCGGAGGGCGGCGTTACGGCTCCAGCTTGATGTGCTGCTGCTTGACGAGTGCGCGCATCTTGTCGAATTCACGCTTGATCTCGGCCGCGTATTGCTGCGGTGTGTTGCCGATGGGCTCGGCGCCCGCACCGCGGAAGCGATCGACGAGGCCCGGGTCCTTCAGTGCCTTCACCGACGCTTCGTTCAACTTGCGGATGATGTCGTCCGGTGTCCCGGCCGGGGCGACGAGGCCATACCAGGCCGGGTCATTGGCGTCCTTCAGCCCGACCTCGGCAAAGGTCGGGACGTCGGGCAGGCTGTCGATGCGTCGGTTCCACGCCACCACGATCGGACGCAGCTTGCCGCCCTTGATGAACTGCATGGATGAGGGCAGGTTGTCGATCATGATCGGCACCTGGTTTGCCAGCACATCGTTGAGTGCCGGGCCCGCGCCACGGTAGGGCACATGCACCATCTGCGTCTTGGTCAGCACCTTGAATGCCTCGCCGAGCATGTGGCCGATACCGCAGGTGCCCGATGTGGCGAACGAATACTTGCCAGGGTTGGCGGTCAACGCGGCAACGAACTCCTTGTAGTGCCTGGCCGGGAAAGTCGGGTTGACGGCGATCACGTTGGCCACGATCGCCAGATTTGTGATGGGTTTGAAATCCTTAAGCGGATCGTATGAAAGCTTCGGGTTGCACGCCGGGTTGACGGCATGTGTGGACACGGTCGCGATGCCGATCGTGTAGCCGTCTGGCGCGGCCTTGGCGATGGCGTCCGCGCCGATCGAGCCGCCGGCCCCGCCCTTGTTCTCCACCACCACCGGCTGGCCGAGTACCCTGGCGAGCTGGTCAGCCACGCCGCGCCCGATGATGTCGGTCGTGCCACCGGGCGGGAACGGAATGATCAGCCTGAGCGGTTTGGTGGGGTAGTTGCCGGCCAGTGCCGGGCCGCACAGCAGCGTTGCAACGGTGGCAATCAGGCTGGAAGCCAGGCGTGCCTTGTTCATCGTCATCCTCCTTGGCGCTTTTGTGTTGAAACTGCTGAATAACACAATGGCCAAGCCGGATCGGGCAGAAACCGAGGCGCCCGGGAAAGCGGACTGTCAGGTTCCGAGCAATCCGCTTTTCAGTTCCCGGTCGACCGGGTAGTCACCAATGAAGATGCGCAGCACGGCCTGGTAGAAATCTTCGCCGGGAATGGCCTTGGTGCGGGCTACGCCATTGATGGAGATGGTGGTGCCAGCCTCCGGCGTGTAGTCGAAGTTGATGGTGTCGCCGCGCTTGGTGGCGCCGATCTGCCGCATGGCGTCTTCCAGTTGCGTGAGCCGATCCGCCAGCTTCTGCACCTGAATTTCCGTCTGGTTGCGGTGGATGCCATCGTTGAGCGCGTGGATGAAGGTGTCGGCGCCCACTTCGCGCAGCGGGTGAATCTGCAGCCGCTTCGGCCCCTTCATGCCGAGGATGACCGCTGCATTCTTGGCGCGCTCCGGCAGGTACAGCCCAGCCACATAGCCCTTGATGACGAACACCGAACGCAAGCCGGTGCCGTTGAGCAGCAGCTCGTGGCCAGCCACGCGCGCGGCCTCGTCAAAGGGCACACCCTCGACGCTCACCGCTGCCCATGCCGGCGCAGCACAGGCCGCGCACAGCAGCGCTCCCATCACGCTGTTACGCCACGCGCGCCGCACGACGGGCAGGCGGCCGGACGAACGGGCACGTGTCCAGAAACGCAGCGCGCGGTGGAGGTCAGCAAGAGCGGAGAACATCGACGTGAAGGATTTTTGACGGGCCTCTCATTTTGTCGATGTTTGATTTTTAAACAATTAGTGTCTGCCCTGATGTGCAGGTAATCACGTACCGCGTGGTATTGGCGTTCACTTCGACACGTGTTAACCGAGGTATTCCCGGTTTACGCTAATCGCGGAATTGTCTTGTTTTTAAAACAATGGCGGTGCGATATTCCGCGCCAGGATTAAAGTGACGGATCACCGTTTTGGCGTCAGGCGTCCAGTGCCCAAGCCACGTGTTCTCTGACAAGTTCCGAAGCGTCTGCCGCGCGGGCGCGCAGCGCCGCCACCAGGCGTGCGCGCGCAGTTTCGGGCAGCGGACCCCGCAGGGCATTGCCCAGCGCCACCGCGAGGTTGCGCAACCATCGTTCATGTCCGATCCGGCGGATCGGGCTGCCCTCAAGCCGCTGGTTGAATTCATTCTCCGTCCAATTGAACAGGTCGATCAGGGCAGCTGCATCCAAGCCATTGCGTACGTCAAAGTCTGACAGGGTCGCCGACACGGCAAATTTGTTCCACGGGCAGATGAGCTGGCAGTCGTCGCAGCCGTAGACGTGGTTGCCCATTGCCGGGCGCAGCTCGATGGGGATACTGCCTTTGTGTTCAATGGTCAGATACGAGATGCAGCGGCGCGCGTCCACCACGTAAGGCGCGACGATGGCCTGCGTGGGGCACACGTCGATGCAGCGGGTGCAGTTGCCGCAGTGGGCCTCCACAGGCGGGTCCACCGGCAGCGGCAAGTCGATCAGGATTTCACCGAGGAAGAACATCGAACCCGCATCGCGATCGAGCAGCAATGTGTGTTTGCCACGCCAGCCCAGGCCGCCGTTGCTCGCAAGCGCGACTTCCAGTACCGGCGCGGAATCCGTAAAGACGCGAAAGCCGTACGGACCGACCACGCCGGCAATCTTCTCGGCGAGCCTTTGCAGGCGCTGCCGAAGCACCTTGTGGTAGTCGCGGCCACGGGCGTAGAGCGAGATGGCTGCCGCTTCCGGACGCCGCAGGCGGTCCCATTCGATGCTTCGCCAGTCGTCGCCGGCCGCTTGCCTTTCGGCCTGAAGTGGCAGATACGGCATCCGCGCCACGATGGCGCGTACCGTTCCGGCAACAAGTTCGGCCGGACGAGCGCGGAGCATGCCGTGGTTCGCCATATAATCCATGTCACCGTGAAACCCCTGCGCAAGCCACGTCTGGAGCCCTTCTTCGGCGTGCGACAGGTCGATGTCGGCGATGCGGATGGCATCGAACCCGAGTTCGGCGCCCCAGGAGCGAATCTGCGCGACCAGTGCGGCCACGCCGGCCTCGCCGACGGGCAAGCGCGCGTCGTGGTTCGTTTCGATCGATGACGTGGGGGTGGCGGACATGCCCAAATTGTACGCAATGCCCACCGTGCTCTCTGCCCACGCGCCCTCTGGCCCAACCCCTCCGCTTGCGGAACGCACGATCTCGCTCGCCGACGAGGCCGCGACATCGGCCCTGGGTATGGCGCTCGCGCAGGCCGTGCTGGCGCTCGATCCACAGCCCGTGCAGGTGCAGCTCTCGGGCGATCTCGGCGCGGGCAAGACAACACTCTCGCGGGCCATCTTGCGCGGCTTCGGTCATACCGGTCGCGTGCGCAGCCCGACTTACACGTTGGTCGAACCTTACGACATCGCGGGAACCACCGGCATGCGAAAGGTCTATCACTTTGACCTGTACCGCTTTGCCGACCCGGAAGAATGGACCGACGCGGGCTTTCGTGACTGTTTTGCCGAGCCCGCCCTCTGTCTGGTCGAATGGCCGGAAAAGGCCCAGGCGCTGCTCGGCACGCCTGACCTGCATATCGCCCTGGCCGTCGATGTTGTGCACGAAACCTACGATGACGGCGTTGAACATGCACCGCGCGTGGCGCGCCTGATCGCGCGCACGCAAATCGGCCTTCAACTCCTGCAGTCGCTGCCTACCTTGCTCTCATGCTGATCAAGCATCTGCCGACCGATCAACCGGATGATTCCCACCTGCCGAGCCAGGCCCGCCGGCAATGGCTTGCGCGCATGGCGAAAGCCGGCGCGGGCACCCTCGTCCTCAGCCTGGCCGGCACACAGATCGCACGGGGTGCCAACATCGTCGCGGTGCGGGTATGGCCGGCGGAAGACTACACGCGCGTGACGATCGAATCCGACGTCGCGCTCAGGGCCACCCACCAGCTCATCGCCGACCCCGACCGTCTGCTGGTCGATATCGACGGCCTCGACCTGAACCCGACGCTGCGCGAGCTGGTCGCCAAGATCACGCCGAACGACCCCTACATTCGCCAGGTACGCGTGGGCCAGAATCGGCCGAGCGTGGTGCGCCTCGTGTTCGACCTGAAGGAAAGCGTCAACCCGCAGGTCTTTACGCTGTTGCCGATTGCAGGCTATCGCAACCGGCTGGTGTTCGACCTGTATCCGACCAACCCGCCCGACCCGCTGATGCAGCTCGTGCAGGCCACCGAAGGTAAGCAGCAGCGTTTTGCGGCCTCCGGCGGCGCGCCGATGCCGTCGCCCGCCGAAGACGACGATCCGATTGCCGCGTTGGTCCGGCGCGACGGCAGCGGTGCCACGGCGCCCGCCTCACCGCATCCGAGTGAGTCGCGTCCAACGCTTGCCAACCGCACGCCGCCGCGCAAGACCTCGCCCGCTGCACCGACGCTTCCACCGTCGACGCTCGCCAACGCGCCGATGACGCCGCCACTGGACAACGTACCCGAACTCGCACCGCGTATGCCGTCGAACGGTCCGCGCATGCGGCGGCTGCTCACCGTCGCCATCGATCCCGGCCATGGCGGCGAGGACCCGGGCGCCACGGGGGGCGCGGGTACGCACGAAAAGGACGTCGTACTCTCGATCGCCCGCATGCTGAAGGCCAAGATCGACGCCCAACCCAACATGCGCGCCATGATGACGCGTGATTCCGACTACTTCGTTCCGTTGGGCGTGCGCGTGCAGAAGGCGCGCCGCGTGCAGGCCGACCTGTTCGTGTCCATCCATGCCGATGCGTTTCTTTCGCCGGAGGCGCGCGGCGCATCGGTGTTTGTGCTGTCGGATCGCGGTGCGTCCAGCGCGCAGGCCAAATGGCTGGCCAACAAGGAAAACGCCGCCGACATGA
>JAGWNU010000309.1 GCA_028871175.1 Burkholderiaceae bacterium | reverse complement strand
GGCAGCAGCGCGTGTTGCTGCGCTTTGCCGGTTTGCGGTCGGGCGCGCTCGGTAGCTGGACATTGGCGGGCGATGTCGCCGTCCTGGCGCACGATCGTCCGGCGATGCCCATTGAACGTCCGTCCACGCTGCTCCACTGGCTTGCACCGATGCTGGAGATCGGCGATGCCACCGACGCCCACCGCCTGGCCGCCATCGCCCGGCTCGCGACGGAACTGGACAACAGCCAGGACAACGACACGCTGTGCCAGGCCTATCGACTGGTCTGGGGTGAGCGTCTCGCCGCCGAGCATCGCGTTGCGGCGTCGCAAGACGCGCTCGCCCTGCTCTGCGGCGACGGCACGCCGCACGCCCTGGCGCGTACCGAGCAGTGGGGCACCGGCGGGCATCCGTGGCATCCGGCCTACAAGACGCGGCTGGGGCTCGCGCCCGAGCAGGTCATCGGGCTCTCACCAGAGTTCGAGGCGCAGGTGCCCATCGGTGTGGTGGCAGTGGCGGCCCATCGCCTGCAGGTCACCACGATGGAGGGTGTGCAGCCGTACGCCCACTGGTTCGCGGCGACCTTCCCCGAAACCATGGCGGCGTTTCGCAAAGCCTTGCTGGCACGCCAGCTCGCGCCCGAAGCCTGGCTGCCGCTGCCCGTTCACCCATGGCAGCGCGACACGACGCTCGGCGAGACCTTCGCCGCTGAATTTGCTGCAGGCGAACTGCTCCACCTACCGGACATCAACATTGCCGCCCGGCCCACGATGTCATTCCGCACCGTGGCCGCGACCGACGCGCCGGGCGGCCCGATGCTCAAGCTGCCAGTGAGCATGCGGCTGACCAGCGTCGAGCGCACCGTGTCGCCCAAGTCGGCCGTGATGGGCCCGCGCGTGAGTGCCCTGCTCGAACGCATCCTTGCGGTCGACGCAGGCTTGGCGAGCGTCCTGTCGATCGTGCCCGAACGCCACGGCATCCACGTGGCCGGCACGGATGACGATCGCGCCCGGCATCTGTCGATGATCGTGCGCGACAACCCCACCACGCGCATTGCCGGCAACGCGCGGTTGCTGCCGGTCGGCGCCCTCTTCACACCGGACTTCACGGCCGACATCACCGACGCGGCGGCGCCGATGCTGCTCGACACCGTGCTCGCACGCCAGGCCGACGGCACCCGCGCCGAGCGCGCCGCGCGTTTCTTTGAGGCGTACCTGGGCGTCGCCATTCCGGCCATCGTCGGCCTCTATCTGCGTTACGGCATGGCGTTGGAAGCGCATCAGCAGAACACCTTCGTCGTCATCAGCGAGGCCGGCATGCCGGAGCGGCTGGTGGTGCGTGACTTTGGCGACGTGAAGATCGCGTTGCCGACGCTGCAGGCACAGGGCTTCTCGATCGAACCGTTCCGCGCCGGCCACACGACGTATCCCGATCGCGACATTCCGCGCAAGAAGCTCATCCACGCCTTCCTGCTGTGCCATATCGGTGAGCTGGCGCTGGCGCTGTTTCCCGACCAGGGCAGCACAGTCGGGCTGCGCCTTTGGCGTGACGCCATGCACGCCGTGTTCGAGGCAAGTCGCACCGCCATGGATGCCGGCACGTGGGCAGACGAGCGTCACGCGCTGCTCGGGGCACCGTGGACGTTCAAGACCTTTGTCCGCATGCGCCTGCGCGACCAGTCCGACGACATGCATGCCGCGTTGCCCAATCCGCTGGCTGCAGCCGCGCGCACATGAACCGGGCAACTACTGTCGATGCGTGGCGGGGGGCGATCCGGTGGCTCCTCGTCATCCAGGCGCTTTCAATGGGCGCCATGGAAATGACGGGACCGTTCTGGCCGCTGTTCCTGCGCGAGCTGTCGCCGCTGCCGCACGTACCGTTCGCGTGGGTGGCCAGCGCCGCGTACTTTGCGCCGATGGCCGCCACGCTCGTTACAGCGCCTTGGTGGGGACGCCTGGCTGACCGCGTGGGGCCCAAGCCGATGATCGTGCGGGCGCTGGTCGCGCTGGCGGCGTCACAACTGTGGTCAGTCCATGCCGACTCGGCGGCCAGCGTGCTGCTGGCTCGCACGGTGCAAGGCGGGCTCGCGGGCTTTCTGGCAGCTGCCCAGATCTACGCCATGCGCGTGGCCCCCAGCGACATGCGCCAGCGTGTCTTTGCCGATCTGCAAACCGTCACCGCGTGCGGCAGCTTCATGGCGCCGCCGGTCGGTGCGTGGCTCGTCGCGTGGATGGGCTTCCGCATGGCCAACACGGTGGGCGCGGCGGTGATCCTGACGTGCATTCCGCTGGCGGTGTTCTTGCTGCCAGCGATCAAGCCCATCGCTCGGTCCACACACGAGCGGGGCACCGACGCGCGCCGGGCTCATCGCGCCCCGCTGGGCGGCCTGGTCGTCGGCCTGCTGTTCGGCACCGTGGCGGTACAGGCAGCGCGCGCCATGCCGCAAGGCTTTCTTGCGCCATATATCACCGAGACGCTGCATGGTTCGGTGATGCTGACGGGTCTGGCCTACAGCGCTACGGCGGCGACACTGGCGCTGTCTGCGCGCTGGTGGGCACAGCGTTTTGCGGGCCTGCCCGTGCATGTCACGCTGGGGCGCGTCTGTGCGCTGACCGCCGTCTGCGCAGGCATTTCGCTCTGGCAAGGGCTCGCGCAGGGCGAAGCCGATTTCATCGTCGCCCGGCTGGCGTGGGGCCTGTGCCTCGGCGGCCTGCTGCCGGTGCTCAACAGCCTGGTCGTGGAAACCAGCCCGGAAGATCGTCAAGGCTTTGCCCTGGGGCTGTGCAGCAGCGCGGCCAAGGGCGGTGCGCTCATCGGCCTGGGCGTGGCCGCGCTGTCGACGGGCCTGTTCGGGTGGCGCGCGGGCTTTGTCGCCATGACCGGGATGTACCTGGCGGCGCTCGCGGCGCTACTCGCGGTGCGCCGTGCGGGCGCATCGCACACCGCATCCGCGGAGCTCAGCGCCTAGCGGGGCTGACGTCCGGCGCGCCGCCGCAGATGCGTCTGCTCGGCGCGCCAGGCGAGGTAGCCGAGGCCGAGAAACGGCCACAGCCAGCCGATCCATTGCGACAGGCTGTTGAAGTGGACGAAGCGCCCCAGCCGCCAGCTTTGCGCCGACACCCACGAATAGGGGCTCGGCGGCAGCACGTTGGACAGGATGATCAGCGCGATCAGCAGGGCCATGGCCAGCGCACCGCGCAGCCAGCGTGGCAGGCGCACCAGCAGCACCAGCACGAGCGAGCCGACGATCAGGCCCAGGCGTGCGCCGGACGACAGCCAATCCCATGCCCCGCCCAATGGAAACTGCAGGAACGTCGCCCCCGCCTTCACCAGCAGCGCAC
>JAGWNU010000308.1 GCA_028871175.1 Burkholderiaceae bacterium | reverse complement strand
CCAAGGTCGGCATGGTGTTCCAGAAGCCGACGCCGTTCCCGATGTCGATCTACGACAACATCGCTTTTGGCGTGAAGCTGTTTGAACGCCTGTCGCGCTCCGAGATGGATGATCGCGTGGAATGGGCGCTGACCAAGGCCGCACTCTGGAACGAAGTGAAGGACAAGCTCACCCAGTCTGGCTACGGCCTGTCGGGCGGCCAGCAGCAGCGCCTTTGTATCGCACGCGGCATCGCCATCCGCCCGGAGGTGCTTCTGCTTGACGAACCGTGCTCGGCGCTTGACCCGATTTCCACCGGCAAGATCGAAGAACTCATCGCTGAGCTCAAGGATGACTACACCGTGGTCATCGTGACGCACAACATGCAACAGGCAGCGCGCTGCTCCGATTACACCGCGTACATGTATCTGGGTGAGCTGATCGAATTCGGTGAGACCGAAAAGATCTTCATCAAGCCGCAGCGCAAAGAAACCGAAGACTACATCACCGGCCGTTTCGGCTGACACGCAACGCGCGCCGAAGCGACAAGGAGAAAACGATGTCCGACAAACACCTGTCGACGCAGTTCGACACCGACCTGACGTCCATCAGCACGAAGGTGCTGCAGATGGGCGGTCTGGTGGAAGCGCAGATCGCGCGTGCGATGCGCGCCCTGGCCAACTTCGATGCCGCCCTGTGCGATCAGGTCATGGCCGTGGAGCTGGAAGTCAACGCGCTCGAAATCGAGATCGACGGCGACTGCAACAACATCATCGCGCGTCGCCAGCCGACCGCGCGCGACCTGCGCCTCGTGATGGCCATTTCCAAGACCATCACCAACCTCGAGCGTGTGGGCGACGAGGCCGAGAAGATCGCCAAGCGCACCAAGCGCATCATGCAGGACCCGTCGGCGCACGCGTTGCACTATGCCGGCGTCGAGCGGTCGGGCGAAATGGCCGCGACCATCCTGCGCCACGCGCTGGACGCCTTCGCGCGCCTGGACACCGCAGAAGCCTTATCGATCCTGCAGGAAGACAAGGCGATCGACGAGGAATTCCGTGGCTTCATGCGCGAGCTCATCACCTACATGATGGAGAACCCGCGCACGATCTCCGTGGCCCTGGATCTGCTCTTCATTGCCAAGGCCATCGAGCGCATCGGCGACCACGCGAAGAATATCGCTGAGTTCATCATCTATATCGTCAAGGGAACGGACGTCCGGCATGCCTCGCGCGAAACGCTGGAGCGCGAGATCCTGGGCGAAGGCGAGTAACAGGGCAGGACTGGAGACGTGAGCATGCCGAGCAGTATTCTGGTCGTGGAAGACGAACCGGCGATCGCCGAGCTGATCGCCGTCAACCTGCAGCATGCAGGGCACTACCCGATCCGCGCATACAACGCAGAACAGGCGCTGTCGCTGATGAGCGACGTGCTGCCTGATCTCGTCCTGCTGGATTGGATGCTGCCGGGCAAGTCGGGTGTGATGTTTGCCAAGGAGTTGCGCGCCAACGAGCGTACGCGCCAGATCCCGATCATCATGCTGACCGCCCGCAGCGAAGAGCAGGACAAGATCATGGGCCTGGACAGCGGCGCCGATGACTATGTGACCAAGCCGTTTTCGCCCAAGGAGCTGCTGGCCCGTATCAAGGCCGTGCTGCGCCGCCGCGCGCCGCAGCTGACCGACGATGTGGTGGCCATCAATGGCCTGAAGCTGGACCCGGCCACGCACCGCGTGACGGCCACGAACACCGAAGCGGAAAATCCCATCAAGCTCGACCTCGGCCCGACCGAATTCCGTCTGCTGCATTTCCTGATGACGCATCCCGAGCGGGTGCACAGCCGCTCGCAGCTGCTCGACCAGGTATGGGGCGATCATGTGTTTGTCGAAGAGCGCACGGTGGATGTGCATATCAAGCGCCTGCGCGCAGCGCTTGCCCCGGGGGGCTACAGCAACATGATCGAGACCGTGCGCGGCAGCGGCTATCGGCTCGCGCGTAATCCGGGGCAGTAAGCCTCATCAAAGCGAGTGCGCGATGGCGTCGTTTTCCATCGCGCGTTCACACGAACGTCGCGGTCCAGCGCTTAGAATGCTCGTATGAACGTCTTCTGGACCCGCTTTGCCTTCTTCGGTGCCCTGATGGGCATCGCGACGGCATGTCTCTATGTCTTCGCCAACAGGATCGTCGCGCTGGCCGTGCTCAGCGCGATGCTGCTGGCGATGCTCCTTTACTACGTTTACCAGATTCAGCGCCTGTGGCGGATACTGGATTCGCCCGCCTATGGAGAAATCCCGAGTGCGATTGGCCTCTGGGGTGAAGTCTATTACCGGCTGCATCGGCTGATGAAAGGCTGGCGCACCCAGGTGTTGCAGGTGGAGCAACAACACAGCCGCTTCATCCAGGCCATCCAGGCGTCGCCCAACGGAGTGCTGATGCTTGATGGCGAAGACCAGATCGAATGGTGCAACGCCGTCGCCGAGGAGCACTTCGGCCTGAGTGCCAAGCGAGACCTGCGTCAACGCATTACCCACCTGATCCGCCGGCCGGAGTTCGTGCGCTACCTGGCGCGCGGCGAGTTCGAGGAGCCGCTCACCATGCATGACGTGGGCCCCCACAAGCAAAGCATCATTTCCGTACAGGTCTTGCCATACGGGGAAGACCGCAAGCTGCTGGTGTCGCAGGACATCACCAAGCTGGAGAATACCGAGGCGATGCGCCGCGACTTCGTCGCCAACGTCTCGCATGAGCTGAAGACCCCGCTGACTGTGTTGTCGGGTTTTCTCGAGACCGTGCGGGACCTTCCGCTGCCTGAAGAAGACAAGAAGCGCTACCTCGACATGATGCATGTGCAGGCCGTGCGCATGCAGCATCTGGTGGAAGACCTGCTGGCCCTGGCCACGCTCGAGGGCAATTCCGAGCCGCCTTCGCTCACGCCGGTGCCGATGCCGCGCATGATGCTGCAGCTCCAGCATGACGTTGAGGCGCTTTCCGCTGGCCGGCATGCTGTCAGCATGTCGTGTGACCCGACGGTGAGCGTGTGTGGTGCGGAGCTGGAGCTGCTCTCCGCATTCAGCAACCTGGCCTCCAACGCCGTCCGGTACACGCCCGCAGGCGGCAAGATCCATCTCGATTGGACGGTCAAGGATGGTCATGCCGTTTTTTCCGTCACCGATACGGGCATCGGTATTGCGGCCGAACATATCCCGCGCCTGACCGAGCGGTTCTACCGCGTCGACCGCAGCCGCTCGCGCGATACCGGCGGAACTGGGCTGGGCCTGGCGATCGTCAAGCACGTGCTGTCTCGTCACGGCGGCGAATTGCAGGTCACCAGCGAGCATGGCAAGG
>JAGWNU010000059.1 GCA_028871175.1 Burkholderiaceae bacterium | reverse complement strand
GCCCCACCCCTGGACGCTCACGCGTTGTTCAACACGGTGTGCCGGATCGAACCGGATGGGCTCAGCGGCAACAGGCCGGGCAGCCACGGCCTCCTCCGGCTCGATGACCGCCACGCCTCGATAGCGTCTGACACGATGCCCGGGTAAGTCGATGCATAAACGCCCGTGTTCGCTAGCATGCAGCAGTTGCGCACAAAGGTCCTCCAAGCGACGCGCCGGCACTGCGCGCATGCCGGCCTGCGACAGCCACGCCCTCAAGACTGCCCGCTGACGCGCCCTCGGCAGCGCGGCAAGCTTCTCAACGTTGAGACCCTGCGCCGAGGTCGCCCGCGCAAGATCCTCCTGTGCCATCTCGTCAATCAGTGCCGCGGCGTCCGCCAGATGCGCGGCGCTGCGCGCCAGCGCTTCGCGATAAGCAGGGAAATGATCGGCCATGCCCCTCAGCAGCGGCCTTAATGCATTGCGCGCATAGCGGCTGTCATCGTTGGACGGATCGTCGACCCACACGAGCCCATGCACGCAGGCATACGACTCGATCTCACTGCGCGGCACATCGATCCACGGACGCAGCAACGTCAGCTCGCCTTCACGCACCATCGGCATGGCAGCCAGGCCATCGACACCTGCTCCGCGCAATAGCTGAAGCAGCACGGTCTCGGCCTGATCGTCCAGATGATGCGCAGTCAGCAGAATGGAGGCGCCGGTTCTTGCGCACATCGCTCGGAGTGCGGCATAGCGGGCATCGCGCGCCGCCGCTTCGATGCCTTTCCCCGCGTCGGCAACAACATGAACACGACGCGCGTGGAATGCGACACCCGCCGCTTCGGCCATGCGCGCAGAGGCGCCTTCCCAGGCGTCGGCATCCGCATGCAGCCCGTGGTGTACGTGCACGGCGACCAAGCGCACGGGCGTGCCGGCATCGCGCCACGCGGCACATGCATGCAGCAGGGCTGCGGAGTCCCGACCACCCGACAGCGCAATCGCGACGGTTGGCGCCTCGCCAGAAACAACAAAGGCCGCACACGCGGCAACGCGTTGTGCGACCTTGTTGACGAGATCAGCCGACGAATCAGCGACCTTCGGTTTCCTTGAACTTGCCATAAGACATCAAGCGCTCGTGACGGCGCGCCTGGAGTTCCGACGTCTTCATGCCTTGGAACTGGCGCAGCGATTCTGCCAGGGCGCGCTTGAGCATCGTCGCCATGCCCTTCGGGTCACGGTGCGCACCGCCCAGCGGTTCGTTGACGATCTTGTCAATCAGGCCCAGCGCCTTCAGGCGATGCGCGGTCAGGCCCAGCGCCTCGGCGGCTTCCGGCGCCTTCTCGGCGGTCTTCCACAGGATCGACGCACAGCCTTCCGGCGAAATCACGGCATACGTTGCGTACTGCAGCATGATGACCGCATCGCCCATGGCGATGGCCAGCGCGCCGCCCGACCCGCCTTCACCGATGATGGTGGCGATCAGGGGCACCTTCAGGCCCGCCATCACGAACAGGTTGTGACCAATGGCTTCGGACTGGCCGCGCTCTTCCGCGTCGATGCCGGGGAACGCGCCCGGCGTATCGACGAAGGTGAAGATCGGCAGACCGAACTTGTTGGCCAGCTCCATCAGCCGCTTGGCCTTGCGGTAGCCTTCGGGCTTCGACATGCCGAAGTTGCGCAGTGCGCGCTCCTTCGTGTCGCGGCCCTTCTGGTGACCGATCACCATGCACGCCTGGCCATTGAAGCGCGCCAGACCGCCAATGATCGACAGATCGTCTGCAAAGGTGCGGTCGCCGTGCAGTTCGTGGAAGTCGGTGAAGATCTCGCGGACGTAATCGAGCGTGTACGGACGCTGCGGGTGCCGGGCGATCTGCGCAACCTGCCATGGCGTCAGGTTGGCGTACAAATCCTTGGTGAGCTGCTGGCTCTTGGAAGCCAGGCGCGAAATTTCTTCAGAAATGTCGACAGCGGAATCGTCTTGTACGAAGCGAAGTTCTTCGATCTTCGCCTCAAGTTCAGCGATCGGCTGCTCGAACTCCAGGAAGGTTGTTTTCATGGATCTTCTGAAAGGCTCTTGAAGGCGCGCATTCTACCGGATTTTGACCGCCCGGCGACGCGCGGCGTTTCATCGAAATGAACGGATCAATAGGTGGTCGCCGTGTCGAGGCTGCGCCACATGTACCACGTCGCCACGGTGCGCCACGGTTCCCAGTTGGCGGCCACCTCGCGCGCTTCGCTGCGCGTGACCGGCTCGCCACTGAAATAGTTCTGCGAGATGGCGTTGATGAGTCCGATGTCGTCCAGTGGCAATACGTTCGGGCGCATCAGATTGAACATCAGAAACATCTCTGCCGTCCAGCGGCCGATACCGCGGATCTGCGTGAGTTCGCCGATGACGTCCTCGTCTTCCATCTCGGCCCACTTGGCGACGTGCAGCGTTCCATTGCGAAAGTGATCCGCCAGATCCAGGATGTATTCGGCCTTGCGCTTGGACAAGCCGCACCCTGCCAGCTTTTCCTGCCCGGCTCGCAGGAACTGCGCGGGCACCAGCCTGGGGCACGCATCCACCACCCGCTCCCACACCGACTGCGCCGCCTTGACCGAAATCTGCTGCCCCACGATGGATCGCGCCAACGTGACGAACGGGTCACCGCGCGAAGCCAGGTGGGCCGGACCATATGCGGGAATGATCTTGCGCAGGATGCGGTCCCGCTTCATGAGGTCTGCGCAAGCCTCCTGCCAATAAGCGGGGGGCCCGGAAAGCACGACCTCGGTTGGCAAGGGAACAGCCTCGTTGGCCCCGAGCGTTTCGGGCAGCGGCACTTTGGATGCGTTCGGGCGCTTGGCCGGAGCCTTCTTCGCCGCGACTTTCTCCGTCTTGGCCGCTGGACGCTTCGCAGCGACAGTCTTGCTCGCCACTCCATCGGCCTTCAACGCAGCCGCCTTCTTGCCCGCGGGCGCCTTCACGGCTGGGGCCTTCTTGGCCGCCGCCGCACGCGTTGTGCTGGCCTTCTTTGCCACCGCGGTCATGCGCGTCTCCACTCGGTCACGCCGCCAGGCTTGTCCTCGAGCACGATGCCTGCGGCAAGCAGTTCGGCACGGATGGCATCGGCGCGCGCAAAATCACGCGCCGCCTTGGCAGCACGACGCTCTTCGATGCGGGCTTCCACTTCAGAGGCATCGAGGCCATCCGCCGTCGCCCCGCCCTGCAGGAAGGCATGCGGATCACGGCCCAGCAAACCCATCACACCGGCAAGCGCAGCCAACTGATTCGCCAACGCGGACGAGCGCGTCTTGTTGACTTCGCTGGCAAGCTCAAACAACACCGACACGGCCACCGGCGTGTTGAAGTCGTCGTTCATCGCCTCGCGGAAACGCTTGGCGTGCGGCTCGCTCCAGTCGGGCGTGGCATGCGCGACGGCGGGCACATCCTTCAGCGCCGTGTACAGGCGCGTGAGAGCGTGGCGTGCATCGTCCAGGTGGGCGTCGCTGTAGTTCAGGTCGCTGCGATAGTGCGAGCGCAAGATAAAGAAGCGCACCACTTCGGCGTCGTACACCTTCAGCACATCGCGGATGGTGAAGAAGTTGCCGAGCGATTTCGACATCTTCTCGTCGTTCACGCGTACGAAACCGTTGTGCATCCAGGTGTTGACGAAGGTGTTGCCATTGGCACCTTCGGACTGGGCGATTTCGTTTTCGTGATGCGGGAATTGCAGATCGGCACCGCCACCATGCAGGTCGAAATGTTCGCCGAGCAGATCGCAGCTCATCGCAGAGCACTCGATATGCCAGCCTGGCCGGCCCTCTCCCCACGGCGACGCCCAGCGCGATTCGGCTGGCTCATCAGCCTTGGCGGATTTCCACAGCACGAAATCGAGCGGGTCCTGCTTGGCGTCATTGGCTGCCACGCGCTCGCCGGCGCGCAGGTCTTCGAGCGACTTGCCCGAGAGCTTGCCGTAGCCGGGGAACTTGCGCACCGCGTAGTTCACGTCGCCATCGGTGGCTTGATAGGCCAGGCCATTGTGCTGCAGCTTGCCGATCATGCTCAGCATCTGCGGCACGTATTCGGTGGCGCGCGGCTCATGGTCCGGGCGCTGCACGCCAAGCGCGTCGGCGTCTTCGTGCATCGCCTGGATGAAGCGGTTCGTGAGCGCACTCATCGTCTCGCCGTTCTCGACCGCCCGCTTGATGATCTTGTCGTCGATGTCGGTGATGTTGCGCACGTAGGTCACGTGGTACCCCGACGCACGCAACCAGCGCTGCACCATATCGAAGACCACCATCACCCGCGCATGCCCGACGTGACAGTAGTCGTACACCGTCATCCCGCACACGTACATGCGTACGCGGCCGGGCTCGATGGGGACGAACGTCTGTTTCTCACGCGCGAGCGTGTTGTAGATCTTGAGTGATTCCATGAAGCGGTGTCGGGAGGTTCGGCACCCCGCGTGTGCGAGGTCAAACGATGCTGGCGGACCGACTTGGAGGCATACTGCTGCGGCACGGCGCCTGCAAAACCAGCGCCATATCTTACCGGAACTGCACCGACGAAGCGGGCTGCCGACGTGCTCGGCATGCTCCCCGTCAAGAACCTTTCCTGGCGCACGTCGCCGCTGCTGCGCCCAAGGGCGGTTTGTTAGAATGCGGCGGAGTATAACGGAACCCATTCTCATGAACAGTTCGCTGCGTCTGCACGGTGCCACCCTGTGCGCTGCAACCCTGGCCTGCCTGCTTGCCGTGTCGGCCGCACCGGTTTTCGCCCAGACCGCCGGCTTTGCACTACCGGCAGACCTGACACCGAGCACCCAGCAGCCGCCCCAGGTCGCGCGCCAGAAACGCATCGACGACGCGCTCGCCAAGAAGCGATATCGCGAGGCGCTGGCCGAACTCGACAAGGATGTCGCCGAGCAGCCGCGCAATGCGCAGGCCCGCTTTCAGCGCGGCGTGGCGCTCGCAGGCCTGGGGCGTGCCGACGACGCCATTGTCGCCTTCAGCCAGATGACACAGGATTTTCCTGAACTGCCCGAGCCGTATATCAACCTGGCGGCGCTGTATGCCGAACGCGGCGAACTCCTGCGCGCCCGCGACGACCTGATCATGGCGAGCCGCGTCGCACCCGAGAATGCCCTGGCGCAATCGAGCCTCGGCGACATCTATGTGCGGCTCGCGGCGCAGTCCTACCAGAACGCCATCAAGCTGAACCCGAAGAACGCAACCGCACGCACCCGCCTCGAGGCCCTGCCCGATCTGCCGGGCCTGCGTGCGGCGCCCAAGCCGGCTGCCACGCCACCGGCCGCGAGCGGCGTGAGCCCACAGCCGGCCAAGCGTCAGTAACGAGACGCCGCCCATCCCGTTTCCCCACCTGCAAATCTCTTCCTGACCATGCTCCGTTTCCGCTCCCTTCTTGCCGGGCTCGTCTGTGCGCTGGCCGTGTCGACTGCCGCCGCCGCAACGCAAGCGCCACGCGTGCAGTTCAAGACGTCGATGGGCAACTTCACCGTCGAGGTCTATCCGGACAAGGCGCCCAAGACGGTTGCCAACTTCCTGCAATACGTGAAGGACGGTTTCTACAAAGGCACGATCTTCCATCGCGTGATGGACGGCTTCATGGTGCAGGGCGGCGGTTTCACGCCCGACATGAAGCAGAAGGACACACGCCCGCCCGTCGAGATCGAATCGAAGAACGGCCTGAAGAACGACAAGTACACGATCGCCATGGCCCGCACGATGGATCCGAATTCGGCCACCGCGCAGTTCTATGTGAACGTGGTCGATAACAACATGCTGAACTACCCTGGTCAGGATGGTTACGGCTATACCGTCTTCGGCAAGGTGGTCGAGGGCACCGACACCATCGACAAGATCAAGGGCGTGGAGACCACCACCAAGTTCCCGTACCAGAATGTGCCCGTCAAGCCGATCGTGATTGAATCGGCCACCATTGTTTCGAAGTAACGCTTTGCTCCCGAAGGAATTCACCATGACCCAAGTCAAGCTGCATACCAACCACGGCGACATCACCCTCGCCCTCGACGCTGAAAAGGCACCCAAGTCGGTCGCCAACTTCATCAGCTATGTGAAGGACGGCCACTACAACGGTACGATCTTCCATCGCGTCATCAAGGGCTTCATGATCCAGGGCGGCGGTTTCGAGGCTGGCGAGAAGATGAGCCAGAAGCCGACCAAGGCACCGATCGACAACGAAGCGAACAATGGTCTGAAGAACGAGCGCGGCGCCATTGCCATGGCACGCACCAACGATCCGCACTCGGCGACGGCCCAGTTCTTCATCAATACGGTCGACAACGATTTCCTGAACCACACGTCGCCGACGCCGCAAGGCTGGGGCTATGCCGTGTTCGGCAAGGTCACCGAAGGCATGGACGTGGTGGACAAGATCCGCGCCGTGCGCACCGGCAACCGCGGCTTTCACCAGGACGTGCCGCTGGAAGACGTGATCATCGAAAGCGCTGAAGTGATCGAATGACCGAAGCAGCGCATGGGTCCGCGCTGAACACACCGGTCCGGGTTTCCGGGCCGGTGTTTTTTATTTCGGATCTGCACCTGACAGCCGGCATGCCCGCCACGGCCGCCGCGTTCGATCGCTTCATGCGCACGCGCGCACGCGAGGCCCGCACGCTGGTGATCCTGGGTGACTTCTTCGAGTATTGGGTCGGCGATGAAGAGCTCGTGGATCCGTTCCACCAGCACATCGCCCGCCTGCTCGCCGAACTCGCGGACGCGGGCACGCGCGTGCTGTTCATGCACGGCAACCGCGACTTCCTGCTCGGCCGGCGTTTCCTGACCGCCGCGCACGCCACGCTACTGCCCGACCCCAGCTTGCTCGAAGCCGACGGCCAGCGCATCGCGCTTGCCCACGGCGACGCGCTCTGCACCCGCGATACGGCCTATATGCGCTTTCGCCACTGGACACGCAAGCGCTGGGTGCAGCGGCTTTTCCTGACGATGCCCCTGCGCTGGCGGCTGAAGATTGCGCAGAAGATGCGCGCCGACAGCGAGGCCGGCCGGGCGATGTCCGCCAATGTGGCTGGCGAACCGCGCGCCGCGGCCGTGATGGGCGACGTGGCGCCAGAGGCTGTCGATGCCCTGTTCAAAAGCACCGGCGCGCCGACACTGATCCACGGCCACACGCACCGCCCGCAACGGCATCACGAGCCACGCGGAGAACGCTGGGTGCTGTCGGACTGGGACTTCGATCAGGGCCGGCCGCGCGGCAGCTTCCTCAAGCTGCAAGACGGCGTACTGACCGTGGAGCACGTGGCGGCTTGAGGCGCCGCCACTGCGCCACGCCTACTTGAGCATCCCCTTGAGCTGGCTCGCATCGAACGGATCATTCGGTGAGTTCTCGAGATGTGCCCCCAGGCGGTCGAGCGCCGCCAGGATCGACTCGATGCGCTCCTGCTGAAGCGCGCTGTGGTCGATCAACCGCTTGAGCGCCAGCGATACAGGATCATCGGCATCGGGCGTGATGCCGTAAGCCGAGAACTCCTGCTTGAGCGCCGGCTCCTTCGCCGTTGGCACGTCGCGCTCGATGATGCGTGCCGGGATGCCCACCGCCGTGGCGCCAGCCGGCACCGGCTTGAGCACCACGGCGTTTGACCCCACGCGCGCGCCATCGCCGATCTCGAAGCCACCAAGCACCTTCGCACCCGCGCTCACCACCACGCCCTTGCCGAGCGTCGGATGCCGCTTGGCGCCTTTGTAGAGCGACGTGCCGCCCAGCGTGACGCCCTGGTAGATCGTGCAGTCGTCACCGATTTCGGCCGTCTCGCCAATCACGACACCCATGCCGTGGTCGATGAACACGCGCCGGCCGATGGTCGCTCCAGGGTGGATCTCGATACCGGTCAGGAAGCGCCCGAGGTGCGAGAACCACCGCCCCAGCAGCTTGAAGCCATGGCGCCAACACGCGTGCGCGACCCGATGAACGATGACAGCATGCAGCCCCGGGTAGCAGGTCAGCACTTCCCAGCGGCTGCGCGCAGCCGGGTCTCGCTCCATGATGGCGCGGACATCTTCGCGAATGCGTGTGAACATCTTGGTGTGTGTGGATCGTTATGAAACCGCCGCGCATCAATGTGCGCTGCGAAGCAGTGTAAGGCATTGCCTTACCGCACGACGGCAAGGGTCAAAGGCCCGTCACAGGTGGATTGCGCTGCGGCAGCGGCCCGCCGCGATCAGCGACAGTCGTCGGCAGGGCCCGTCGGGGAAGTGGCGCGCTGTCCTGGCGCGACCTCGGCGTCACGGCCGAGCATGCGCTTCGCGATGCCGCGCAGGATATTGACTTCCTCGGTCTCCAGCTGCGTGCGGGCAAACAGACGCCGCAGGCGCGGCATCAGCTTCTTCGGTTGGGCCGGATCAAGGAAACCGATCTCGACGAGACCTCGCTCCAGATGTTCGAACATCCCGTCGATCTGCTCTGCCGTCGCTGGCTCGCCGACAAAACCGACCCCCTCCATGCGCGTGTCTGCGGTGCCGGTCGCGGCGAGCAGGGCCATGCGTACTTCATATGCGATCAACTGCACCGCCTGCGACAGGTTGAGCGATGCATACGCAGGATTGGCGGGAATATGCGTCACGACATGGCAGCGCTCGACCACCTCGTTGGGTAGGCCGAAACGCTCGTTGCCGAAGACAAACGCGACGCTGGCATCGGGCGCCGCCAGCAAGGCCGCTACCTCCTCAGCCGCGGCACGCGGGCCGATGCGGCGCGGGCCGAATTCACGCGGGCGGGCCGTTAGCGCAATGGTGAGCGAAGCACCGGCCAGTGCCGCGCCAATGTCGTCGACCACGCGCGCGCTGGCGAGCACATCATCCGCGCCGCTTGCCATGGCGATGGCGTCGGCATGTGACTGGGCCCCGGCTTCACGCGGGCGGACAAGTACAAAACTGCCTGGCTCGCCAAAACCCATTGTCTTGAGCGCACGTGCGGCGGAGCCGACATTGCCTGGGTGGCTGGTCTCGACCAGCACGAAGCGGCAGCGTGCCGCACGCAGGCGCAACGTTTCAGGGTCGGCAGGCGCGCCGTTCGGTGTGTTTTCCGGGGCACTGGAGGCGGGGTTCATATACAATATGGCCACTCTTTTGACGGCGGGCAGGATCGTGAGATTGACCCGCCGCTCGTTCTTCTACAATTCGCTGTGTTGTTCGCCTGCTGCCAAAAGCGTGTCAGGCGCGGAGATCCGTCATGCATCCGATGCTCAATATCGCCGTCCGGGCTGCCCGCAAGGCCGGCACCATCATCAACCGCGCGTCCTTCGACGTCGATAGCCTGCGCACCGAGCGCAAACGACACAACGATTTCGTCACCGAAGTCGATCGCGCGGCCGAGGCCGCGATCATCGAAGTCATCAAGACAGCCTACCCCGATCACGCGATTCTAGCGGAAGAGTCCGGTCAATCCTGGGCCGACGGCGAGACCTCCAGCGAAAATGTGTGGGTCATCGACCCGCTGGACGGCACCACCAACTTCATCCACGGCTTTCCGCAATATGGCGTGTCGATTGCGCTGATGCAACGCGGCATGGTCACCCAGGCCGTGGTGTACGACCCGACGCGCGACGAACTCTTCACTGCCTCCAAGGGTGCGGGCGCCTTCCTGAACAACCGCCGCATCCGCGTCACGCGCCGCGACAAGCTGGCCGACTGCCTGATCGGCACAGGCTTCCCCTACCGCGACCTGGAAGGCCTGTACGACTACACCCGCCTGTTCGCCACCATGACGGAAAACTGCGCCGGCCTGCGCCGCCCGGGCGCCGCCGCGCTGGACCTCGCCTACGTGGCCTGCGGCCGGCTCGATGGCTTTTTCGAGCAAGGGCTGAATGCGTGGGACATGGCTGCCGGCTCGCTCCTGATCTCGGAATCGGGCGGCCTGGTGGGCAACTACTGCGGCGAGTCGGGCTACCTCGATCAGGGCGAAATCCTGGCCGGCAACCCGAAGGCCTTTGTGCAGATGATCAAGATCACCGCGCCGTTCTCGCGCGCGAAGGCTGAAGCCTGATCGGTCGGCACCAGAACAAAAAAGAGCCCGCTTCGCGCGGGCTTTTTCTTTACGCCAGCCAGCCGTTACTTTTTGGCTGACTGAGGCTGGTTCGGCGTAAAGCTCAGCGATGGCAGTTCAGCCTGCGCCTTTTCCGGCGTTTCCAGTTCCGGCACCACACGGCCGACAATCAGTCCCAGCGACGGCGATGTGCGCACGTACTTGGTCTCGCCCGCATCCAGTGCAAAGCTCAGCGTTTTCTCGGTCTCCGTGGCGGTCGACACGACGTACTTGCCAGCAGGGCGATCGACAAAGAAAAAACCGCCCGGCTTGGATTGACCCACCACTTCGCCATTGAGCTTGATGTCCGGTTGCACCGCCGCGCCGAACATCGACGACGAGCGGAAGAAGTACACGCGGCCCTGATCCTGCTTGAGCGTCGGAATTGTCGAAGCCATCTCCGAATACTTCACGCCCGACGCGCAACCGGCCATCAGGACGGTGATGCCGATGGCTGAAAGCAATGCGCGCAAAACTCCCTTCATTGTGATGCTCCTGTCGAAATGGAAATGGCTTTGGAAAGGGGGGAATACGCCTGCTCGCCGGGCAGATAGAAACCGACGAGGCGCCCGCCAGCGATCACGAGATAGGCTTCATGCACTTGCCGCCCCTCGATCGTGAAGATGGTGCCAACGGGCCGGTAGACATCACCTTGCGGCAGCGCGCCTACGCGTTGCCATCGGGAGCCGGCAGCGAGGGTGCGCGTGTAGCCCGTATCCAGCCGGATCTCTGCAGGCGCCGTCATCTGGATTCGCATTGGGCTTGCCGCGCTGTCGACGGCCAGCGCGGCCGGTGCGGTCGGGACCATCGGGGCACACGCACCCAAGCCAATCAAGGCAATGCCTGCCACAAACCAACGCAGCATCGGTTTTCGCACAACGCCCTCCAACATGGTCTTATAGGTGCCGAGGCGGCACGCTTTGGCACTCGATCTTAAAGACGTGATGCCGAAGCAGCATCCCCCCGAATTCCCTTTTTAGAGGGGGTCCATGATGCAGATTTTTATCGTCTGATATTAGCGGCTCTCAGTCAGCGCGCTCCGCGGGAACGCTGACGACCACCAGGGCCTGGGCCTGCTCCGCGCCCACGGAGCGCGTCCGATGCGGAATGCGTGCATCGAACATCACCGAATCGCCGACCCCCAGCCGCACGATCTGGCCGGCGAGCGCGACTTCGATCTCGCCGCGATGAACGAACAGCAGCTCTTCACCAGCGTGCTCCTTGAAGGGCGAGTCACTAAAGTCGGCGGGCGGATAGATCACGAACGGCTGCAGCGTCTTGCCGGCGCGCTGGGTGGCAATGCCTTCGTACCGTGGCTGCGTACCCGGCTTGCCGACGCGTGTGCGGTCCGCCGCCCGTACCACCGTCATGGCGGCAGTCGCGGCGTTCTCGCCAAACAACTCTTCAATGGGGATGCCCAGTGCCTGGCCCAGCCGCATCGCGACGGCAATCGACGGCACAGAGACCCCACGCTCGACCTTGGAGAGGTAGCTCTTGGTCAGGCCGGTCTTGTCGGCCAGGGTTTGAAGCGACCAACCGTGGTTCTTGCGTAGCGGTTTGAGGCGTACGGTCATGGAAACGAATGTGTCATGAACAGGCGAAAGATTGTCCCATATGACACACGGTGTCTTAGAATACCGGCTTGCCGATCTACCCGGCCCACCATGAAAACCGCTCTTGCCCTGCGCCACGTGCCATTCGAGCATCTCGGCCTCCTGCAGCCGCTGCTGGAAGCGCGCGGCTACGCCGTGCGGCACGTCGATGTGGGCATCCAGCCGCTACCGACCGCCGACCTGTCAGATGCCGATCTGCTCATCGTGCTGGGCGGCCCGATTGGCGCGTATGACGATGCGGTCTATCCGTTCATCCCCGAGGAGGCTGCCGTCATTGCCCAACGTCTGGCGGCGCGCAAACCGCTGCTTGGCATCTGCCTGGGCGCGCAATTGATGGCGCGGGCGCTGGGCGCGGCAGTCAGGCCGATGGGCCAGAAGGAAATCGGCTTTGCACCCATCACGCTGACCGCCGAGGGCGCAGACTCCCCGCTCGCGCCGCTGGCCGACGGGACACCGGTGCTCCATTGGCACGGCGACCACTACGAACTGCCGCCCGGTGCGCGCCGGCTGGCTTCGACGACCATGTGCCCGGAGCAAGCCTTTGCCATCGGCAACCACGCGCTGGGATTGCAATTCCATCTGGAAGCGAATCTCGAAACGATCGAAGCATGGCTGATCGGGCATGCGGCTGAGCTTGGCGCGGCGAGCATCGACCCGCGCATGTTGCGTGCACAGGCGCCCGTCGTGGCTCAACGGCTGTCACAGCGTGCCCGCGAGGTCTTTACTGCGTGGCTCGACCAAGCGGAGGCCGCATGACGCTCCCAGCGCCCATCCGTATCGACGCGCTCCTTGCCGGCCGCGCAGTCGATTACACCCGGCCTGGCTCGCGCAGCGCCATCCATAAGCGCCCGGTAACCGTGGCGGTGCAGGTCGACATCAACGGCATCTTCGGCGATGAGCAAGGCGACCGGCGCGTGCATGGCGGCCCCGACAAGGCGATCCACCACTACCCGTTCGATCACTACGCTGCGTGGCGCAACGACATCGGCCCGCACGCCCTGCTCGCCCGACCCGGCGCGTTCGGCGAGAACCTCAGTACCGCGGGCCTGACCGAAGGCGACATCTGCGTGGGGGATCGCCTGCGCGCAGGCAAGGTGGTGCTGGAAGTATCGCAACTGCGCCAGCCGTGCTGGAAGCTGAACGATCGCTTTGACACGCGCGACATGGCGCATCGCGTCCAGCATACGGGGCGCACAGGCTGGTATTACCGGGTGCTGGAAGGCGGCACGCTCCAGGCCGGCGATACGCTCGAGTGGGTGGAGCGTCCGTGGCCCCAATGGCCGCTGACGCGCGTGCTGGATGTGCTCTATCGCAACACGCTGGACCCAACGGCGCTGACGGCGATGCTGGCGCTGCCGCTCACCCCTTCATGGCGCAAGCTGGTGGAAGGCCGGCTCGCGCGCGGCGAGGTGGAAAGCTGGACCAAACGGATCGAAGGCCCAGCATTGGGTCACTGATCAGAAGGTTTCCCAATCCGAGCCGGAGCCAGCGCCAGCCGCCGCCATGGGCTTTGCCCTGGCGGGCGCAGCCGGAACCGTGGCGACAGCGCCCACCCTGGGCTCGCGCCTGGGCAGCGCCGTACGCTGCGCCTTGGTCGGCTTTGCACCAACCGTAGCCACAGGCTTCGCGGGTTTGAATGCACCCACGGTTGCCTCCGATCCGTCGAGCCGGAACTGCGACACCACCTGCGTGAGGTTCTGCGCCTGTTCTTCGAGCGACTGCGCCGCAGCGGCAGCCTGCTCCACCAGCGCGGCATTCTGCTGTGTGACCTGCTCCATTTCCGACACCGCCTGGCCGATCTGCAGGATGCCCTGCGTCTGCTCGGCCGATGCGGCGGCAATGTCTTCCACGATGTTGGCGACGCGGCGTACGGCCTCGACAGTCTCGCTGATCGTCTCACCGGCCTGCGCCACTTGCGTATGGCCTGCCTGCACACGGGATACCGAGTCGTCGATCAGCGTCTTGATCTCCTTCGCGGCGGCCGCGCTGCGCTGTGCAAGCGCACGCACTTCGCCCGCTACCACGGCAAACCCGCGTCCCTGCTCGCCGGCACGCGCCGCTTCCACCGCGGCGTTGAGCGCCAGGATGTTGGTCTGGAAGGCAATGCCGTCGATCACGCCGATGATGTCGGCCATCTTGCGCGAGCCCGCGCTGATGTCGTCCATCGTGGCGACCACGCCGAGCACCACCTCACCGCCTCGCGAGGCCAGATCGGCGGCGTTGGACGCCAGTGCGCTGGCCTGGCGTGCGCTCTCGGAGTTGTTGGTCACGGTGGACGTCATCTGCTCCATGCTGGCGGCGGTCTTCTCCAGCGAAGCCGACTGCTGCTCGGTACGCGAAGACAGATCCAGGTTGCCGCTGGCGATCTCATGCGCGCCCGTATTGACCGAATCGGAACTGCTGCGCACTTGCCGCACGGTGTTCACCAGACTCTCGCGCATGCGGGCCACCGCCGCGAGCAGACGGCCCAGTTCATTGCGACCGCCGGCTTTTACCTGAACGGCCAGGTCGCCCTCGGCAACGCGCGTCAGCACCTCGACGGCTTCGTTGAGAGGCGTGATGACGAAAGCCCTGAGCCCGTAGAACACCGCCACGATCAATGCCAGGGCCATGGCAATGCCCAGCGCAACAAACTTCAGGATCAGGGCATAGCGCGTGCGGCCACCATCGGTCTGCTCCTGCGCAAGCCGTTTGACGAGCTGCTGAAAGCGCTCGATCTGCACCGACCAGGCTGTGCCCGTTGCAGTCACGTCCTTGTCGTTGATTTCGGTATAGCCGGCCGCATCGCCCGCACGCAACGCCGCCATGGCGCGCTGCACCGCTTCAATGTGCGTCTGGGCGGCTTTGACGATCGACTGATGCAATGTCTCATCGACGCCTTCGATGGGCGGCTCGTTCTTGAATGCCTCGACCTGCGCGATCGACTTCTTCAGTCCATTTTCCGAACTCTCGATGGCACCTGCCTTGGCAGCCTCGTCCATGTTTTCGCGCAGCGCGCCGTAGACGCGCGCCATGCCGGTGCGGGCGCGCTGCATGTCCTTGTATGCGTCATTCAGGAGCATGCTGCGATCCGAGATTTCGTGGACGCGCCCGGTGGCTTCGTTCGTGATGCGCAGGGCCAGCACACCGACCACCGCCCCCACCACGATCATCATCGCAAAGGTGAAGAGAATTGCCAGCAGGCCGGTGCGTACGCTGGTGTTTTTCAGAATGCGGTCCATCTAGGTCTCCGGGTCCGGCCGGCAGACGACTGCACCATGCCGGAAGCAGGCACACGCGCGATTGCGCGCGCGAGATCAATGAAGGTCAGAACGTTTCCCAGTCGGCATCGTTGCCGGCGGCCACCAGCGATGGAGATTTGACGGCACCGGACGGCGCCGCTGCCGGCGCAGCAGGCTTGGCAAGTACCGGAGCCTTGCGGGCCCTGAGCCGCGGTTTCGCTGCTTCGGGACTCGGTTTAGCCGGTTGCGGGCGCGGTGCGGCATTCCCGCCGGCAATCGCCTTCGGCGCCGGCGGTGCGGCGCTTGCGGCCGGGCCGGCGCGCAACGCGTCTGAGTGCAGACGAAACTGCGCGACGATCTGCGTCAGGTTGCCGGCTTGCTCTTCAAGCGACTGCGCGGCGGCCGCGGCCTGCTCCACCAGTGCGGCGTTCTGCTGGGTGGCGTCGTCGAGTTGCGTGACGGCGTGGCTGACCTCTTCGATTCCCGAGCGCTGCTCCTGGCTCGCAGAGGAAATTTCTCCGACGATGTCCGTCACGCGCTTGACGCTGGCGACCACCTCGCGCATGGTCGTGCCAGCTTCTTCCACGAGTGCGCTGCCGGCCTCCACGTTGACCACGGAGTCGTCGATCAGCCCCTTGATCTCCTTGGCGGCTGCGGCGCTGCGTTGGGCCAGGCTGCGCACCTCGCCTGCAACGACAGCAAATCCGCGCCCTTGTTCGCCGGCGCGGGCAGCCTCTACCGCCGCGTTCAGCGCGAGGATGTTGGTCTGGAATGCAATCCCGTCGATCACGCCGATGATGTCGACGATCTTGCGCGACGAGGCGTTGATGGACCCCATGGTCTCCACCACGCGCGTCACCACGTCGCCGCCGCGTACCGCCACATCAGAGGCTGAGACGGCCAGTTGGTTGGCTTGCTGCGCGTTGTCGGCGTTCTGCTGCACGGTCGACATGAGCTGCTCCATGGCAGATGCCGTCTCTTCCAGCGAGCTGGCCTGCTGCTCCGTGCGCGAAGACAGATCGAGGTTGCCGCTTGCGATTTCGCGCGTCGCCGTGCCGATGGTGTCCGATGCGCTCTTGATGCTGCCGATGGTCTGCACCAGCGCGCCGCGCATGCGGCCCATCGCGTAGAGCAAGCTGTGGTCGTCACCAGGACGGGTCGAGATTTCCACGGTCAGATCGCCGCCCGCAATGCGATTGGCCACGTCGGCCGCGTAAGCCGGGTCGCCGCCCAGCGTGCGTTGCAGGCTGCGGTTCGCAATCGTGCCCAGCACGACCAGCAAGATCGCCACCAGCACCAGCACAGCGCCGGTCTGATACAGCGACGTCATGAACGCAGCGTTGATGTCGTCCATATAGGCGCCGGTGGAAAACACCCAGTCCCACGGCGCGTAGCGGATGGCAAATGCCGTCTTGGGCACCGGCTCCGTGCCGCCGACGTGCGGCCAGACATAGGTGGTAAAACCGCCGTTCGGGCCCTTGGCTGCCTCGGACAGGCCAACATAGACGGCGTTGCCCTGTGCATCCTTGAAGCCGGATTGATCTTTACCGACCAGCTCGGCCTTGATCGGGTGCATCACCACCACGTTGCTGGAATTGGTGATGGTGAAGTAGCCGTCTTTGTCGTAACGCAGTGCGCGAAAGCGGTCGAGTGCCTGCTTCTGTGCCTCTTCCTTGGTCAGGGCGCCGCTCTTGACCAGATCGTCATACTGACTGGCGAGGTTCAAGGCCATGGTGCTGACGCTGACCAGGTTGTTCTTGCGCTCTTCCATGCGGATTTCGCGCGCCTGATAGGCGTTGAACACCGACATCAAGGTCAGTGCAACGATGCTGATGACCAGCGGCAGCCAAAGTTTTTGGCGGAAGCTGAGCTTGCTCATTCCAGAGTCTCCGGAGCGGAAGACAGCGGCACTGCGTGCGCAATACATCTCCCGATGGTTTAGTGTTCCGGATGATCTATCGGCAACATGTTCACCAATCTTGAGCCGCCGCCGTCTGTCTGGCCGTCAACGATCCCATTCCGGGGCAATGGCCTGCCCGACTTCCGCTTTGTCCCTGTCGCTCTGTACGGAATCGATCGCGGTCTGGCCCGTCAAGCCGAACGTGCCAGGACCGAAGGCAGGAACGTTGCAAGCAGCGTCCATGCGGTTGTCCTTTTGTTCATGGGATCGAATCAGTGACTGGCCGGCATGGGGCCATCAAAGCGCGGGCCGATACCGCTGCGGCGGTCGAGCACGCCGCTCCACGACGTGAGTGCCAGCGACACCAGTACCACCAGCGCGCCAATCCAGGGCGTGTGCATCAGGCCGAGGTGCGTGACGATCAGCCCGCCGGCCCATGCCGCGCCGGCGATCCCAAGATTGAAGGCTGCAATGTTCAGGCCCGACGCGACATCGACAGCCTGAGGCGTGAATCGCTCAGCCTGCTTGACGACATACACCTGCAGCCCGGGCACGTTGCCGAACGCCACCGCCCCCCACAGCAGCACCGTCGCCACGGCTGCCCACGGATGGTGCGCCGTGAATGTGAACAGGAACAGCACGGCAGCCAGCAGCGCAAAGATGATCTGCAGCGCGGCAATCGGCCCCTTGCGATCGGCCAGGCGGCCACCCCACAGATTGCCCACGGCAACCGATACGCCATACACCAGCATCACCCAGCCCACCGCCCCCGCGCTG
>JAGWNU010000307.1 GCA_028871175.1 Burkholderiaceae bacterium | reverse complement strand
GCGGTTTCGCGTGTGATCCCGGCCATCGTCGTTTCGACGACCGGCTGGATGGCGGCGCCGGCCGCGCGGGCGCTTTCGGCGGCGCTCTCCCGCAACGATTGCCCCACCGATGCGGCGAGGCTGCTGTAGGCGCTCTCCGCCTTGTCGAGAAACGCCTGCTGGCTGGCAAGCTGCCGCTCGCCGCTGGCTGTGCCCTGCTGCTCCAGGGCCGCCATCATGGCCTGCAAGCGGTCTACCAGCGCGGGCATCACGTCGGCCTGGCGCTGCAGGAGCTTGACGGTCTCTTCGCGTTGATGCGCGTGCGAGTAGGGGCGCAGCGTGGTCGCGATGTGGGTATCGAGCGCCTGCACGGCCTGAAGCCGCTCACGTCGGCACAAGGCGGACAGCAGCCCGAGCATGGCCGACGTTGCCACGCCCGCAATCGACGTGCCGAACGAAAACCCGAGCCCCTTGATCGGCGCCGCCAGCGAGGCGCGGATCGCCTGCAGGTCCGTCGCGCTTTCCAGCGCAGCGCCTGTTCCCTTGAGCGTCACCACCATGCCCAGCAGGGTGCCGAGCATGCCGAGCAGCACGAGCAGGCCGACAAGGTAGGACGTCAATACGGGGCCGGGCATCGCAGCGCGCTCGCCCTCCACGCGCAGGCGTACCGCGTTGCGCAGGCCGGGATGCAATTGATCGAGCCAGCCACTCAGCCTGGCGGGTGGCTCGGACAGCCCGGCAACGGCGCGGTCGAGCGTGCCCGTCGCCTGCTGATACCGGCGCAATTCGAGCGTCCCCGTCAGGTAGATGGCGCCGATCACCAGCGTGACGCCCAACGCGAGCGGGTTCCAACCAATGAGATAGCCCGCGGCAATCCAGCCCACGGCCGCCAGGCCGGCGAAGAAAACGATGAAGTTCAGGTGATGTCTGGACATGGTGTCCGGCTTAGCGGGGGCCAAGGGCGGCAAGCAGCCCTTCGACCGGTTGAAAACGGACATCCAGCTCGGCAAGGAGCACGCTCTGCATATCGTTGCGGAATGCGTTCAGCCAGGCGCTGGATGGGGCGGGAGCCGTGCTGTCGGCAAGGGGATCGGCCTGCCGCTGCAGCTCGGCGGCTCGCAGACGCT
Source organism: Burkholderiaceae bacterium (assembly GCA_028871175.1). Taxonomy (GTDB): domain Bacteria; phylum Pseudomonadota; class Gammaproteobacteria; order Burkholderiales; family Burkholderiaceae; genus Ralstonia; species Ralstonia condita. The sequence goes on along the minus strand of JAGWNU010000307.1, from coordinate 2,222 downwards.
CGAAATACTGCCCGAGCAACGTCGGGATCGCGCCCAGCAGCGTGCGCTCCCGCCCGGCGAGGGCTTGCTCCATGCTGGCATCGAGCATGGCGAGGCGCGCCAAGTCTGGTGCCTTGGCAGCCAGGGCACGACGCAGGCGGCCACGCAGGCTGCCGATCTCCGTTTCCATCGTCTGCTGCATCGACACATACCGCTGCCGAAAGTCGGCAAAGTCGACGTCGACGGCCACGGGTGCGCTCTGGGCGGGCGGGCGCGCACCGGAGTTCGATCGCGTGTCTGACAGACCGGTCGCGCCGATGGCCTTCGCCAGTGCCGAGCGAACGCGGCCGCACAGCGTTGCCGCATCAGCGCCAGCGGCCTGCGCGCCGGGCGCGACCGTGGGCAGGCTGGCGTTCAGCGCGGTCGACAGTGTGATGGCATCGGTCCAGCTGAGCCATTGGCTCAGCCGGTCTGACAGTGACTGCCCAGGCTGGGAGAGATCGGTGTCCGCCAGGCGAGCGAGTAAGCGGATCAGCGCAGGGCCGCTGAGCGCCCTGCGTTGCTGGACGTGCGCCATGCTACGAGTGCAAAAAAGGGCGCAGTTTACACCCCCGGGGCCCCGCGCCCCCGCCGGCCAGCCCGCCGCCTGCGCAACCGGCGGCAGACACGCGGTTCGGCGTGGCGACGTCAGCCCTTGCGACGCGCGCGCACCGCGCCGGCAAGCGTCTCCAGCAATGGCTCGGTCTGGGTCCAGCCCAGGCACGCGTCGGTAATCGACACGCCATGTCGCAACGGCACGCCCGGCTTGAGGTCCTGCCGGCCTTCCTCCAGGTGGCTCTCGATCATGACGCCGACGATGCGCTGCTCCCCACCGGACAACTGCTGAGCCAGGTCATGCCCCACGTCGATCTGGCGCGTGTGCGACTTGCCCGAATTCGCGTGCGAGCAATCGACCATCACCTGCTCGCGCAGCCCTGCCGCTCGCAGGATCCGGCAGGTGTCTTCAATGGCGGCGGCGTCGTAGTTCGGGCCCGTCTTGCCGCCGCGCAGGATGACGTGTGCATCGCGGTTGCCGCGCGTCTCGAAGATCGCGGCCATGCCCATCTTGGTCATGCCCATGAAGGCGTGCGACGAACGCGCCGCCAGGATGGCATCCGCCGCGATCTGGACGCTGCCGTCGGTGCCGTTCTTGAATCCGACAGGGCAGCTCAGCCCGGAGGCGAGTTGCCGGTGGCTCTGGCTCTCGGTCGTCCGGGCGCCGATCGCACCCCAGGCGATGAGATCGGCGATGAACTGCGGGCTCAGCAGGTCGAGGAACTCGGTGGCGACAGGCAGCCCCAGCGCATTGATTTCCAGCAGCAGCTCGCGCGCGCGGCGCAACCCTTCATTGATGCGGAAACTGCCATCCAGGCGCGGATCATTGATGTAACCCTTCCAGCCGACGGTCGTACGCGGCTTCTCAAAGTAGACCCGCATCACGACCAGCAGATCGTTCTGCAGGCCCGCCACCGCCGCCTTGAGCCGGTGGGCGTACTCCATCGCCTGGTCGTGGTCGTGGATCGAGCATGGGCCCACCACCGCGATCAGGCGGTCATCCCGGCCCTGCAGCACGTTGGTGATGGCGGCCCGGCTCGTCTCAACATGGGCCTGGACTTCGGGTGACACCGGCAACTCGTCGAGCAGGAGCGCCGGCGAGATGAGCGGACGGACGGCGCCAATGCGCACGTCGTCAATGCGGGTCGTATCCTGGGTGGCGTCGGCCACGCCGACCTCTTTGTCATGCTGGGGATCGTCAATGCGGATCATGGCAAGCGCAGGCCTGGGTCTCAGGCGGCAAGAAAAACAGCGCCCATTAAGCCCGGGCAATGCGCGCCGCGCAAGCCTGTCCGGGCATGACGCCCGCACCAATCGCATGAAATCTGTCCGCGGACAAACACCGCGTCAATGGCTGCCTGCACATGCGGCGCCGTGAGCCATTTTGCTGCACCGCACGACCACGGCCCGCACGCAGCGGCCCTCATACAAAAGCTCTATTCAGAAAGGGACGAATCGTCCGCTTCTGTGGGGTGGGGCAAGCGAATGCGTGCCCCGCTGCCACTTGGAAAGGAATTCGCATGCCGCTGGCCCGCCCGCTCCCCTTGCCCGTCCGTTCAAGACGGTTGGCACAGATGGCCATCATGCAGATCTGCGCTGCCGTTGCCGCTTATGCCCTGGACCCTGCCCGGCCATAGCGCCTGTCGATC
>JAGWNU010000306.1 GCA_028871175.1 Burkholderiaceae bacterium | reverse complement strand
AGGCCGAAGTCACGCGCGGGGGTGTTGATACCCGCGCGCTGTCATCTTCGACCATGGAGGCGCAAGCGGTGCCCGGCCTTTACTTCATCGGCGAGGTGGTCGATGTGACCGGCTGGCTCGGTGGCTACAACTTCCAGTGGGCGTGGGCCTCTGCGGTCGCAGCGGGGGAGGCCGCTTCCGCACGTTGATTCCTCCGGTCGGCCCCGGAACCGCCTCGGTTCTGTGCTACGATCAGCGATCCATTTTTCTACGTTTGCAACCCGCTGGGCCAGCCGCTCGAGCGGGTTTTGCCGTTTATCGGAGTTCGGAATGTCCTTGAAGGCACAGATTACGGAAGACATGAAGGCCGCCATGCGCGCCAAGGAAATGGATCGCCTGGGGACGATCCGTCTGCTGCAGGCGGCCATCAAGCAGCGCGAGGTCGATGAGCGCATCGAGCTCGATGACGCCGCCGTGCTGGCCGTGGTCGACAAGATGATCAAGCAACGCAAGGACTCCATCGCGGCGTTCGAGCAGGCCGGCCGTGATGACCTCGTTGCCAAAGAGGCGGCTGAAGTGTCCGTGCTGCAAGCCTACATGCCGGCACAGCTGTCGGAAGCCGAAGTCGACGCCGCCGTGCGCGATGCCGTGGCCAAGGCTGGTGCAACTGGCCCGCAAGACATGGGTAAGGTGATGGGCATCCTCAAGCCGGCCCTGGCTGGCCGCGCGGACATGACGCAAGTGTCGGCCCGCGTGAAGGCCATGTTGGCTGGCGCCTGATTCATCCCGACCGGCTTTTCACTTCAGGGGCGCACCGCGCGTGATCCCGCAGCCGTTCATTGACGACCTGCTCAACCGCGTCGATATCGTCGACGTGGTGGGGCGTTACGTGCAGTTGAAGAAGGGCGGCGCCAACTTCATGGGGCTGTGCCCGTTCCATAACGAGAAGTCGCCGTCGTTCTCGGTGTCGCCCACCAAGCAGTTCTATCACTGCTTCGGCTGCGGCGCGCATGGCTCGGCCATCGGCTTCCTGATGGAGTTTTCCGGGCAATCGTACGTCGAGGCCATCAAGGACCTCGCGCAATCCGTCGGTATGGTGGTGCCCGAAGAGCGCGGTGGCTTGCCGCCTGCAGCACGGGCCGAGCAGCAAGCCAAGACTGTCGCACTGGGCGACGTCATGGCTCGCGCCTGCGAGCACTATCGCAAGCAACTGCGCAGTGCACCCAACGCCATCCAATACCTCAAAGGCCGCGGACTGACTGGCGAGATTGCCGCGCACTTCGGCCTCGGCTATGCGCCGGACGACTGGCAATCGCTCGAAGCCGTGTTTGGTCCGTATCGCGAAGACGCCACCGCCGCACCGCTTATCGAGGCCGGGCTCGTCATCGAAAGCGAGAAGACCAGTGCCGACGGCTCGCATCGCCGCTACGACCGCTTTCGCGATCGCATCATGTTCCCCATCCGCAATACCAAGGGCGTGGTGATCGGATTTGGCGGCCGGGTGCTAGGGCAGGGCGAGCCGAAATATCTCAATTCCCCCGAAACGCCGCTGTTCAGCAAGGGCACCGAGCTGTACGGCCTGTTCGAGGCGCGCAACGCCATCCGCGAGTTCGACTATGTGCTGGTCGTGGAAGGCTATATGGACGTCGTCGCGCTGGCGCAGCTCGGGTTTGCCAATGCAGTGGCGACGCTGGGCACGGCCTGCACGCCGATCCACGTCCAGAAGCTGCTGCGGCAGGTCGATACCGTCATCTTTTCGTTCGACGGGGACAGTGCCGGGCGTCGGGCCGCACGTCGCGCACTCGAAGCCTGCCTGCCGCATGCTACCGACAACAAGACGATCAAGTTCCTGTTTCTGCCGCCCGAGCACGATCCGGACACTTTCATCCGCGAGGAAGGCACCGAAGCCTTTGCGCGCGAGGTGCACAACGCGATGCCGCTGTCTCGCTTCCTGTTGCAGGCCGTGAGCGAGGATCTCGACCTGCGCCAGCCGGAGGGGCGCGCGCGGGCGCAGTACGAGGCCAAGCCTTTACTCACGGCGATGCCCGCCGGCGGCCTGCGCTTGCAGATCATCCGTGGTCTGGCCGAGATGACCGGCACCACGCCCGCCGATATCGAAGCGCTGTGCGGCCTGCGCAGTGACCCGGCCCAAGCGGGCCGCATGACACAAAAGCGCCCGCGCGTGGCGCGCACCGCACCCACGGCGCTGGAGCAAAAGGTGCTGCGCCTGCTCATGCGCTATCCCGCACTGGCTGCAAGGCTCGACGCCGATGCCCGCGTCCAGTTGACTGCGCCCCAATTGCCCCAAGGTGAGGTATTGGCGGGGCTGCTGGCCGAATGTGATGCTGTGGGTCCGGAGGTGCACTTCGGGGCCTTTGTCGAGCGTCTGGGGCAGACCCCTCACGCCGAAGCCTTTGCCGGGTTACGTACGGCCGTGCTCCAAGACGACATTGAGCTGGAGCCGGCCATTGCCGAGTTCGATACCGCCGTGCAAAAGATGCTCGCCGAGCCACTCAAGCGCGAGCTGGAGATGTTGCAGCGCAAGATGGAAGCCGGCCATGCCGGCGACGACGACAAGGAGCGCATGCGCTGGCTGGTGGGCGAAATCAGCCGCCGTCGACAGCTCGTGTAGCGCATGGGCCGCAGAGCCCACCGCCAAGCGGGGCGGGCAATTGCGGTTAGCCCCTTGATTTTTCAGGCGAAAACCCGATTTTCGTTTAGACCGGCTGGGTCTGGCGTGCTAGAATAGCCGGTTTGGATTGCAAGTCCTTTTTCCCATTTTTGGGGGAGTGAGCGTGCCCATGGTGAAGGTGAAGACCTCCGCGAAGGCCGGTTCCAAGGCCAGTCCTGCTTCTGATTCTGCCAAGCGATCCTCATCGGCGCGCGGCTCGGGAGGAGGAAAGACCCCAGCGGGAACGGCGAAAGTCGCGAATGGTCGGACCCATATGGGGCAGGCAGGATCGACAGGGGTGAAGGCCACTGCGCCGGCAAAGACGGGGAAAACCCAGCCGCGCCAGACCGCCGATATCGCCGTCGCCGCCAAGACTGCCAAACCGGCAGCGCGCGCAAAGGGCGTGATCCAATCTTCAACCTCAGGCAAGGTCTCGACGTCGATGAGCACGAGCGCCAGACCTGGCGGCACAGCCGCTTCCGTCGCACTCAAGGGCAAGACAACCACCGTGGCGAAATCGAAAGTTACCGAAGTCGAGAGCAAGCAGACCCCTGCCAGCGCACGCGCACCCAAGACGGGTACCGCTCGTACCAGCACCGCAGCCAAGCCAGCCAAGGCCACCGCGGAAGACACCACGCGCACCGCCCAGGCAGGAGCCACTCCCACAACTCCTCCTGCG
>JAGWNU010000305.1 GCA_028871175.1 Burkholderiaceae bacterium | reverse complement strand
GCACCGCATCCGCGTGCATGCGGTCGAGGACCTGAACGTCGTCGACGCCCTCAAGCTCGGCTTCGCCCAGGCCGCGGCGCTGATCCCGGGCACCTCGCGTTCCGGCTCGACCATCATCGGCGGTCTGCTGTTCGGCCTGTCGCGCACGGTTGCGACGGAGTTTTCGTTCTTCCTGGCGATTCCCGTGATCTTCGGGGCCACGGTCTACGAGCTCTACAAGTCGCGTGCGCTGCTGTCGGCGGATGACCTGTCGATCTTCGCGGTGGGCTTCGTGGCTGCGTTCATCTCGGCGTTCTTCTGCGTGCGCTGGCTGCTGAAGTTCATCGCCACGCATGATTTCCGCGGCTTTGCGTGGTACCGGATCATCTTCGGCATCATCGTTCTCGTCACCGCCTACACGCACCTCATCGCCTGGCAGGCCTGAGCAGGTAACGGCATTTCCCTACCTCGGCGCGGGCTTTCGCGCCATCTGCACGATCGGGCGGATTCGGACACACTGGCGGTTTCTTTTGCCAGCTGCCAACAGCCGAATCCCCTGATCATGAGTGCACTCTTCCAGCCCTTCTCCCTGCGCGGTCTCACTCTTGAGAACCGCATCGTCATCTCGCCGATGTGCCAGTACTCGGCCGACCATGGCCAGGCAACTGCGTGGCATCACACCCACCTGGGCGGCTTGTCGCTCTCCGGCGCGGGGCTTCTGATGATCGAGGCGACGGCCATATCGCCTGAGGGCCGCATTACCAATGGCTGCCTGGGTTTGTGGGATGACGCGACGGAAGCGGCCCTGGCTCGCACGCTGTCCGCCGTCCGCCAGAACGCCCTGGTGCCGATCGGCATGCAGATCGCACATGCGGGCCGCAAGGCCTCGAGCGCGCGTCCGTGGGAGGGTGGGGCGCTGTTGCCGCTCGACGCAGGCGGCTGGGAGACCATGGCGCCATCGGCACTGCCGCAGCGCCGCGAGGAACGTGCCCCGCGTGAGATGACCGACGCGGACCTCGCCCGGGTGCGCGATCAGTTTGTCGCCACCGCGCGCCGCGCCGTGCGCCTGGGCATGGCCGCCATCGAACTGCACTGCGCGCATGGCTATCTGCTGCACGAATTCCTCTCGCCAATCGCCAACCAGCGTACGGATGCTTACGGTGGCGCGCTCGAGAACCGGATGCGCTATCCGCTGGAGATCTTTGAGGCTGTGCGCGCCGTCGTGCCGGACAACATTCCGGTGGGTGTGCGGGTGTCGGCGACCGACTGGGTCGAGGGCGGTTGGACCCCTGAAGCGTCGGTCGTGTTTGCTCAGGCGCTGCGCGCGCGGGGTTGCGACTGGATCGATGCGTCGTCAGGCGGCGTATCGCCTCTGCAGCAGATTCCCCTGTCGACGGGCTATCAGGTGCCGTTTGCGGAGAAGATTCGTCGCGAAGCGGAGATTCCGTCCATCGCCGTCGGTCTGATCAACGAGGCGCACGAGGCCGAGGCCATTGTGGCGGAAGGCCGGGCAGACCTCGTGGCAATCGGCCGCGCATTCCTTTACAACCCGCACTGGGCGTGGGCGGCGGCCGCTGAACTGGGCGCCACCGTGAAGGCGCCGCCGCAATATTGGCGCGCCTTCCCGCGTCACGCCAAGAACCTGTTTGGCGACACGCAGTTCGGCGCGCGGTGATGCGCGCCGGGGGCGTGGTCAGCCGCGCTTGCGGAACACCACGTCCCAGACGCCGTGTCCGAGGCGCAGGCCGCGCTTCTCGAACTTGGTGATGGGCCGATAGTCAGGGCGGGGCGCAAAGCCCTCGGCGGTGTTCTCCAACAGCGGCTCGGCGCAGAGCACGTCCAGCATCTGGTGCGCGTATTCTTCCCAGTCCGTCGCGCAATGCAGATAGCCGCCGGGCTTCAGGTGCGTCGCCAGGCGCGCCACGAACGGGCCCTGGATGAGGCGCCGCTTGTTGTGGCGCTTCTTGTGCCACGGGTCAGGGAAGAACACGTGGATCCCGTCGAGCGTGCCTTCCGGAATCATCTGCGCCAGAACTTCCACGGCATCGTGGGAAACGATGCGGATATTGCCGATCTGACGTTCGCCGATCAGCTTGAGCAACGCGCCCACGCCAGGCTCGTGCACTTCCACGCCCAGGAAATCATCTTCCTGGCGCAGTTGCGCAATATGCGCGGTCGTCTCGCCCATGCCGAAGCCGATCTCGAAGATGCGCCTGGCGCCAGGGCGGCCGAAGGCGGATTCCCAATCAAGCGGTGCAGCCGTGAACGGCAGCAGGAAGCGCGGGCCGAGCTCGTCGATCGCGCGCTGCTGCCCGGTGGACGTTCGGCCGGCGCGGCGCACGAACGAGCGGATGCGGCGCGGATGGCCAACTTCCGCGCCGGTTTCCGCGCCGTCCGCGGCGTGGGCGTCCTGTGATGCCGGCGTGGCGTTCTCGGGGCCGGTACCCGGCAGTTCGGTGGGCTGCATGAAGATCCCGTGCCGTGCGCCCGTCGATGGAGCGAGGAGGCAACAAAAAAGCCGCCGAGGGCGGCTTTAGACGATTGGGTGGAGCGGGCGATGGGAATCGAACCCACGGCTCTAGCTTGGGAAGCTAGGGTATTACCATTATACGACGCCCGCGTAGCCCATCATTTTATGCGGGTTGGCCGCCATTGGGCAAGCCGGGATGACGGCTGTCGCGGTTGAATGTGCTATTCCAGACACTCCGGGCGGCCTGACGCTGGGCTGGGCGGCGTATCTTCCGGCAAATTTGCGGTGGGCATCGCTTACGCCGCGACCACCTTGTTCTTGCCGGCGCGCTTGGCGCGATACATGCCGCGATCGGCGCGGTGGATCGCGGCCATCGGCGCTTCGTCCTTGCCAAGCTCAGCCACGCCGGCAGAGAACGTAATGAAGAGCCGCGTATCGCCCGCCATGAAAAAGCGCTGGGTCAGCGCGCGTTGCAGCCGGACGATCGTTTGCACGCCTTCCTGCAGGTGCGTATCGGGCATCAGGATCACGAACTCCTCGCCACCAAAGCGAGCGAGCGTGTCTTGAGGCCGCATGGATTCGCGTGCAACCTCGGCGAGGTGCGAAAGCGCATCGTCGCCGGTGCTGTGCCCGTGCGTGTCGTTGATCGACTTGAAGTTGTCGATGTCGAGGAAGGCGATGGACAGCGCGGTGCTCTGGCGTGCCGCGCGGGCGACTTCCCGCTCCAACGCTTCCTCCAGGCCCTTGCGGTTGAGCACGCCCGTCAGCAGGTCATGCCGTGCCGAGGCCGACGCCATGTCGAGTGCCTTGCGAAGCGTCGCCACCTCGTTGGCCGCTTCTTCTGCCCGTTTCTTCATCGCCGAGAGCTCGTCGCGATTGCGGGCCGATTCCTGCGACATCCAACGCGTGGCCGACAGTGCA
>JAGWNU010000058.1 GCA_028871175.1 Burkholderiaceae bacterium | reverse complement strand
TTCGTGATCGGTGGCGCGGACGGACTGGACCCAACGCTCAAGGCCAAGGCGCGCATGCTGATCCGCCTATCCAGCCTGACGCTGCCGCACGGCATGGTGCGCGTGCTGCTGGCCGAGCAGCTCTACCGCGCGTGGAGCATCACGCAGAACCACCCCTATCACCGCGTATGACGCTCGAAACCGCCGGCGCCCCACATCTGTATCTGGCCTCCCAAAGCCCGCGCCGGCAGGAACTGCTGCGCCAGATCGGCGCACGCTTCGAGCTCCTGCTGGCCGCCGACGACGAAGACGCGGAATCGCTCGAAGCCGTGCTAGCCGGTGAAACACCCGACGATTACGTTCAGCGCGTCTGCGCCCTGAAAGCGCAGGCAGCCGCACGCCGCCGGATCACACGCGACCTCCCCGCCCTGCCGATCCTGACTTCCGACACCACCGTGTGCCTTGGCGGCGAGATTCTGGGCAAGCCGGCCGATGCCGCCGACGCCCATCGCATGCTGCGGGGCCTGTCCGGCCGGGCGCACCGTGTGCTGACCGCCGTGACGGTCGTCACGACCGAAGGCACGCCAATGCACGCGCTGTCCATCTCGGACGTGCGGTTTGCCGTGCTGACGAACAACGACATCGCCCGCTACATCGCCAGCGGCGAGCCGTTCGGTAAGGCCGGCGCCTACGGCATCCAGGGGCGCGCAGCGGCCTTTGTCGCGCATATCTCGGGAAGCTATTCGGGTATCATGGGCCTACCCTTGTTCGAGACCGCAGCGCTGCTCGCACAAGCCGGAGTGGTGCTGTAACCCCACGCTGCAACCCGCACACGCCGCCAGTGTGCGAGGGCCGGTTTCAAGACACGCTTCGGGCGCGCACTACCAGCCCGGAGGCGGGTGCTGAAACCCGCTCTCCTGGTATCTCTCATGTCCGAAGACATCCTCGTCAATATCACGCCGCAAGAAACGCGCGTGGCCATCGTCCAGCAAGCCGCCGTTCAGGAACTCCACATCGAGCGCACGCTCACGCGGGGACTCGTCGGAAACATCTACCTCGGCAAGGTTGTGCGCGTGCTGCCGGGCATGCAGTCGGCCTTCATCGATATCGGCCTGGAGCGCGCCGCGTTTTTGCATGTGGCCGACATCTGGCACCCGCGCGACGCCAAGGACACGCCGCCCACACCACAGGTCGCCATCGAGAAGACGCTGTTTGAAGGCCAGGCGCTGATGGTGCAGGTGATCAAGGATCCGATCGGCACCAAAGGGGCGCGGCTGTCCACGCAGGTCAGCATTGCCGGCCGCACGCTGGTGTATCTGCCGCAAGATCCGCACATCGGGATCTCGCAAAAAATCGGCAACGAGGCCGAGCGTGAAGCGCTGCGTTCGCGCGTGACAGCCATGGTCCCCACCGACGAGCGCGGCGGCTTCATTGTGCGCACCATCGCCGAAGAAGCCACCGACGAGGAGCTCGCCAACGACGTCGCCTACCTGCGCAAGATCTGGGCAACCATCCGGCACAACGCGACGACCCTGCCCGCCCCGTCGATCCTCTATCAGGACCTGAACCTCGCCCAGCGCGTGCTGCGCGATTTCGTGACAGACGAAACGCGCAGCATCCAGGTCGATTCGCGCGAGAACCATCAGAAGCTCGTCGAGTTTGCGCAGGAGTACACGCCGGCCGTGGTCGAGCGCCTGACGCATTACACCGGCGAACGGCCGATCTTCGACCTGTACAACATCGAAGCGGAAGTGGAGCGTGCGCTGTCGCGCCGGGTCGACCTGAAATCGGGCGGTTACCTGATGATCGACCAGACCGAGGCGATGACGACCATCGACGTCAACACCGGCGGTTACGTGGGCGCGCGCAACTTCGACGACACGATCTTCAAGACCAACCTCGAGGCGGCGCACACCATTGCGCGGCAACTGCGGCTGCGCAACCTGGGCGGCATCATCATCATCGACTTCATCGACATGGAGTCGGCCGAGCATCGCGATGCCGTGCTGGCGGAACTGCGCAAGGCGCTGTCGCGCGACCGCACGCGCATCACGGTCAACAGCTTCTCGCAACTGGGCCTGGTGGAGATGACGCGCAAACGCACGCGCGAATCGCTCGCGCATGTGCTGTGCGAGCAGTGCCCGGTATGCCAGGGCAAGGGCCAGGTGAAGACGCCGCGCACCGTGTGCTACGACATCCTGCGCGAGATCATGCGCGAGTCGCGGCAGTTCAATCCGCGCGAATTCCGCATCCTCGCGTCGCAATCGGTGATCGATTTGTTCCTGGAAGAAGAAAGCCAGCACCTTGCGATGCTGGGGGATTTCATCGGCAAGCCGATTTCGCTGCAGGTGGAATCGTCGGCGGCCAGCCAGGAGCAGTACGACATCATCCTGATGTAGCGCTGCGCCCAGCGTGGCAGCTATGGTTTGACCGGACTGCCGTGTGGCAACTGGGGGCCGGCTCCAGACGGAGTCGCCCGCTGGATCAGGCGCGGGATCTGTTCGCGCATGGCCAGCAGCGCGGCCAACACCACCAACATCACGATCCCGAGCATGGCCAGATAGGCCACTGACCCGCCGGCGGTGATAACCATCGCCCCGGCAAACGCGCTGAGAATCGCGCCCAGCCGACCGAACGCCACCGCCGACGCCGTGCCCGTTGCGCGCACCGCCGTCGGATAGACATAGGCACAGAGCGCATACATCGTCGATTGCACGGCGTTGACGAACAGCCCGTGCAGCCCAAGCCCGACGATCAGCAGATTCGTATTCAGCTTGGCGTCGACACCCTGCAACGCAAAGGCGCTCGCGGCCGCGCCCACGCAACACAGCGCCATGGGCCAACGCGAACCCCATCGCGCGATGGTCACTGCGCAAACCAGGGCGCCGATCACACCGCCGAGGTTGTACGCCGTCAGCCCCGAGCCGGCCACGCTCACGCTTAAACCTTCTGAAGCAAGCATCGTCGGCAGCCAGCTGAACGCCGCCTACACGGCCAGCAGGCACATGAAGAAGGCCGCCCAAAGCGCCACCGTATCGCGCGCCTGCCCCGGCGCGAAAAGCGACCGGAAACTCGCGTGCTGAATGACCTTCTGACCCGCCACATCCGCAAACGCGGTATTGGCGGGCACATCGCGCCCCATCTTCGATAGCAGATGCGCCAGTTGTGGCCAGAGCGACGGACGACGCGCCAGGAAACGCGGCGATTCGGGTAGCCCAATCACCAGCACGCCTCCGAGTACCAGCGGCAGCGCCCCGCCGATCCAGAACAACCCACGCCAGCCATAGAGCGGCAGCACGTGACCCGCAAACAGGCCCGCGAGCATCCCGCCCAGCGGCACGCACACGATGGTGGCCGTCACCGCCAGCGTGCGGCGACGCGCAGGCGTGAACTCCGCCGTCATCGTGGTGGAGCTTGGCAGCGCGCCACCAATGCCCAGGCCAGCAATGAACCGCAGCATGGCGATCGTCGCCACATTGGGCGCGAAGCCGATCGAACACGTCGCCACGCCAAACACGAACACGCTGACGATCAACGCCCAGCGACGCCCGAAGTGATCGGCAAACAGGCCGGCCAGCGCACTCCCCAGGCCCATGCCAATGAGCCCCGCGGCCACGGCCGGTGCGAACGCGTTGCGCGTGATGCCCCACTCCTTGATCAGCACGGGGATCGCAAATCCGATCAACTGACCGTCAAAGCCATCCATGACAATGGCAAAGGCTGCGAGCAGCACCGCCACCTTCTGCGCCAGCGAAAATGGACCGTCGTCCAGAACGGCCCCGATATCGACCGTCATCTGACTCCGACTCATAAGGGCCTCCGTTTGAACGCCGCGCTCTGCAAGCTCGAACTGAACATCATGTGGTTGTCTCCTGTGAACTGGCGTCTGCGCGCCGTTTGAATTGACGATATCGAGCGTCCGTGAGCGGCTGCGCTACGACGCTCCGGGGCTCAGGCCCTGCGCCTGCAGCAGCCTGACCAGCTGCATGAGCGTCTCCGTGTGCGGCACCGGCACGCCGTGCCGGCGCGCTGTCGCCACCACGGCGCCGTTGATGGATTCGATCTCGGTCGGCCGTCCGGCCAGCACGTCCTGCAGCATGGAAGGCTTGTGCCCGCGGTGGGCGACGATGGCGTGCCGCACGTTGTCGCCCACCTTCGCGGCGTCGACAGGGATGCCAGTCGCGCGCGCCACGGCCAGCACCTCGTTGGCGATGGCCAGCGCGAGCGCCGGACCGTCTTCCACCGCACCGAGCGCATCGACGGGTCGATTCAGCACCGTGCACAACGGGTTGAGCGCTGCATTGAAAGCCACCTTTTCCCACACCGCGCCCCACACATTCTCGTCAGCGTGGCAGTTCAAGCCCGCGTTCGTCAGCGCATGCACTGCGCGTGCGAGTGCAGGGCTTTGGGCGCCATCGGCCGTCATCATGCGAATCGCACCGGCACCATGCGAACGCACTCGGCCCGGACCCGTGAGGTCGGCTGGCCACGTCGTCACGCCGACGAAGATGCGTTCGCGCGGCACTACAGGTACCAGCGCCTCAACATTACCCAGACCATTCTGCAGGGTCAGCACGTGCGTCGATGGGCCGATGAGGTGGCGCGCGCTGGCCAGTGCAGCGCGCGTGTGCATTGCCTTGGTGAAGACGATGAGCAGGTCGGGGCGCCGCGTTGCCGCGCCCGGTCTCATGGCCTGCAGGTTGCGGATACGGCGCTCGCCATGGTCGGTTTCGAGCTGCAAGCCCTGCGTGCCGATCGCGTCCAGATGCGCATCGTTGATGTCGAGCAGCGTGACATGTTCACCCGCTTCCGCCAGCAATCCGCCAAAGAGCGAACCCATGGCGCCCGCGCCGAGTATCGCGATATCCATGACCGGCTCAAAACGGATAATGGCGTGGCGAGGTCTGCACCGTCAGCCAGCGCAGTTCGGTGAACTCGGCCACCCCTGCACGACCGCCAAAGCGACCGAAGCCGCTCGCCTTGACGCCGCCGAACGGCATCTGCGCCTCGTCATGCACAGTCGGGCCATTGATGTGGCAGATCCCCGATTCGATGCGGCGCGCCACGTTCATCGCCCGGGCCACGTCGCGGCTGAAAACGGCCGACGAAAGGCCGTACGCATTGTCATTCGCGCAGGCCACGGCCGCATCGTCTCCGCTCACCCGTACGATGCCCTTCACGGGTCCGAACGACTCTTCCGAGTAGATCAGCATGTCGGGCGTGACGTGGTCGAGCAGCGTAGCCGGCATCAGCGTGCTGGTGGCCTTGCCACCACACACCAGCGTTGCACCCTTGGCGAGTGCGTCATCGATCAGGTGATTGCAGCGTTCGACCGTGCTCATGTCGACCACCGAGCCGAGCACCGCAGGACCCTTGCGTGGATCGCCCAGTGGCAACGATGCGGCCTTCGCCGCAAGCTTGGCAACAAACGCATCAGCGATGGATGCATCCACGATGATGCGTTCGGTGGACATGCAGATCTGCCCGGAATTGGCAAAGGCGCCGAAGGCAGCGCCCGCCACGGCGGCATCGATATCCGCATCGGCCAGCACGAGCAGCGGCGCCTTGCCGCCCAACTCCAGCACGGCTGGTTTGAGATACGTGGCGCACGTCTGCGCGATGATGCGGCCCACGCGCGTGGAACCGGTGAAGTTGACCCGCCGCACAGCCGGGTGCGCGATCATGGCCTCGACGACGGCGCCTGCATCGGCCGGCGCATTGGTCACGAAGTTGACGACGCCGCTGGGCAGACCGGCCTCCTGCAGGGCTTCGATGATGAGTCCGTGCGTGGCCGGGGAGACTTCCGAGCCCTTGAGCACGACGGTATTGCCGCACGCCAGCGGCAGCGCGATCGCACGCACTGCCAGAATGACCGGTGCATTCCACGGGGCGATGCCCAGTACCACGCCTGCCGGTTGGCGCACGCCCATCGCCAGGCTGCCTGGCACGTCCGAAGGAATGACCTCTCCGGCAATCTGCGTGACCATGGCGGCGGCCTCCTGCAATCCACTTGCGGCCAGATGCACGTTGAAGCCGGCCCACAATGCGGACGCGCCTGTCTCGGCCGCCATGGCCTCCGCAAAGGCGTCGCCCTTCGCTTCTAGCGCCTGCGCCGCACGCATGAGCAACGCACGGCGTTCGGACGGGCCCATCGCGGCCCAGGCAGGGAAGGCAGCGGCTGCCGCATCGACCGCTCGACGGGCGTCATCCGCCGTGGCGGCCGGCGCGCGTGTTGCCACGGTGCCATCGAGCGGGTTGCGTCGCTCGAAGACCTGGCCATTGGCGGCCTGTACACGCTCCCCGTTGATCAGCATCGGGATGGTCTGCGCAGTGTCCAGCGGTGCAACGTTCGTATTCGTCATCAGGCAATCTCCACTTCAATCAAGGTCGGTCCAGCCGATTGCAATGCGGTGCGCAGCACGGCTTCCAGCGCATGCGGGTCGGTCACGCGCTCGCCGGTGCAGCCCATGGCGCGGGCCAGCCCGACGAAATCGATCCCTTGCAAGTCGGTGCCCTGCACCACATCGGTGGCAGCAAAGCCGAACACCGGCGCAAACTCCTGCAGCGCGGCGTAGCGGCGGTTGTTCAGGATGACGAAGGTCATCGGCAGCTCAAGGAGCGAGGCGCTGCGCAGCGCCTGGATCGAGTACATGCTCGAGCCATCGCCGATCAGGCCGATCACGCGCGTGCCCGGCTTTGCCAACGCCACGCCCACGGCAGCGGGCATGCCGTAGCCCAGGCCGCCGCTATCCATCGTGTAGAACCCGCCCGAGCGGCGCATGGGCAGATAGGCCTGCATGGCCGACCGGGCACTCGGAGCTTCTTCGACGACGATGTCTGTGGGGCGGCGTACCGCGTCCAGCGTCTGCAGAACAAAGGCCGCCGACATGGGAGCGCCCGGCTCGGCGCGCGGCGATAAGGTGCGTGCAGGCGGCAGCGGCCGGGCTGGCGGGGCGGGCCTGGCGAGCAGATCGAGGACGCCCAGCCGAATGTTGCCCACTGCCGCAATGCCCTCTGGGGTCCACGCAGCGGTGGCGGGATCGTCAACCAGTTGCACCAGCTTCGCGCCCACTGGCACGTGCGGGCCGTGCCCTTCCACGTGATACGTGAATGCCGGTGCACCCAGCGCAAAGACGACATCATGTCCCTGCAGCAGCCCGACGATCTTTTCGCGCATGGCCGGCAGGAAACCGGCAAACAGCCGGTGGTCTTCCGGAAACGCCCCGCGCCCCGCCATCGGTGCGGTAAACACCCGCGCCTGATGCGTCTCGGCGAGTTGCACGACAGCATCCCAGGCGCCTGCCCGGTCGACCGCTGCACCCACCACAAATGCCGGACGCCGCGCGGCGTCCAGCACATCGCCAAGGCGGGCGAGCACCGCAGGGTCGGGTCGTACCGCTGTTGCGACTTCGTGTGCGGCCACCGGCTCGGTTACCTGGTCCCAATCATCGACAGGAATCGACACCAGCACCGGCCCACGCGGCTCCTGCATGGCGATGTGATACGCGCGGGCTAGCGCCAGCGGTACGTCTTGCGCACGCGCTGGCTCGATGCTCCATTTCACATACGGCTTGGGCAGTTCGGTGGCCTGGTTGGAGGCGAGGAAAGGATCGAACGGCAGGATGGACCGCGCCTGCTGCCCGGCGGTAATGACGAGCGGCGTGCGGTTCTTGAACGCCGTGAAGATGTTGCCCATGGCGTTGCCGACACCGGCGGCCGAGTGCAGGTTCACCAGCGCCGCGTTGCCTGTCGCCTGTGCGTAGCCATCGGCCATGCCGACCACCACGGCTTCCTGCAAGCCCAGGATGTAGCGGAAATCTTCCGGAAAATCACGGAACATCGGCAGCTCGGTCGACCCCGGATTGCCAAACACGTGGGTCATGCCGAGCTGGCGCAGCAGTTCGATGGTGGCGTCGCGCACGGTGATCAACGCGAGCGAAGTGCGGGTCATACGGGCAGTCTCCTTGAAACAGGCTGCCAGTATGGGATCCGCCGCCATTAACGCGACATTGAATTCTTGCGCCAAAGCCATTACCTTTTGGCATGACTTTCGATCTGCGCCAGTTGCGCGCCTTCACCACCATCGTTTCGGCCGGCAGCCTCGGGCGCGCGGCGGAAGTCCTGCACGTCACCCAGCCTGCCCTGAGCCGGATCATCAAGCGCCTGGAAGACGAAGTGGGCGCGCCGCTGTTCGAGCGGCATTCCAAGGGCATGCAGTTGACCGCCATCGGCGAGGCGCTGCTGCCGCACGCGTCATTGCTGCAGCGTGAGGCCGATTACGCACGTGAAGAGATCGACGCCATGCGCGGCCTCGCCAAGGGCACGATCCGGGTGGGCGCAGTGGGCAGCATCGCCAGTTATGTCCTGCCGCTTGCCGTGGGCACGGTGGTGGCTCGCTGGCCGAACCTGCGCGTGGAGATCCTCGAGGGCGTCTGGGACCGGCTGGCCGAGGGTCTCGTCAAGCACGAGATCGACCTTGCGCTCTCGATTGCGATGCCGGATACGGACGAGATCATCGCCATCGCCGATTGCCGCTGGGAAGACGCCAGCTTCGTCGTGGCATCGCCCGAGCACCCGCTGCGCAAGCGCCCAGCACTGACGCTGGCCGCTACGCTGGATGCGCCCTGGGCCATCCCGCCGCGCGGCACCGGGCCGTACGAACACATGCGGCACGTGTTCGAAGCCGCGGGTCTTGGCTTGCCGAACATCGTGGTGGTAACACGCTCGGTGACGGCGCTCAAGAGCCTGGTGGCGCGCTCGGGCTTCCTGAGCTGGATGGCCGAACCGATGATCGATGCAGAGCGCCGTGCCGGGGTCATCGAACCGCTACCGATTCCCGGCCTGGTGGCGCGCCGCACGCTCACTGCGTTCCGGCGTCGCCACGGCATCCTGCCCAGCCCCGCCGTCAAGCTGCTCGAAGCGCTGCGCGCGCTGACGGCGACGTAGGCTGCTCAAAGCGCGTGTTTCTTCTCGCGCGGCACGCGGCCGAGCAGGAAGAACTCGTCATTCGGGCGCATCGAGATCACGTTCGCCATGCGGTTAGACAGCCCAAAGAAGGCCGTGATGCCAGCGATGTCCCACACGTCCTCGTCGTCAAAACCGTGCGTGCGCAGGGCATCGTAATCGGCCTCGGTGACCATGTGCGAGGCGGTGCAGACCTTCATCGCGAAGTCGAGCATGGCCCGCTGGCGCGGGGTGATGTCGGCCTTGCGGTAATTGACGGCGACCTGATCGGCCACGAGCGGATTCTTCTCGTAGATGCGCAGAATGGCACCATGTGCAACCACGCAATACAGGCACTGGTTGGCGCCGGACGTGGCCACCACGATCATCTCGCGCTCGCCTTTGGTCAGGCTGCTGCCTGCGCGCAGCATCAGCGCGTCGTGATAGGCGAAGAAGGCGCGGCACTCGTCCGGCCGATGCGAGAGCGCAAGAAACACGTTCGGCACGAAACCGGTCTTGTCTTGCACCTCGAGGATGCGCGCACGGATGTCTTCGGGGATGTTTGCCAGTTCAGGAACGGGGAACCGGCTGATGGGCGGCGTGGTGGTGGTCACGATGTCTCCTGTGTGTGATGGGACATCCTGCACGCCGCCCGTGAGGGCACGGCTTACTGGGTGGCGAACTGGATGCGATGCAGGCCAGCATACAGCCCATCGCGCTCGATGAGTTCGCGGTGGGTGCCAGCCTCGGCGATTTTTCCGTGTTCGAGCACCACGATGCGGTCTGCGTTCTCGATGGTCGACAGGCGGTGCGCGATCACCAGCGTCGTGCGGCCCTGCATCAGCGCTTCGAGCGCTGCCTGGACCTGGCGCTCGGATTCCGAGTCGAGCGCGGACGTCGCTTCGTCCAGGATCAGGATCGGCGCGTCCTTGTAGACGGCACGAGCAATCGCCAGACGCTGACGCTGGCCACCGGAAAGCTTCGAACCGTTGTCGCCGATATTGGTGTCGATGCCCTCGGGCAGGTTGTCCACCACGTCCGTCAGGTAGGCGGCCTCCAGCGCACGACGCACGCGCGCCATGTCGATTTCGGAGGCATCCCGCGCGCCGTAGGCCACGTTGGCGGCAATGGTGTCGTTGAACAACACCACATCCTGGCTGACGAATGCAATCTGGCGGCGCAGATCGTGCAGCGCCAGATCCGCTAGCGCTTCACCGTCGAGCGAGATCGTGCCCGCGGTCGGATCAAAGAAGCGCGGCAGCAGGTTCACCAGCGTGGTCTTGCCGCTGCCCGACGGGCCGACCAGGGCAACGACTTCGCCCGGCTTGACGTGCAGGTTGACGCTATCGAGCGCAGCGCGACCGTCTTCGCCATAGCGGAACGTGACATTGTCGAAGCGGATGTCGCCGCGCGCGCGGTCAAGGGGCTTGCCACCCTCTTGCGGCTCGATCGGCGTGTCGATCAGGCCGAAGATGAACTCGGCTGCGGTCAGGCCGCGCTGCAGCGGCTGATTCACGTCGGTCAGGTGCTTGAGCGGCGAGATCAGCAGCAGCATTGCCATCACGAAGCCGGTAAAGCCGCCGACCGTGGTCTGGTTGGCCTGCGCCTGCAGCATGGCGATGGCCAGGATGATGGACAGCGCCAGCGCCGCCAGGAACTGCGTCACCGGCTGGTTCAGGCCGCCGGCCACCGCCACGCGCATGGCGTAGCCGCGCAGACGGTCGGTCATGGCGTTGAAGCGCAGCGACTCATATGCCTCGCCGCCATGCAGCTTGACGACCTTGTAGCCGCCCACGGCTTCTTCCACCACATAGGCGGCCTGGTTGGTCAGGTTCTGGCTTTCACGGTTGAGCGAGCGCAGGCGACGGTTGATACGCGACATCAGCAGGCCGATGATCGGCAGGATCACCGCCACCACCAGCGTCAGGCGCCAGTTCGTATAGAACAGGAACACCAGCAGCGCCAGCACCGTCATCGAATCGCGCACCATCGTGATGAAGACGCCGGTCAGTACCTGCAGCACCTGGTTGACCTCGAAGATCACGGCATTGATGATCGATGCCGCCGTGTTGCGCTGATAGAACGACGCCGGCGCCTGCAGCAGCCGCTCGAACATCTTCATGCGCAGGTTCAGCAAGACCTTGTTCGACACCAGGCTCAGCAGGTAGGTCGATGCAAACTGTGCGACGCCGCGCACCACGGCAATACCGACCAGCATGGCCGGCACCTGCCACAGCTTGCCCGCGTATTCGCCCCCGAAGCCCTGGTCCAGCAGGTCCTTGACCACCTTGGGAATGATGCCCTCCGTGGCCGCAACCACGCCCATGGCGACCATGGAGAGGATGAAAGCGGTGAGCTCCGGGCGCAGGTACGTCCACAAGCGTTTGAGGAGCGGCTTGGCGGGAGCTTGGTGGTCGGACTTTGCTTGTATACTCACGGCGTTTTCAGATGAGGGTGGGCAGCTTGCGCCGCATGGCGTCTACGCGGCCCGCTGAATGTGCTTTGCATCGTCTGTCTTCGGACAGACGGGCGACCCGGCATTTTAGCGGCAATCGACCACCCGGCCCATCCCGCAGCGCAATCCCCCCGATCAAGATGCACCAGCGCATCCCTGACGCTTCCGTAATGAGTTCGCGCGTTCCCACGTTCTATATCAACCTCGACCACGACGCCGGACGCCGCGAAGCGCTGGAGTGCCAACTGAACGCACTCGGCCTGCCGCACAGCCGGTTTCCAGGCGTGTACGGCAAGGCACTTCCCGCCGACGAACTGGCGCGCCATTACGACCACGCCCGTGCTATCGCCGAAAGCCGCGAGCTGACGGTCGGCGAGGTCGGCTGCGCGCTGAGTCACCTCGGGGTCTACCGCGCGATGATCGCGCAGGATCTGCCTTACGCCCTCGTCCTCGAAGACGATGCGAAACTGGGCCCGGATGTTCCGGCCGTGCTCGATGCCCTGACACAACAGGTGTCCCCGGACGAGCCCGTCGTAACGCTGCTCACGCACATCGACCGCTATTACAAGCGCAGTGCTAGGCCACTCACCGCAAGCCACGCGACGGTCAGGCTCGCCAACTACCAGTGGCTTGCGCACGGCTATTTCGTGACGCGTGCCGCCGCCAAGCGCATGGCGGAACAGCTCTACCCGGTCTGGCTAGCGGCAGACTATTGGTACAAGTTTGAGCGGGAAGGCATCGTCAAGATGCAAGCAGTGGTGCCGTACGTGATTGGCGTGCAGAACTTCGACAGCGGCTCCAATCTGGAAGCCGATCGCGCAGTCAAGAGCCGGGAAGCCGATGACCGCCTCGGATTCGGCCACCACGTCCGCCAACTACTTGTCCGCAAGTTTCTCTACCAGATCTTCGTGCGGCCGTTCCTTGGCCTTGCCAAGCAGAAAAAGACCTGGTGACCCTGGCGACGCCGACTCAGACGCCCCGCGCGCGCAATTCGGCCAGGCCTTGTTCGGCACGGATGACTTCGGTATTGCGGCGCGCCATCATGCGGGCGTAGTTGGGGCTTTCCTGCTCGCGCGATTGTTCGCGGTGCCACAGGTGGAATACCTCGGTCGCGCAGAAGCCGCGCTTGCGGCGGACCCCGGAGTTATAGAGGCGCACAGCGAGATCGGCATCTTCGTGACCCCAGCCGACGAAGCTCTGGTCGAAGCCGTTCACGCGCTCGAAGTCGCTGCGCCAGACGCCAAGATTGCAGCTCTTGATGCCGCGCAGGCTGGTGTCCTTGAACGTGCGCGGCACCGGCAAACCCGGCACCAGCAATGGTAGGAACTTGTTGATGCGGCCCGAGCGCCACGCGCGGAACCAGAATGCTCGATCTTTCAGGTGGATGTCGATCTGCTGCGCGACAACATCCCGCGTCATCTCTTCATCGAGCAGGATGCGGCTGCCGGACAGTAAACGCCCCGGCTCGGCCAGTGCGCGGTGCCGGGCAACGAAGTCGGGGCGCGGCACGCAATCGCCATCCAGAAACACGAGGTAATCGGCCTCCGTGGCCAGCACGCCGCGGTTGCGGATTTCTCCAGCGCGGAAACCGTCGTCGGGATGCCAGACATGACGCAGCGGATATGGGGCTGTTTTGGCCGCCGCTTCCACCGCCATGCGCGTGTCGTCTCGCGAACCATCGTCCGCGACCACCACATCGAACGCCTTGTCGGTCTGGGCAGCGCACCCCGCCAGCACGCGGGCGAGCGCGTCCGAACGGTTATACGTCGTGATGACCAGTGCGATGCGACGCGGATGCTCAGCGCTTGCCATGACGATGCAGCAGCATCAGCTTCACGTAGCGGTAGTACGTGCCCTCGGCGTTGGACACGGCCAGCATGAAGCCCTCCGCTCCATCAAGGAACCCGCGCTGAATGACGTACGTGCGGATAAAGGCCCACAGTCCATGGCCGATCGCGCTGCCCAATGAGGCGCGCTTGCCCTTGGCGTATGCCGCTGCCGCCCCCGCGGTGGAGTAATCGTTCGCCTTGTCGAGCGCAGCCCTCAGGTCGGGGATCGAATAGTGGATGATCGGCGCACGGAAATCACCGACCGTGCCTTCGAAGACCAGGTGCGAGTGCACCGGTGCGTCAAAGAACGTGACCTGCTCGCGCTTGAAGAAACGGCGGATGCGGTCGGGCCACCAACCCGAATGTTTCATGAACCGGCCACAAAAGCTGGAACTGCGCGGCATCGAGTACACCGTGTGCGGGCTGCCGGATTCAAGCACGGCGATCATCTCGGCGCGCAGCTCCGGGCTGATGCGCTCGTCAGCGTCAAGCGAGAGCACCCAGTCGGTGCGGGCCTCGCGCAGTGCGCGGTTGGACTGCTCGCCGTAGCCGGGCCAGTCAGTTTCGAACACGCGGGCGCCCAGTTGGCGGCAGATGTCTTGCGTGCCGTCTGTGCTGCCAGAATCGAAGACGATGACGTCATCTGCCCAATCGCGCACCGAACGGATGCAATCGCCGATATCAGCGGCTTCGTTCTTGGCGACGATGATGACGGCGAGCGTGGCTCGGTTGGAAGCAGTCATGCGAAAACGATCTCAGAGAACAGGGTTGGCGGAGAGCTCTTGTCGCCGCCGGTGGATATGCGCGGTGAACACCGCCGCCATCACGCTGTAGAACACGACCGTCTGCGCGATGATGAACATCACCTCGGTCAACCCAAACAGGAGGAAGCCGACACACAGCGTGAGGCCCATGGCACCCGTGGTGCGCAGGACGCGGTCATCGCACAACGCCGCACGCAGGAAGCATGCAGCCGGAACGAGATATAACGCCAGCAGCGCGCTGATGCCCAGCACGCCCAGCGTGGCGCCATTGTATAGAAACTCGTTGTGGGCATGCTCAAGGGCGGCGGCCTCCTGGGTGATCAGGCCCTCCGCGCGAAAAGCCTGAAGGCTGTTGTGAAACTCGCCCCGCCCGACGCCTGCCAGCGGGTGCCGCGAGAACATGATCGTGGCCGCTTTCCAGAGCTGGAAGCGCACGCCGACTGACGTGTCGACCTGACCTGCTTGATAGGCGTGTATGTCGTCGATCGCCTGGTCAATCCGCGTGCGAACCACGCTGGACGATACGCATACTGCTGCAAGCAATACGAAAAACACGAGCAAGCCTGCCACTCGCGTCTTCCAGTCCACGTGGCGCAGCGTCGCCACGGCAATCAGCAGCAGCACGGGAATCGCGACCCAGCCGCCGCGCGATTGCGACAGGTAAGACGCATAAAGACCGGCGGCGCCTGCCACGACGCGCAGAAGAATGAGCGGCCAGCCGTCGTCCTTGGACCAGCCAATCGAGATCAGCGAGAACAGCCCCATCAGCAACGACAGATTGCCGAACGGGATCGCATTCGAAAACGCACCTACGGTATCCACCCGCGCAGTACGCAACTCCACGTAGGCCCATACGCCCGAAGCGAGCGCGCCGGCCACACAGCCCCATTGCACGCTCTCCAGTTGCTTTGGGCGCAGTTGCAGCAACGCCAGCAGCACAAGCCCGAACAGCCAAAGTCGACCGTAAGCGAATGGAACGTTTTGCGGCGCTGCCGGATTCAACATCGCGCTGACAAGCATGGCCGTCGGCATGGCCGCCATGGCCAGAATCAGCCAGCGATATTCGTTCCACATCGCGCGCAGCCGCGGCAGGACCTGGGCGGGAGAGGCCAGCATCGACCAAAACGCGGCGGCGATGAGCAGCGAGAATGCAAGAAACGCTGCGCCACGCACCGACAGCATGAACGCGGGAAGAATCGCGATCCCGAGCAGGGCCAAGCCCTGCGGCACGCTTCCAAGCAGTGCCCAGCCCTGTTGCTTCGTTCCGTTCATCGCCATCCCTCCGCGCCGGGAGCAAGCGCGAGCAAGGCGTCGATGTGCGCCGCGATGCCGGGGTCGTAGCGCAGATGCTCGCGCGGATTCGCCAGACGCCCGTGGCCGCTCTGCGCGCGAACCACCGCCGCTTCAATCGTGCGCGCCAGCGTGGCGGGATCATGCACATCGAAGGTCGGGGCGCCCTCTGGCGAAATCACCTCGGTGCAGGCGATGTTGCTCGCCAGCACGGCGGGTGTACCGCACAGCACGGATTCCACGCCAATCAGTCCGAACGGCTCGTAATGCGATGCGAGAATCGTGTAGTCCGCCGCCCGGTAGACATTCTCGACGTCCTTGCGATAGCCCAGGTAGCGGATATTGGGCGACGATGAAGACACCGGCCGCCCAATCACCACCAATTGCACCGGCAGATCCGTCTTCGTGAAAAACGCCTCCAGCAGCGGATAGCCCTTGCGCTTGTGGCTCGACGAAGGAAACACAAACGTTACGCGGTCCTTCGCGAAGCCCAGTTCGTCGCGCAGACGCTGACGCTCGGCCTCATCCACGGGAAAGAACCTCGCCTCGCTCACCGGCGGGTACACCGTCTTCACCTTGGCTGCAGGGATGTCGTAGTAGTCGAGGACCTCCTGCGCCATCAGCTTGGAGTGTGCTACGACGACGTGCGAACGTATGTAATCGCGGCGTTCGAGTGCGATCTGCTGGCGATCCCAGAACGCGGCCTCTTTCGGAAAGCTCTTGAGGTAGCCGATATGCGTACCACCACAGATGGCGATATCCGACGCGCCGGTCCGGTTGCAGCCGATCATGAGATCGATGTGCTCGCGCTTTGCCAGAAGGCGTACCAGCCAGCCGAAGGCGTGGTCGTTCAGCTTGCCGGGGAGTTTGCGTGTGGGCAGTGCGATGGCTTTGACCTGAGCGTACTCGGGAATCGCTCTGTCGACCATCTTGGCGAAGAATACGGGACGGATAGCACGCTCGTGAAGACCGCGTACCAGGTCCATCGCATAGCGCTCGCTGCCGCCGCTGTAGCCCAGCGCGTTACACGAGATTCCGACGTTCATGGATGCTTAGGTGTAATCGTGTGAAACCTGCTGTGATGCCGGGCCGGGGCCCAGCTCGAAAGTGCCCCTGGCACCTTTTCTGACCTACTCGTACACCGTCAGGACGTTCTCGGCATCCAGCGCCAGCCGCAGCGCAGCGATGGCATCCTCGGTCGGCACGATGCGCCAGTCATCGCCCAGCACGGCCTCGCAGCGAGCCTGCTCGCAGACGTAGCTGATGCGCACGGATACTCCGTTGCCGTCCGCCGATACATGCGGCGTGAGGAGGTCGCGCAGCTTGGCGGGCGTCGAATCGCCGTTCATCGAGAGCCGGATGGCCCGGGCGAACTTGGCGCGCGCCTGCGTCATGTCCATCACGGATTCGGCTGTCATGCGTACGCCGCCGGTAAAGGTGTCGTGACGGGCGTTGCCCTGCACGATCAGGACTTCGTCTTCCTTGAACAACGCGCGGTTGGCTTCAAACACTTCGTTGAATACCGTCACTTCGACAGTCGCGCCACTGCCGTCGTCCAGCAGCACGATGACCATCTTGCCGCGCTGGGTCATCTGCGTGCGCACGCTGGCAATCACACCGGCGACGGTCTTGCCGCGGACATCGCGGCCGAAACCGCCACCGCCACTACCGCCGCTGACTTCCTTGGTGAGATCGGCCAACGTTGTACGGGCGAAGCGGCGCACCTCGTCGCGGCACGCATCAAACAGATGCCCCGAGAAGTAGAAGCCCAGCGCCTGCTTCTCTTCCTGCAGCGTGCGCTTGGTGCTCCAGCGCGGTTCATCAACGAGTTCTGGACGGTGGGCTTCCGCCTCTGCTCCGCCCATCAGGTCAAAGAGGGAGACCTGGTTGGCCGCTGCCGCCTTCTGCTCGGCGGCCTCCATGGCGAGGCCGATCGAGGCCAGCAACTGCGCGCGGTTGTCATTGAGGCTATCGAAGGCGCCCGCGCGGACCAGTGCCTCGATGGTGCGGCGATTGACCTGGCGCCGATCGACGCGCTCGCAGAAGTCGAACAGATCCTTGAACGGGCCGTCTTCGCGTGCGCGCAGGATGTCTTCAATAGCCCCCTGCCCGCTGCCCTTGATTCCGCCCAGGCCGTAACGGATCGTCTTCGCGTCCGTCGGGGCGAAGCGGTACTGACTCGCGTTGATGTCCGGCGGCAGCACCTTCAAACCGTTGCGCGGATCCACGCAGTCGTCGTGAAGGATCTTCACCTTGTCGGTGTCGTCCATGGCGAGCGACATGTTGGCTGCCATGAATTCGGCCGGGTGATGCGCCTTGAGCCACGCGGTGTAGTACGCCAGCAGCGCATACGCGGCCGCGTGCGACTTGTTGAAGCCGTAGCCCGCGAACTTCTCCATCAGGTCGAAGATTTCGTCGGCCTTTTCGGTAGAGAGCCCATCCTTGGCCGCGCCCGCGCGGAACAGCGCGCGGTGCTCGGCCATTTCTTCGGCTTTCTTCTTACCCATTGCACGGCGCAGCAAGTCGGCGCCGCCGAGCGAGTATCCGCCCACGATCTGCGCCATCTGCATCACCTGCTCCTGGTAGACCATGATGCCGTAGGTCTCCTTGAGCACCGGCTCGACGCGCGG
>JAGWNU010000304.1 GCA_028871175.1 Burkholderiaceae bacterium | reverse complement strand
CAAGAAGAAGCCGCTGGCCGACCGCGTGCCGCTGCTCTCGCGCGTGGTGTATCACAACAAGATCGGCACGCAGCTTGAGCGCGTGACGCGCCTGCAGGCCATCGCGGGGCAGCTCGCAGAAAAGCTCGGCGCGGATGTGGCGCACGCCTCGCGCGGCGCGCTGCTCGCGAAGGCCGACCTGCTGACCGACATGGTGGGCGAATTCCCTGAACTGCAGGGTACGATGGGCACCTACTACGCCCGCCATGACGGCGAACCGGACGACGTGGCACTGGCCTGCTCCGAGCACTACCAGCCGCGCTTTGCCGGCGATGCACTGCCCAGCACCTCCACCGGGACCGTGGTGGCGCTGGCCGACAAGCTCGAAACACTGGTCGGCATCTGGGGCATCGGCCTGCAGCCCACGGGCGAGAAAGACCCGTTCGCACTACGCCGCCACGCCCTCGGTATCCTGCGCATGCTGATCGAAAAGCCGCTCACGCTCACGATCGACGACGCGCTGCAGATTGCCGCCGCCAGCTTCGACGGCATCGCCGCCGTCAAGCCGGATCTCGCCGCGATCACTGACTTCCTGTACGACCGCCTGCGCGGCTACCTCAAGGACAAGGGCTACAGCACCAACGAGGTGGAAGCTGTCGTCAGCCAGCGGCCGCAGCGCCTGGATGACATCGTTGCGCGCCTGGACGCCGTGCGCGCCTTCGCCGCCCTGCCGCAGGCCGAAGCGCTGGCTGCCGCCAACAAACGCATTACCAATATCCTGAAGAAGACCGATGTCGCCATCGGCGCAGTGCAGCCGCAACTGCTCAAGGAAGACGCCGAGCGCGCGCTGCATCAGGCCGTCGCGTCGTCGGAGCCGCACGTGCACGACGCCTTCGCGCGCGGCGACTTCACCACCGCGCTCAAGACGCTGGCTGGCCTGCGTGAGGCGGTCGACACGTTCTTCGACGGCGTGATGGTGATGGCCGACGACACGGCCCTGCGCGACAACCGGCTTGCATTGCTGGGCGAGCTGCACGGCCTGATGAACCGCGTGGCAGATATCTCCAAGCTGGCGGCGTGAGCCCCGCCAACCGGCACCGGAGTCCGACATGCCCCACACCCCCAAGCTGGTGATCCTCGACCGCGATGGCGTGATCAATCTCGACAGCGAACAGTTCATCAAGTCGCCCGACGAGTGGATCGCCATCGAGGGCAGCCTGGAAGCCATCGCGGAGCTGAATCAGGCTGGCTACCAGGTGGTGGTTGCGACCAATCAGTCGGGCATCGGGCGCGGCCTGTTCGAGGCCGCCGCTCTCAATGCGATGCACGAGAAGATGTACAAGGCGCTGGCCGCCTATGGCGGGCGTGTCGATGCCGTCTTCTTCTGCCCGCACACCGCCGCCGATGCGTGCGATTGCCGCAAGCCGAAGTCCGGCATGCTGCGCGAGATCGCGCGCCGCTTCGACATGGACCTGACCGGTGTGCCCGTGGTCGGTGATTCGCTGCGCGACCTGCAGGCTGGCGTCGAGGTTGGCGCCGTACCGCATCTCGTGCTCACCGGCAAGGGCGTCAAAACACGCGACGCGGGCGATCTGCCGCCGAGCACCCAGATTCACAAGGACCTGCGTGCGTTTGCGCGCGCGCTGCTCTCACCTGCGCCCCAGGGCACGCCGTCGCGCGCCCCTTGAATTCCTATCCATGACCTTTGTCCGTTCGCTGCTGTTTCTGATTTTCCTGATCGTGTGGACGCCGCTCTACGCGGTCACCTGCTTCATCGTGTTCCCGTTCATGAACCCGCATCGCCGATTCTGGATGGTGTCGGGCTGGACGAAATCCGTCATCTGGGTGGCGCGCTGGCTACTCGGCATCCGCTGGCAATACCAGGGGTGGGAGCACATCGAAGAAGCGGTCGCCACCAACAAGCAGGTGGTGCTGCTGTCCAAGCATCAGTCGGCTTGGGAGACCATTGCCTTTGTCGCCACCATGCCGCGGCCGCTGTGCTATGTGTTCAAGCGTGAGCTGCTGTATGTGCCGTTCTTCGGCTGGGCGCTCGGCATGCTGAAGATGGTGCACATCAACCGCAAGGACGGCACCAACGCGTTTGCCTCGGTGGCGCGACAGGGCAAGGAACGGCTTGCTGACGGGGCCTGGGTGATCATGTTCCCGGAGGGCACGCGCACACGCTCGGGCGATCCCAAACCGCGCTACAAGAGCGGAGGGGCGCGCTTTGCGGTCGACACCGGCGCCTGGGTCATCCCGATCGCACACAACTCCGGCCGGGTCTGGCCGCGCAATTCCTTCTTGAAGCATCCGGGCTTGATCACGCTCTCGGTCGGCCCCGCCATTCCGAGCGCCGGCAAAACCAGCGACGAGCTCAACCGCGAAGTCGAAGCGTGGATCGAAACAGAAATGCGTAGAATCGACGCCGACAGCTACCGCGAGCCTGCATGAAACTGCTGCGACCACCGACTTCGCCCACACCCGCCGACAGCGTTCAGCTCGAACTGCCGCTGCTCGCGCCCGAAGCCCCGTCGCAGCCCAAGCATCCGGATGCACCGCTCCTCGCCCCCCCTGCCCCGGACTTTTTCACGGCACCGCTTGGGCCGAACCAGCGCCGTTTGACACTGGGTGAACGCGCCCTGGTCTACAACCTGAAGCGGTCGTCGCGACGCACGATCGGCTTTGTCATCGACGACCGCGGCTTGTCGATCACGGCACCGCGCTGGGTCACGCTCGCCGAGATCGAACACGCCATCGCCGAAAAACAGAAGTGGATCTTCGCCAAGCTGGCCGAATGGCGCACCAATGCCGCGCGTCGCGTGCTGCCGGCCATGACATGGCAGGACGGCGCGACGCTGCCATTCCTGGGCACGACGATCACGCTCAAGCTCGAGTCGCCGATCGGCGCTCTGATGTTTGATGCCGACTCGTGCGCGCTGCACCTGGGGCTGCCGCCGGCCACCACCGAGCAGCAGATCAAGGACCGCGTGCAAGGCTGGCTGCAGACGCAGGCGCGCCGCCTGTTCGGTGAGCGGCTCGATGTGTACGCCGAGCGCCTGGGCGTGCGGCACAGCGCGTACGCCCTGTCCTCGGCCGCCACGCGCTGGGGAAGCTGCACGGCCGACGGGAAGATCCGCCTGAACTGGCGGCTCGTGCATTTTCCGCTCAGCCTGATCGACTACGTGGTCGCGCACGAGCTTGCGCATCTCAAGGAAATGAATCACAGCCCACGCTTCTGGGACACGGTCGAATCGATCTTTCCGGAGTTCCGCGAGGCGCGCGAGCAACTGCGGTCGCATCCTCCAGAGTATCTCCCGGCGTTCTGATCTGCTTCGCTTGCTCAAGCGGGGTTTGGCTCGTGCGTGGCGGCGGCCAGTTCCTCGATGTATTGCGCAAACGTGCGCGGCGGCCGCGGCAAGCTGCGCCGCATCAAGGTCGGCGGACGCTTCCGCGCGGATGC
>JAGWNU010000303.1 GCA_028871175.1 Burkholderiaceae bacterium | reverse complement strand
CATCGACGATCAGCATCAATATTTCGCGCTGCCTTTTCTGCGCGCGACGTTTCCAGACGCGGTGCTCGAACCGATCCGCCTGCATGTGGACGCCAAGCGCTGCCTGTGCGCGATGGATGCGCATTACTACGCGCGGCTGTCGGCGGATTCCGTGCGCAGCCTGGCGCTGCAGGGTGGCGTGTTTTCCGCCGAAGCGGCCGAAGCGTTCATGCAGCGCCCATACGCCGCGGACGCGCTGCAACTGCGGTGCTGGGACGATCTGGCCAAGGTGGCCGGCCAGTGCACGCCGGCACTCGGACATTTCCTCGGCATCGCGGCTCGCGCTTCAGCGGCAGCGTAGGCTGCGCAGGGTGGTGCCGACGGCTTCGTCCCACGGCGTGTGCGGCTCGGCGCCGAGCGCCTGCACCAGCCGGGTGTTGTCCATGCAGACGGGGTGTTGCCACAGGTAGCGCATTTCGCGCATCTCGCGCAGCATTTCAGAGAACGGTGCCAGTACCGGCAGCAACCACCATGGGAAGGCGCGCGTCCTGACTGGGTGCCCCACGGCGCGCCCGATCGATGCCGCCATCTGCGTGCCGTCGGCATCCCAGTGGCCGCGCATGTGGTAGACGGCGAAGTCGGGCAGGCGGTCGCCCTGTTCGACGAGCCGCAGCATGGTCTCGGCCACATCTGGCAGATACGCCCATTGGTGACCGACACCGCGCGTACCGGGGGAGGTGATTGTTCGCACCGGCTTGCCCGGCCGCACCAGGGCGCCGGCAAACCAGGTGTTGGCGGTTTGCGGCCCGAAGAAGTCGCCGGCGCGCACGATCAGGCTGCGCACGCCTTCGGTGCTGGCGGCCTGCATGCGGCGCTCCAGCTCCACGCGAATCCGGCCTTTGCGGGTGAGGGGCTGTTGCGCGGTGGTCTCGCGCAGCACGGGAAATGTGTCCGGTGCAAAGTTGTAGACCGTGCCGGGCAGCACGATGCGCGCGCCCGACGTCCGGGCCGCGGCGATGGTGTTGTCGATCATCGGCAGCACCAGGCCGGCCCAGTTGTGATAGCCGGGCGGGTTCACCGCATGCACGATCAGCTGCACCCCTTGGGCCGCGCTGACCACGTCGTCGCGGACCATGGCGTCGCCGCGAATCCATTCGAAGGTGTTGTCACGCCCGGCGAGGGCATCCGGATTGCGCTGCAGCGCGCGGACATGCCAGCCTCGCGCCACCAGGCGTCGTGCCACTTCCCCACCGATGCCGCCCGTTGCGCCCAGCACCAGCGCCATGCGTTTTGCGTGATCCATGACTCTGCTCCCGTGTGATGGCGTGTTGCGATGGAGGCATTCTGGTCGCGGCTGTGATTCAATGGAATTGTTGATGATAATCGTGCTGCTATACGGATTTGTATGACCGGAGCGGAGCCGGGCTGGGAGCTGTACCGAACGTTTCTCGCGGTCGTGCGGGAGGGGTCGCTATCGGGCGCCGCGCGGGCGCTGGGTCTGACGCAGCCGACGGCCGGGCGCCATGTCGATGCGCTGGAGCGCGCGCTGGGCCTCGCTTTGTTCATCCGCACGCAGCAGGGCCTGAGCCCGACCGAGGCGGCGCTGTCGCTGCGCCCGTTTGCCGAATCCCTGGAGGCGACCAGCGCCGCCTTGCTGCGCGCGGCATCCAGCCATGGCCAGGGCGTGCGCGGCACCGTGCGCGTCACGGCCAGCGACGTGGTGGCGGTGGAAGTGCTGCCGCCCATCCTCGCCGACCTGCACGCCACGTATCCCGATCTCACCATCGAGCTGGCGCCGTCCAATCGCATGGAAGACCTGCTCCGGCGTGAGGCCGACATCGCCGTGCGCATGCTGCCGCCCACGCAAGGCGTGCTGATCGCGCGCCAAATCGGCGGCATCGAGCTGGGGCTATTCGCGCACCGGCGGTATCTGGACCGGCGGGGTAGGCCCGCGACGGTGGAAGATCTCTCCGGCCACACGCTGATCGGCTACGACAAGGAAAACGCGTTCCTGCGTGGCCTGCGCGGGCAGCTGCCGTGGGCGCAGCGCAACCGCTTTGCGCTGCGCACCGACAGCGATCTGGCGGCCATTGCCGCGCTGCGCGCCGGGTTCGGCGTGGGCTTTTGCCAGATCGGCCTGGCGCGCCGCAACCCTGACCTGGTGCGGTTGTTCGGCGACGAGGTTTCGCTGATGCTCGACACCTGGGTCGCCATGCACGAAGACCTGCGTGACAGTCCGCATTGCCGCGCCGTGTTCAATGCGCTGGCTGCGGGCCTCGCGCGGTACATCGACGGTGACTGACCGCTCGCGCTAGCTGGCGCGGCGCAGCGGATCGAGCAGGCCCTTCAGACCGTTGTGGTCCAGCTCCTGCATCAGCGCCAGCAGCCGGCCGATCTGGCCGGGCGGAAAGCCTTCACGCGCGAACCAGTTGAGGTAATGGCCGGGCAGGTCGGCAATCAGGCGGCCCTTGTATTTGCCGAAGGGCATTGGCGTGGTGACGAGGCGGTGGAGATCTTCGGGTTGCATGGGCGCTATTGTGCCGCCCGCGCGGGCTTGCGTGCCGGCGCGCTGCGGCAAGGGCGCCACACTGCCCGTCGACCTTGACCATTGCGGACCGGAGGGGCCTGGAGGCCGCGCCGCGCTGACGAGTCACGTCGTCTACGGCGCCAGTGGGCCTCGTGAACACGTGAAGGTTCGGGGTATCTCCCCCTTGTCCGCGCGGCGTGACTCCTTCTAGACTCCTTCATCCCCGACCGAGCGGTCGGCCAATCGCAGATTCAGGGCGGGCGCAGAACCCGCTTCGCACACCTCAGGAGACGGCATGAAGGTTTCGCGCGCAACCCGCATTGCACTGGCTGCCACCGCATTGTTGGCCGGCACGGCATTCGCCCAGGTCAAGGTCGGCATCACGGTATCCGCTACCGGCCCGGCGGCTTCGCTGGGGATTCCCGAGAAGAACACCGTCGCGCTGCTGCCCAAGGAAATTGCGGGCAAGAAGATCGAGTACATCGTGCTCGACGATGCGTCCGACACGACCACGGCCGTCAAGAACACGCGCAAGCTCATCACCGAGGACAAGGTCGACCTGGTGATCGGCTCGACTGTCACGCCGAACTCGCTGGCGATGGTTGACGTCGTGGCCGAGAACGAAACGCCGATGATCACGCTGGCTGCCTCCGCGCGCATTGTCGAGCCGGTGGACGCCAAGCGCGCGTGGGTGTTCAAGACACCGCAGAACGATTCGCACATGGCCACCGCCATTGCTGAGCACATGGTCAACCATGGGGTGAAGACGGTGGGGCTGATCGGCTTTGCCGACGCGTACGGAGATTCATGGGCGCAGGAGTTCGACAAGGTGGCGACGCTGCGCAAGTTGAAGGTCGTCGCGAACGAGCGCTTCGCACGCACCGATACCTCGGTGACGGGGCAGGTGCTGAAGATCATGTCGGCCAACCCCGATGCCG
>JAGWNU010000302.1 GCA_028871175.1 Burkholderiaceae bacterium | reverse complement strand
GGGTTGGGGCGAGCATGCTGCGAGCGCAAAAAGAGGATGGCTGTGATGCATTCTAACGGCCGGCGCGCCCCAAACCTTGGAGGGTTTTCCCAATTTCTTTGTGACAGAAAGAGAAGTAACATCCCGCTGTCATAAAAATGCCCGATCGTTCTTATAGAGTCGGCGCACCGTGGGCGAGCGAGGGAGCCGCCAGGTCCGAAAACAAGGAGAAATGATGACGGTCAAGAAGATTGCGGGGGCAGCTGCAGTGCTGGCCGCGTGTACGTTTGCGCAGGCCGCGTACGCAGTGACGGAAATCCAGTGGTGGCACTCGATGGAAGGCGCCTTGAACGACAAGGTGAACGAGATCGCCAACAAGTTCAACGCCAGTCAGTCTGACTACAAGATCGTACCGGTCTACAAGGGTCAGTACGATGAGTCGCTGGCGGCAGGCATCGCAGCCTTCCGCGCCGGCAACGCGCCGGCCATTCTTCAGGTATTCGAGGTGGGCACCGCGACGATGATGAACGCCAATGGCGCCATCGTGCCGGTGGCCAAGGTCATGAAGGACGCTGGTGAGAAGTTCGACCCGAAGGCCTATGTGCCTGCCGTGGCCGGCTACTACACGTCGAATAAGGGCGAGATGCTGTCGTTCCCGTTCAACAGTTCGACCACGATCATGTATTACAACAAGGACGCCTTCAAGAAGGCCGGCCTTGACCCGAACAAGCCGCCCGCAACGTGGCAGGAAGTGGCCATCGACGCGGCCAAGCTGAAGGCCGCGGGCTTCCAGTGCGGTTATACGACCGACTGGCAATCGTGGGTACATCTGGAAAGTTTCTCGGCATGGCACAACGTGTCGTTCGCGACCGAGAACAACGGCTTTGGCGGCCCGAAGGCGCGGCTGGTGTTCAACGGCCCGGTGCAGGTCCAGCACATCCAGAACCTGCTGGACATGGAGAAGAAGGGTTACTTCACCTACGCCGGCCGCAAGGACGAGCCGAAGGCGAAGTTCATCGCGGGCGAGTGCGCCATGCACACGGGTTCGTCGGCGGCGCTGGCGAATATCCGCAAGGGCGTGGGTACCAAGTTCGCGTTCAGCCCGGCGCCGCTGCCCTACGAGGCAGGCGTGCCCGGCGCCCCGCAGAACACCATCATCGGCGGCGCTTCGCTGTGGGTGATGGGCGGTCACAAGGCCGAGGAGTACAAGGGGGTGGCCAAGTTCTTTACCTTCCTCTCGCGTCCGGACATTCAGTCTGACTGGCACCAGTCGACCGGCTACCTGCCTGTCACGATGGCTGCCTACGAGCTGACCAAGAAGTCCGGCTACTACGATAAGAACCCGGGTGCCGACGTGGCCGTCAAGCAGATGATCGTCAAGACGACCGACAAGTCGCGCGGCATCCGCCTGGGCAATTTCCCGCAGATCCGCCAGGTGATCGACGAGGAACTCGAAGCCGTTTGGGCTGGCAAGAAGTCGCCGAAGGAAGCGCTCGACACAGCGGTGGCGCGCGGCAACGAACTGCTCGCCCGCTTCGAAAAGACCGTCAAGGAATAAGCGCCCCTCGGCGCTCGTCGTCAACCGCCGGCCACGTGCACCTGCACCGGCCGGCGGTGCGTTTTTGGAATGTCGCATGGAAAAACGCGTCGTTTTCCGATCGCGCTGGCTGCCTTACGTGCTGGTAGCGCCGCAGATCGTCATTACCCTGGTGTTCTTCTTCTGGCCGGCAGGACAGGCGCTGTATCAGTCATTGCTGCGTCAGGATGCCTTCGGCATCAATCTTGAATTTGTCGGGCTGGAGAACTTTCGCGATCTCTTTGCCGATCCGACGTATCTCGAGTCATTCAAGACCACGGCGGTATTTGCCATCGGCGTGACGCTGGTGGGTCTGGGCACGTCGCTGGCCCTGGCGTACTTCGCCGATCGCGCCTTGCGCGGCGCCACGTTCTACAAGACGCTGCTGATCTGGCCGTACGCGGTCGCGCCGGCCGTGGCGGGCGTGCTGTGGAGCTTCCTGTTCAATCCGTCGCTGGGCATCGTGTCGTTCGTGATCCGGAAGCTGGGGGTGGACTGGAATTTCGTGCTCAACGGCAACCAGGCGCTGTTGCTGGTCGTGATCATCGCGGCGTGGAAGCAGATCAGCTACAACTTCCTGTTCTTCCTGGCCGGGTGGCAGAGCATCCCGAAATCGCTGATCGAGGCGGCAGCGATCGACGGCGCGGGACCATGGAAGCGCTTCTGGTCGATCGTCTTCCCGCTGCTGTCGCCCACCACGTTCTTCCTGATGGTCGTCAACGTCGTGTACGCGTTCTTCGATACCTTCGCCATCATCGATTCGGTGACGCAAGGGGGGCCGTTCAAGGCGACCGAAACGCTCGTCTTCAAGGTCTACCAGGACGGCGTGCGCGGGCTGGACATCGGCGGCTCCGCAGCGCAGTCGGTGATCCTCATGGGCCTCGTGATCGTGCTGACGATCGTGCAGTTCCGCTACGTCGAGCGCAAGGTTCAATACTAAGGAGCGGACCATGATCGAACGCCGTCCATTCCTGGACTTCCTCACCCACGTTGTGCTGATCCTGGGCGTGGTCATCGTCGCCTTTCCGGTATATGTGGTCTTCGTTGCCTCGTCGCTGACCACCGAAGAGGTGCTGCAGGCGCCAATGACGTTGATTCCCGGGCCGCACCTGATCGAGAACTATCGCGAAGTGCTCACGCACGGCATGGGCAACTCCGCCACGCCGGTCGGCACCATGCTGATGAACAGCCTGATCATGGCGCTGGGCATCTCGCTCGGGAAGATCGCGATCTCCATCATCTCCGCCTTCGCGATCGTCTACTTCCGCTTTCCGCTGCGCAAGACGTTCTTCTGGCTCATCTTCGTCACGTTGATGCTGCCGGTGGAGGTCCGCATCCTGCCGACCTACAAGGTCGTGTCGGACCTCGGCATGCTCAACAGCTACTTTGGCCTGACGATTCCGATCATTGCGTCGGCGACGGCGACGTTCCTGTTCCGGCAATTCTTCCTGACCATTCCCGATGAGCTGGCGGAGGCCGCGCGTATTGATGGGGCAGGGCCGCTCAAGTTTTTCTGGGACGTGGTCCTGCCGCTGTCGCGCACCAGCATTGCAGCGCTGTTCGTCATCCAGTTCATCTATGGCTGGAACCAGTACCTCTGGCCATTGCTGATCACGACCGAGAAAAACATGACACCCATCGTGCTGGGCGTGACCCAGATGATCTCCCGCTCGGGGGATTCCGCCACCGACTGGAACCTGCTGATGGCCGTCGTGATGCTCGCCATGCTGCCGCCCGCGGCCGTGGTGATCGGCATGCAGCGGTGGTTCGTGAAGGGCCTCGTCGAAACCGAAAAGTAAAAGAAGCAAGATGGCAAAACTGTCTCTACGCAACGTTAAGAAGCACTACGCCAACCTCCAGGTCGTGCACGGCATCGACATGGAAATCGGCGATGGGGAGTTCATCGTCAT
>JAGWNU010000301.1 GCA_028871175.1 Burkholderiaceae bacterium | reverse complement strand
CGTCGGCGCTGTTCCTGTCACAGCATGAACAGGTGGTGCCGGGCTCCTGCGTGCTGGTGACGCAAGAGGGCACGCGGCCGCTGCTCGTCGAGATTCAGGCGCTGGTGGACACGGCCAACGTGCCGAACCCGCGCCGCTTGGCGGTCGGGCTGGAGCAGAATCGGCTCGCGATGCTGCTGGCGGTGCTGCATCGCCATGCGGGCATTGCGTGCTTCGACCAGGACGTGTTCCTCAACGCCGTGGGCGGGGTGAAGATCACCGAGCCGGCGGCGGATCTGGCGGTGCTGCTGGCGATCCATTCGTCGATGCGCAGCAAGCCGCTGCCGCGGGGGCTGGTCGTGTTTGGCGAGATCGGCCTGGCGGGCGAGATCCGCCCGACACCGCGCGGCCAGGAGCGCTTGAAAGAAGCCGCCAAGCTGGGTTTCTCGATTGCCGTCATCCCCAAGTCGAATGCGCCCAAGCAGCCCATCGAGGGGTTGGATGTGATCGCCGTGGAGCGTATCGAGCAGGCGATCGACCGAGTGCGTGCACTGGAGTCCTGAGTGTTCAGCCTTTCGCAACGATGTCAGTGACGCGCTTTGAAAATGCGGCGCGCCTGCAATGCGATAATCCGCCATCTCTCTTTCCTGACCCGACGCCGCCATGCAAGCCAATTCGCGCGCCTTTTTCCTGCTGATTGCCGTGATCGCCTTCGGGCTGGTCGGCTATGCGCTCTACCTGCAGCACGTGCAAGGGCTGCAGCCCTGCCCGTTGTGCGTGTTGCAGCGGTTTGCATTTGTCGGCATCGGTGTGTTCTCGCTGCTGGCTGCGGTGTCGTCGGCCACGCGCCTGCTGTGGCACGGGTTGGGCATGCTGTCTGCACTGGGCGGGATCTGCGTGGCGGGGTATCACGTGTCGCTGCTGCTCAACCCGAAGGCGACGTGCGGCATCGACCCGATCGAGAACTGGGTCAACGCGCTTCCAACGGCGAAGTGGCTGCCGCAGGTGTTTGAGTCCGATGGCCTGTGCACGGCGCCGACGCCGCCCATCCTGGGTCTGTCGATTCCCGCCTGGTCGCTGGTCTGGATGGTGATCCTGGCCCTGACGCTAGTGGTGGCGATGATCCGCCGCGAACGTCGTTAAGCCTGCGCCATCTGCCGTGCAACGGGTTCTCGTCAGCGCATGCCTGTTGGGCCAGCCGGTGCGCTATGACGGCGGCACGGTCATCAGCGAAGGGGGCATCCTCGCACGCTGGCAGATGGAAGGGCGCGTCGTGCCGATGTGTCCGGAGATGGCTGGCGGCCTGCCGGTGCCGCGTCCGCCTGCGGAAATCCGCGGTGAGGGTGGCGGTGGGGCGGTCCTTCGTGGCCACGCCCGCGTGGTGGAGCACCATGGCCACGATGTCACCGAGGCCTTCGTGCGGGGCGCGCAACGCGCCCTGGCGGCCGCGCGCGCAGCGGGCGTCCATATCGCTGTGCTGACCGAGCAGAGCCCATCTTGCGGTTCTACGATCGTGTATGACGGAACGTTCGCCGGCCAGTTGCAGCCTGGCGAGGGCGTGACGGCCGCGCTGCTGCGCCAGCACGGCATCCGGGTGTTCAGCCAGCACCAGCTGGAAGAAGCGGTCCGCTTGCTCGACGCGCTCGACCGCGTCACTTCAGTCGGTAAAGCGTAGCGGCAAAGCGAGCTGCACGGGTTCTCCCGCTGCACTGATCACGCTGTGGCGCGCGGTAAAGAGCGGATGCTGCATCGCTTCTTCCATGCGAAGGACGGGCGTGACGCAGCAGTCTGCGTGGGCAAAGCGTGCGGTCCATTCGGCTTGCGTGGCCGTGCGGAACAGCGCAGCAAGCGCGTCGCGCATGGCGTGCGCTTCTTCTCCGCCGACCCGCTGGCCGCACGCCCAGTGCTTGTCCTTCCATTCGGGCTTGTCGATCACGTCGCACATCGTCTGCCAGAACTTCAGCTCCAGCGCGCCGACCGCCATGAAACGGTCGTCTGCGGTGCGGTAGACGCCGTAGCACGGCGCGCCGCCATTGAGCAGGTCAGCACCGGCACGGGTTGCCTGGCCGCGCGTGCCGACTGCAAAGAATGCCATCAGGTTGTGCGCGAACACCGAGTCCGTCATCGACACGTCGATGTAGCGGCCGCGTCCGGTGGCGCGCGCGTCGACGAGTGCGGCGAGGATGCCGACCACCGCCGTCAGCGCACCGCCCAGCAGGTCGCCGATCTGCACATTGGGGACGATGGGCGTGCCGTCGATGCTGGTGAGCTGATCCAGCATGCCCGCATAGCCGACGTAATTGATGTCGTGGCCGGCGGCCTGGGCCAGCGGCCCATCCTGCCCATAGCCGCTGATGGAGCACATCACCAATGCAGGGTTGGCCGCACGCAAGGTTTCCCAACCTACGCCCAGGCGCGCCATCACGCCGGGACGGAAGCTCTCGATGAGCACGTCGGCATGGCGCACGTGTTCGATGAGGGCTTCGCGGTCTTCGGCAAGCTTGAGGTCGAGGCGCAGTTCCGCCTTGCCGCGATTGAGTGAGCGAAAGAACAGGCTCGGCCGATCGGCCGCGCGGTCGGCAGGCGAGCGCAGCATATCGCGGGCGTAGTCGCCAGGGCCCGGGTCTTCGATCTTGATGACAGTCGCACCGAGGTCGGCCAGGTGGCGCGTGGCGGCGGGGCCCGGCAGCAGGCGCGTCAGGTCGAGCACGCGCACGCCCGCCAGCGGCTGGTGCTTAGCCGTGGCGGTGTCCGGCGATGGGGTCGTCGTCAAAGAGGTCTCCTTGGCCGGGCACGCCAGCCTTAATTGATTTGTTCGAGTTGTTCGTGCAGTTCGAGCCAGCGCTCTTCCAGCTCGTCGAGTTCGGCGTTCAGCTCGGCCTGCCGGCGCAGGCTTTCCATCATGCGCGCCTTGTTGGCCTCTTCATACGCGGCGCCGTCGGCGAGGAAGGCTTCGAGTTCGGCCTTTTCCTTCTGCAGCGGCGCCATGCGCTTTTCGATGGTGTCGACGTTCTTTTGCAGCGGCTTGCGCAGCGCATTCAGGCGCTGACGTTCAGCGGCTTCTTCGCGCTTCTGATCGCGGCGGTTTGTGGCCGGTGCGCCATCTGCATCGGCCGGAGCAGCCTGTGCGCTGGCCGCTGCGCGCTTGGCCGCGGCCTGCTTGAGCAGCCAGTCGCGGTAGTCGTCCAGATCGCCATCGAACGGGGCGACGGTGCCCTGGCCGACGAGCAGGAACTGGTCGGTCGTGGCGCGCAGCAGATGCCGGTCGTGCGAGACGAGGATCAGCGTGCCGTCGAACTGGGCGAGTGCCATCGTCAACGCTTCGCGCGTGTCGAGATCCAGGTGGTTGGTCGGTTCATCGAGCAGCAGCAGGTTGGGGCGCTGCCAGACGATCAGGGCGAGTGCCAGGCGCGCTTTCTCGCCGCCAGAAAACGGCTCGATGGGCGAGGTCGCCATATCGCCGCGGAAGTTGAAGCTGCCGAGAAAGTCACGCA
>JAGWNU010000300.1 GCA_028871175.1 Burkholderiaceae bacterium | reverse complement strand
GTAGTTGTGCCCCGTGTCGATGTGCACCAGCGGGAACGGCAGTTCGATCTTGCGATCGCCCAGGCGGAATGCCTTGAGCGCCAGATGCAGCATGACGATTGAATCCTTGCCGCCCGAGAACAGCAGCGCCGGGTTGCGGCACTCGGCCACCACCTCGCGGATGATGTAGATCGACTCGGCTTCGAGCCAGTCGAGGTGTTCGTTCTGCACAGGCTTCAGCGCCGTGCCGGGGATCTCGCTCATCACTCCCATGATTCTTCCTTCGCTTTCGCTCAATTCTTTTGCGACAGATCCGTCGCCGAATTTGTCACCGCATTTGCCGCATGCAGACCGCATTCCTTGCTGTCGCGCGATTCCCACCACCACCGGCCGGCACGCACGTCCTCGCCGGCACGCACCGCGCGCGTGCAAGGCTCGCAGCCGATACTCGGATAGCCCTTGTCATGCAGCGCGTTGGTCGGCACGTTGTGCTGCTCGAGGTAAGCCCAGACTTCGGCCTCGGACCAGTCGAACAGCGGGTTGTACTTGGCGATGCCGCGCGCGGTGTCGTCTTCGGCAAACGGCAGGTCGGCACGAGTGACAGCCTGCTCGCGGCGCTGGCCCGTGAGCCATGCGTCGGCGTCTTTCAGTGCGCGGTTCAGCGGCACCACCTTGCGGATGTTGCAGCAGGCCTTGCGCAGCTCGATGCTGTCGTAGAACGCGTTGAGTCCATGGTCGCGCACGTAGGCTTCCACCGCGCGAGCGTCCGGTGTGTACTGCTCGATCGCATAACCGTAGTGCGCGCGGATGCGGTCGAGCATCGCGAGTGTTTCGGCATGCAGGCGCCCAGTTTGCAGCGTGAAGATCGGCAGGTGCGCGCGTACGGCTTCGGGGCTGCGCAGGATGGCATCTGTCACGACCATGTCTTCGGCGGCCAGGCTGGTGGCGAACTTCGCCACGCCGTGCTTGGCGGCAATCTCGGCCAGGCGCTCAAACAGCGCAGCTTCCTTGGCGACCAGGGCTTCCGCCGTGCCGGTGTAGACGGGGCGCGCCCACAGCACGGGGCGCCCGATTGCGGACACCGGCACTTCGGACACGGCGATCTCTTGGCCTTCTTGTGCGTCACTCAGGCTCACGCGGCCTCCTGGACAGCACGCTCGCGGCGGAACAGCGGGCGCGGCTCGTCGACGGCGCCTTGATAGCGCACGCTGATCTCGCCAAAGCCATTCAGTGCGTCGTCGATGTTCTTGTCTGCACGCACGGCGTAGGCGTCAAAACCGCAACGGCGCATGAAGTCGAGCTGATCGCGCAGCACGTCGCCAATGGCGCGCAACTCACGCGTAAAGCCCAGGCGCTGGCGCAGCAGGAACGCGGTGCTGTAGCCGCGGCCGTCACGAAAGACCGGGAAATCCACCGCCACCAGCGGCAGGTTCGGCAGGTCAGCCTCCAGCGCGAACGGCTCGTCGTCTGGTGCGAGCCACACGGCCAGCGTGCCAGCGCGGGCGCGGCCGAGCAGCGCGTCGCGGTTGGCTGCCCAGTAGGCGAGCGGCACGATGGCATGCGCGGCGGCATCGACATCGGCCTGCGTCAGCTCGCCACCCTCGGGCACGCGCAGCACAGTCCAGTCATCGGCCACGATTTGCGGTGCGCCGTTCAGCAGCTTGATGATCTTGCTCATGTTCATTCCCTCGGCTTAGGCAGCTTCACGGACATAGACGCGTTCCTTGAACGGAGCCATGCCGATGCGGTTGTAGGTGTCGATGAACAGCTCGTCTTCCGTGCGGTGAGCGACGAACGTATCGATGATGCGCTCGATCACGTCGGGCATTTCTTCGGCCTTGAACGAAGGACCAATCACCTTGCCCAATGCGGAGTCGTTGCCTTGCGCGCCGCCGAGCGACACCTGGTACCACTCCTCATCGTTCTTGTCGACGCCCAGAATGCCGATGTTGCCGACGTGGTGGTGTCCGCATGAGTTCATGCAGCCGGAGATGTTGAGCGACAGCTCGCCCAGGTCGTATACGTAATCGAGGTTGTCGAAGCGCGCCTGGATCGCCTGCGCGATGGGGATCGACTTGGCGTTGGCCAGCGAGCAGAAATCGCCGCCGGGGCACGCAATGATGTCGGTCAGCAGGCCGATGTTGGCGGTAGCCATGCCATGCTCCTTGGCCAGTTGCCACAGCGCGAACAGGTCGTGCTTCTTCACATCGGGCAGGATCAGGTTCTGCTCGTGCGCGACACGCAGCTCGCCAAAGCCAAAGCGCTCGGACCAATCCGCCACCAGCGACATCTGCTCGGCCGTCGCGTCCCCCGGGGGCAGCGCAACGCCCGGCTTGAGCGACAGCGTCACCGAC
Source organism: Burkholderiaceae bacterium (assembly GCA_028871175.1). Lineage (GTDB taxonomy): Bacteria > Pseudomonadota > Gammaproteobacteria > Burkholderiales > Burkholderiaceae > Ralstonia > Ralstonia condita. The sequence goes on along the minus strand of JAGWNU010000300.1, from coordinate 1,152 downwards.
GCATAACCCGGCACGCGGTGCGCATGCACGTTGCGGCTGACCCAGCGCGCGAACGCCTTGTTCTCGAGCAGCGCCTTTTCGTAGGCGGCATCGGTGTCGGCCAGCTTTTCATACGCGGGCGGCACGAAGTACTGAGCCACGCGATCGAACTCGGCCTGCGTGATGGTCGACGGGCCATCCTTCGTTGCCTGCCACTCTTCTTCCACCTGGCGCGCGAATTCTTCGGCGCCGATGGCCTTGACCAGGATCTTGATGCGCGCCTTGAACTTGTTGTCGCGGCGGCCGTAGCGGTTGTACACGCGGATGGCCGCTTCGATGTACGACAGCATGTGCTGCCAGGGCAGGTCTTCCTTGATGATCGCGCCCAGGATCGGGGTACGGCCCATGCCGCCGCCTGCGAGGACGCGAAGCAGCGTCTGACCATCCTTTTCGTAGACATACACACCGATGTCATGCAGCTGCGTGACCGCACGGTCTTCACGCGTGGCCGAGAGGGCGATCTTGAACTTGCGAGGCAGGAAGGCAAACTCGGGGTGGAACGTCGACCATTGGCGCAGGATTTCCGCCAGCGGACGCGGATCGACGTACTCGTCCTGCGCGACGCCGGCAAACTGGTCGGTCGTGATGTTGCGCACGCAGTTGCCCGACGTCTGGATCGCATGCATTTCAACCGATGCCAGCTTGGCAAGGATGTCCGGGACCTCCTCGAGCTTGATCCAGTTGTACTGGATGTTCTGGCGCGTGCTGAAATGCCCGTAGCCGCGATCGTGCTCGGCGGCGATGTGGCTGAGCATGCGCAGTTGCTTGGCGCGCAGGTGACCGTACGGAATCGCCACGCGCAGCATGTAAGCGTGGCGCTGGTAGTACAGACCATTCTGCAGGCGCAGCGGCAGGAACTCCTCTTCCGTCAGTTCGCCCGAGATACGGCGGCGCACCTGGTCGCGGAACTGCTCGACGCGGTCTGCGACAAGGCGGTGATCGTAAGCGTCGTATTGGTACATGACTGTTCAGTCCAATCCGGCGTGTGCCGGCATGCGATTCAATTGGGGAAAACGGTTCGTTCGATGGCTGCTGCCGTCGCCTCAGCGACAGCAGCAGCGCATCTCAAGCAGGGTCGCCATGAAGACACGCATCACGACACCAGCTTGATGG
>JAGWNU010000057.1 GCA_028871175.1 Burkholderiaceae bacterium | reverse complement strand
GAGGGCAGTTACATGGGCACGATCATCGATCGGCGGGAGAACGGTGGCGGCAAGAGCACCGTCAACAAGCAACGCTTCATCAAGCGTTACCGAGACCAGATCCGCCGCGCGGTGGCCAAGGCGGTGACGGGTCGCAAGATCATGGACATCGAGCAGAGCGGGCAGGTGTCCATTCCGGTCAAGGACATCTCCGAGCCCATGTTCCACCACGGCTCGGGCGGGCGCCGAGAAGGCGTTCACCCGGGCAACAAAGAGTTCATTCGCGGTGACAGCTTCGACCGCCCGCAGCAGGGCAGCGGCGGTTCAGGCTCGCAGGCCAGCGACTCGGGCGAGGGCGAAGACGATTTCATCTTCACGCTCTCGCGCGAGGATTTTCTCAACTTCTTTTTCGAAGACATGGCGTTGCCCGATCTCGCCAAGCGCAGCCTTGCCAAGATCGCGGAGGTGCGCAAGGTGCGCGCGGGGTTCTCACTCGACGGCACACCGTCCAACCTGTCGATTCTGCGCACGATGCGCAGCTCGCTCGGTCGCCGCATTGCGTTGTCCAGCCCATATCAACGTCGGCTGCATGAGCTGGAAGGCCAGTACAACGAAGAACTGGAAAACGACGGCCCTTACAGCGTACGTGCGCAAGAGCTGATGAAGGAGATGCGCCATCTGCGCTCCTGCCTGGATCGCGTGCCGTTCATTGAAAAGCTCGACCTGCGCTACAACAATCGCGTGCTGCGCAAGCGGCCGCAGGCGCAGGCGGTGATGTTCTGCGTGATGGACGTGTCCGGCTCGATGGACGAGTCGCGCAAGGACCTGGCCAAACGCTTCTTCATGCTGCTGTATCTGTTCCTGAAGCGGAACTACGAACGGATCGACGTCGTCTTCATCCGCCACCACACGGTGGCCAAGGAGGTGGATGAGGAGGATTTTTTCCACTCCCGCGAGTCGGGCGGCACTGTTGTGTCGAGCGCACTCAAGCTGATGGCGGAAGTGATTCAGGAGCGCTATTCGCCCAGCCAATGGAACATCTACTGCGCGCAGGCTTCGGATGGAGATAACTGGGCTGGGGACTCAGAGCTGTGCGCCAAGATCCTGCGCGAGTCGATCCTGCCGTTGACGCAGTATTACGCCTATGTTGAGGTGGTCTCCACGGAGCCGCAGAACCTGTGGGAGGAGTATCTTTCGTTGAAGGCTGGGCACGATAACTTCGCGATGCAGCGCATTCTCAAGGCGGACGAAATCTATCCGGTGTTGCACGAGCTGTTTCAGAAGCGCGCCGCCTGATTGCTGATCGGGCTGCAGCAGGTTGCTCCCAGCTGGGCACTGCCGCCGTGCAGAGGCAGCGTGTGCCATGGCGAGCACGCCACCTGTGACCCTGTGTGATGGACCAACGGGAACGAGCATGGCCTACCTATCTACGGGCTCGGAATGGACCTTCGAGCTGATCAGGCGCTACGACCAAAGCATCGCCCAGATTGCCGCAGATTTCGGCCTGGACACCTATCCGAACCAGATCGAGATCATCACCGCCGAGCAGATGCTGGACGCCTATGCGTCGTCCGGCCTGCCGCTGGGCTACAACCATTGGTCGTACGGCAAGCACTTCCTTGCATCGGAGCGCGGCTACCAGCGCGGCCTCATGGGGCTGGCCTACGAGATTGTCATCAACTCGAACCCCTGCATTGCCTACCTGATGGAGGAGAACACGATGCCGATGCAGGCGCTGACCATCGCGCATGCCTGCTACGGCCACAACTCCTTCTTCAAGGGCAACTACCTGTTCCGCACGTGGACAAACGCTGACGCCATCGTCGATTACCTGCTTTTCGCCAAGAACTACGTGGCCGAATGCGAGCAGCGCTACGGCGAGCAGGAGGTGGAACTGCTGCTCGACTCCTGCCATGCGTTGCAGAACTACGGGGTCGATCGTTATCGGCGGCCCAAGAAGCTGTCGATCAACGAGGAGCAGGCACGCCAGGCGGAGCGCGAGAAATATCTTGAAGCACAGGTCAACGACCTGTGGCGTACGCTGCCCACGCACCGCGCACGCGCGCTGGCAACTGCCGACGATGCCCCGGAGCCCGATCCGCAGTTTCCGCCGGAGCCGGAAGAGAACCTGCTGTACTTCATCGAGAAGAACGCGCCCAAGTTGCAGCCGTGGCAACGAGAGATCGTGCGCATCGTGCGCAAGATCGCGCAGTACTTCTATCCGCAGCGCCAGACCAAGGTGATGAACGAAGGCTGGGCCACGTTCTGGCACTACACCATCCTGCACAAGCTCTACGACGAGAAACTCGTCAACGATGCGTTCATGCTCGAGCTGCTGCAGGCGCATACCAACGTGATCTACCAGCCGCCGTTCAACAGCCCGTACTACAGCGGCTTGAACCCGTACACACTGGGTTTCCTGATGTTCCAGGACATCCGGCGCATTTGCGAATCCCCTGACGAAGAGGACTACCGCTGGGCGCCCGAGATTGCCGGCAGTGATTGGCAGAAGACGCTCGACTTCGCCATGCGTAACTTCAAGGACGAGAGCTTCCTGCTGCAGTTCCTGTCGCCGCGCGTGATCCGTGAGCTGAAGCTGTTCTCCGTGCTCGACGACGACCGCGACGCGAGGCTCCGCGTCACCGCCATCCATGACGACGATGGTTATCGCAAGATCCGCGAGTTGTTGGCAGGGCAGTACGACTTGTCCAACATCGAGCCCAACATACAAGTGACCAACGTGGACGTGGGCGGCGATCGCTCATTGACGCTGCGTCACCTGCAGAGCAACCGACGCCCGCTTGGGCCGAACTACGAAGAGATGCTGCGGCACGTCGTACGCCTGTGGGGCTTTACGTGCCGGCTGGAGGTGGTCTACGAGGACGGGCGACGCGAGATGAAGTGCGAATGCAAGCCCGACTGAAGGGCACAAGCGCCTGAACCCGCGTGCCCTGGACGCTTGGCAGCCTCAGGCGCTAGCTTGGCGCGCCATGTCGACGCCTTTGTTGGCCAGTGCGTCCGCGCGTTCGTTGCCGGGATGCCCGGCGTGCCCCTTTACCCAGTGCCAACTTACCTCGTGCGGCGCCACCAAAGCGTCGAGCGTGCGCCACAGGTCGTCGTTTTTCACGGGCTTCTTGTCGGCGGTTTTCCAGCCGCGCGCCTTCCAGCCGGCCAGCCACTCGCTGATGCCTTTCTGCACGTATTGCGAATCGGTGTAGACCTTCACCCGGCATGGCCGCTTCAGCGCCCGAAATGCCTCGATGACGGCCATCAGCTCCATGCGGTTGTTCGTGGTGACGGCTTCGCCGCCGAAGAGTTCTTTCTCGTGGCTGCCGGAGACGAGCACGGTGCCCCAGCCGCCCAGGCCGGGGTTGCCCTTGCATGCGCCATCGGAGTAGACGGTAACTTCCTGCATGAAAACGATTGGAATAGGTCAGTGGAGCGCCGGCGCCCTGGCGTCAGAGGCCCGATTGGCCATCACGTGCGGCGGCGGGCGGCGTCTTGGTCGAATGCGAGCCCGAGGGCGTGGCGACCGGCGTGCCGGTCGGCACCAGTGCCGACGCCTTGCGCGTCTTCCAGGCGGGGCCGACCAGCCGCATGCCGCGCACGCGCTTGACCGCCTGCAACATGTAGACTGCGCCGAAAATGGGCCACCAGCGGTCGCCGGCCTTCTCCATGAACGCCGCGCGCTGCAGCCATTTGTCGGTGCGGTTGGGCGGGCAGTAGCAGCCGAAACGGCCGCGCACGATATCAAATCCGAGCAGCTTGAGCCAGTCTTTCAGGCGCGCGAAGGCAATCATCTGGCTTTGTGCCGGCAGGAACGATTCGGTACCGAGCCGCCGCATGCCCTGTCGCATGCCCCACAGGCTGAGCGGATTGAAGCCGGTGATGACAAGTCGCCCTTCGGGCATCAGCACGCGCGCGACTTCGCGCAGCACTTCGTGCGGGTCGTCGGTAAATTCAAGCACATGGGGCAGGGCGACGAGATCGATACTTTGCGAGGCAAAGGGTAGTTCATCGTAGCGGCAGATCACGCGCGGCGTAGCCTGGCGCTGTGGAGCGGTCTGGTCGTGCTCGCCCTCGGCGGTCTCGGCAGCCTCGGCGGGGTCCCCGTCCATCGAATCCAGTGTCTCGGTCGGGGCGGCCGGATCGATATCGTCCACGACACGGGCGATCAGCGGAATGCGGTTTTCACGCAGCGCGCCAAAACCGGGGTGGCCGAGCTGCAAGGCGTGAAAGCCGAACATGTCGGCCACGGTACGGTCGAACTGCGCCTGCTCCCAGCGCAGGACGTACTGCCCCGGCGGCGAGGCGAGCCAGTGGTGCCAATCTATAATGCGACGATCGTTAGAGGAGTCGGGCATGGTCCAGGGTGGTGTGCCGCTTGCCGTAGAGGCGATCGCTGCGTTTTCCGACAATTATATTTGGGCACTTCACGATGGCCGCGTGGCTGCCGTCGTCGATCCGGGCGACGCGCAACCGGTGCTGCGCTTTCTGCAAGAGCGCGGTCTCGCGCTCGGTGCCATTGTAATCACACATCATCACGGCGATCACGTGGGCGGGGTGCGCGAGCTGGTCGCGGCATATCCGGAGCGCCCCGATGGCACGCCGTTGCCGGTGGTCGGCCCGGCTGATGAGTCGATTCCGTGCCGCACGCAGGCAGTGCGCGAGGGGGATGTCGTCACGCTTGCGCACCCGGCGGCGACATTTCGCGTCATCGACGTGCCCGGTCACACGAAGGGGCATGTCGCCTATGTCAGCGAGCTCTCGGGCAACGATGCGCCGGCCAGCCTGTTCTGCGGCGATACCCTGTTTGCCACGGGCTGCGGCCGGCTCTTCGAGGGCACGCCCGCGCAGATGCGCGCGTCGCTGGCCAAGCTGGCTGCCCTGGCGCCGGACACGCGTGTGTACTGCGCGCACGAATACACCGCGTCGAACGTGCGTTTTGCCCGCGCGGTCGAGCCGGGCAATGCCCCGTTGGCGGCCTGGGAGGATGAGGTGACGGCGTTGCGGGCCGAGGGCCGCGCGACCGTGCCCACCACAGTCGGCCACGAGCGCGCGACCAATCCGTTCATGCGTTCGGACGAGCCTGACGTTGCGCGGGCAGTGGCCCGGCAGGCTGGAATCGATGCAGCCGACCCGGTTGCGGTGTTCGCTGCCCTGCGGGAGTGGAAGAACAGCTTTCGTTGAAAATGCTGGGCGCGCGGACTGCCAACGCGTGCGCCACTCATTCGTTGCCGGGGCAAGCGCCGGGTGAACGCGGGTTGACGCGGCGGGATGCGTTTCATACTATCTGGGGCAATTTTCGGTACCAACCTCTCAGAACTTGATGCGATCCGTGCGACTTCTTGCGGCATCTGTGCTCAGCCTGCTACTCGCGGCCTGTGCCACGGCCCCCGCGCCGAACGCCGACACCGCCAGCACAAGCGCCTCTTCCGCATCCGGCCAAAAGGCGCCGGTTGTCAATGTCGATCAGCAGCCCGTGGCCTCCCTGAAAGGGCCGGCCAAGGATCTTTGGGCGCGCATTCGCCAAGGCTTCTCCATGCCCGACCTGCAAAGCTCGGCAGTGGACGATCGCACCGATTGGTATGCACAGCGCCCCGAAGCCTTCCGCCGCATGGTGGAGCGCTCGAACCGCTACCTGTATCACATCGTTGAAGAATTGGAGCGGCGCAACATGCCCACGGAACTGGCCTTGCTGCCGTTCGTGGAAAGCGCGTTCAACCCGCAGGCAGTGTCGAGCGCCAAGGCGGCCGGGATGTGGCAGTTCATCCCGAGCACCGGCAAGACCTACAACCTCAAGCAGAACGTCTTTCAGGATGAGCGCCGCGACGTGCTGGCCTCGACCGACGCTGCGCTGGACTATCTCTCCAAGCTGCATGACCAGTTCGGTGACTGGCAGCTCGCGCTTGCCGCCTACAACTGGGGGGAGGGCTCGGTGGCAAAGGCAGTCGCGCGCAACCAGGCGGCAGGTCTGGCGACGGACTACGTCAACCTGAACATGCCCGCCGAGACGCGCATGTATGTGCCCAAGCTGCAGGCGGTGAAGAACATCATCGCCAACCCGGAGCGATACGGCATCACGCTGCCGGACATCCCGAACCATCCGTACTTTGTGACCGTCACGACGTCTCGTGACATCGACGTGGCACTGGCGGCGCGGCTCGCGAATCTGCCGATGGACGAGTTCAAGGCGCTGAACCCGTCGTTCAACCGGCCGGTGATCCTGGGCGCGTCCAACCCGCAGATCCTGCTGCCGTACGACAACGCCGAGACGTTCCAATACAACCTCAACACGTATCACGGCGGGCTGTCCAGCTGGACGGCGGTGACCGTCGGCAACCGCGAGCGCGTGGAGGCGCTGGCGGCACGGCTCAAGGTCGACCCTGACACCATCCGCGAGATCAACCGGATCCCCAAGGGTATGCGCCTGAAGGCGGGCTCCACCGTCGTCGTGCCGCGTGCCGACGGCGCGAAGGAAGACGCTCCCGACATCAGCCCGGAACTGGCAGAAAACGCCACCATGGCGGTCGAGCCGGATATGCCCGATCTGCGGCGCGTGGTGGTGCGTGCAGGCAAGCGCGATACCGTGGCGGGCCTGTCGCGACGCTATGGCGTGTCGGTCGCTCAGATCCGCGCGTGGAATCAGCTGCCGGGTGACGCCATCCCCCGCGGGCGTAATGTGGTGCTGATGCTGCCGCCGGCGCGCGGCGCGGGCCGTGTGCGGGTCGTCCGCGTATCGGCCGGCGGGGCCCGTGCCACGGCTGCAACTGTGCGCGTGCCGGTCGCAAAGGTGGCCGGAAAGCCGGTGGCGAAGGCAAAGCACGTAGCGAGCCCGTCGGCCAAGCGCAAGAAGCGCTGAAGCCCGGCAACATGAAACGGCGTCCCGCGGGGCGCCGTTTCGCGTTTTGGGGTGCGGTAAGACCTGCGTAAGTTCGTTGCGCCAGAGTAGCCGTATCCAGCACATCCCAATCGAGCCGTCGCCCACGATGGCCAGGAGACAACGTCATGCCCATGTCCGCCGCATACCGTGCGCTGTATCAGCGCTCCATCGATGACCCCGCCGGTTTCTGGGGCGAGCAGGCCAAGCGCATCGATTGGCAAACGCCGTATTCGGCGGTACTCGACGACTCACACTTGCCGTTTGCCCGATGGTTTGTCGGGGGGCGCACCAATCTGTGCCACAACGCCGTCGACCGGCATCTCGCCACGCGCGGCGAGCAGGCTGCACTGGTGTATGTCTCGACCGAAACCGGGATCGAGACCACGTACACGTATCGCCAGCTCCATCGCGAGGTCAACCGCATGGCGGCGAGCCTGCAGGCGCTGGGCGTCAAGCGCGGCGACCGCGTGCTGATCTACCTGCCGATGATTCCCGAGGCCGCGTTTGCGATGCTGGCCTGTGCGCGTATCGGTGCGATCCATTCCGTCGTGTTCGGCGGCTTTGCGTCGAACAGCTTGGCCACACGCATCGACGATGCCACGCCGCGCGTGATCGTCAGCGCGGACGCGGGCTCCCGTGCGGGCAAGGTGGTCGAATACAAGCCGCTGCTCGATGCGGCGATTGACATGGCGGCGCATAAGCCCGAGCGCGTGCTGCTGGTCGACCGCAAGCTCGCCCCGATGCCGCACAACGCGCGAGATGTCGACTACGCCGCCTTGGCTGCGCAGCACGCCGAGGCCGATGTGCCATGCGAATGGATGGAGTCGAGCGAACCGTCGTACATCCTTTATACGTCGGGCACGACGGGCAAGCCGAAGGGCGTGCAGCGCGACACAGGAGGCTATGCCGTGGCGCTGGCCGCCTCGATTCCGCTCATTTTCGGCGCGAAGGCGGGCGAGACGATGTTTACCGCTTCCGACGTGGGCTGGGTGGTCGGGCACAGCTACATCGTGTACGCGCCGCTGCTCGCGGGCTTGACGACGGTCATGTACGAAGGCACGCCCATTCGCCCCGACGGCGCGATCTGGTGGCGCATCGTTGAGCAATACCGCGTGAACATCATGTTCACAGCGCCGACGGCCATCCGCGTGCTCAAGAAGCAGGATCCGGCGCTGCTGCAGCGCCACGATCTCTCGAGTCTGCGTCGCCTCTTCCTGGCCGGCGAGCCGCTGGACGAACCGACCGCGAGCTGGATCGGCGAGGCGCTGCAGAAGCCCATCGTCGACAACTACTGGCAGACCGAGACCGGCTGGCCAATGCTGGCCATCCCGCAGGGGGTGGAGCCCTCGACGCAAAAGCTCGGCTCGCCGGGCTTCCCGGTCTATGGCTACAAGCTCGACATCCTGGACGAGACGACAGGCCAGCCGTGCCCGCCCGGCGAAAAGGGCCTGCTGGCGGTCGCGGCGCCACTGCCGCCGGGCTGCATGACGACCGTCTGGGGTGATGACGCGCGCTTCCTGAAGACGTACTGGTCGGCTTTCCCGGGGCGGCACATCTATTCGAGCTTTGACTGGGGCGTGCGTGACGAAGAGGGGTACGTCACGATCCTCGGCCGCACCGACGACGTGATCAACGTGGCTGGCCACCGGTTGGGCACGCGCGAGATCGAAGAAAGCCTGTCTTCACATCCGGCCATCGCCGAGGTGGCGGTGGTAGGCGTGGCTGACCAGCTCAAGGGGCAGGTGGCGATGGGGTTTGCCATCGTGCGCGATGCGTCGCGCGTGGCTGAACCTGCCGACCGCATCGCGCTGGAGGGCGAGCTCATGCGAACGGTCGAAGCGCAATTGGGCGCGGTGGCGCGGCCTTCGCGCGTGTTTTTTGTCAACGCACTGCCCAAGACGCGTTCCGGGAAGCTGCTGCGGCGGGCGATGCAGGCGGTGGCCGAGGGGCGCGACCCTGGCGACCTGACCACCATCGAAGATCCGACCGCGCTGGCTCAGGTTCAGGCCGCGATGCAGGGCTAGCGCGGTCACAAGAAGTGAAGCCGGCGCCAGCCTGTGGCGAGGCTGGCGGGTACGGCGAACCTGCACAATCGACGGACGGCCCGCCGATAAGTCCTTCCTTTTATTGAGTTTTTTGCGGTGTCGGGGTATAATTTTCAGGTTTGAGTTCAGAAACCCCTCACCCTAGCGCCTACCGCTTCCTACCTCCCGCCCATCGCCCTGTCTGCCTCGTTTCCCGGTGAGTCTTGCCCCGGCTTCGACGTGCAAACGGCCGGATTCCGCGCAGCCGGAATTCCGCATGGCGCACAAGGCGTTCAGGTTGGCACAGGGTGAATCCAGCAGGAGCTACCCGTGTTGCCGTCTTTCCCGCCCGCCATCCTCGCGCTTGCAGACGGCACGGTCTTTCGTGGCTATTCCATCGGTGCGGCCGGTCATACGATCGGCGAAGTGGTGTTTAACACCGCCATCACCGGCTATCAGGAAATCCTTACCGATCCGAGCTACTCGCGCCAGATCGTCACGCTCACGTACCCGCACATCGGTAACGTTGGCGTGAACCGTGAGGACGTCGAAGCTACGAAAGTCCATGCCGCCGGCCTCATCATCAAGGATCTGCCGATCCTCGCGTCCAACTTCCGCAAGGAACACTCGCTCTCGCATTACCTGAAGGGTGAGAAGGTTGTCGCCATTGCCGGCATCGATACCCGCAAACTGACGCGCATCTTGCGCGAGAAGGGTGCCCAGAATGGCTGCATCCTGGCGGGCGAAGACAACGTCCAGAAGGCTATCGACCTCGCGCGTTCGTTCCCAGGTCTCTCGGGGATGGATCTGGCAAAGGTCGTATCCGTGACCCAACCGTACGAATGGACCCAGACCGAATGGGCGCTGGGCCGCGGCTACGGCAAGCAGGAAGCCCCGAAGTATCACGTGGTCGCGTATGACTTCGGCGTCAAGTTCAACATCCTGCGCATGCTGGCCGAGCGCGGCTGCCGCGTGACGGTGGTGCCGGCGCAAACCAGCGCAGCCGATGTGCTGGCCTACAACCCGGACGGCGTGTTCCTCTCCAACGGCCCCGGCGACCCGGAACCGTGTGACTACGCCATCAACGCCACGAAGGAATTCCTGGCGCGTCGTATCCCGACGTTCGGGATCTGCCTGGGTCACCAGATCATGGGCCTGGCCGTCGGTGCCAAGACGCTCAAGATGAAGACCGGCCACCATGGCGCGAACCACCCCGTCAAGGATCTGCAGGATGGCCGCGTGGTCATCACTTCGCAGAACCACGGCTTTGCAGTGGACCCCGAATCGCTGCCGGCCAATGCGCGCGTGACGCACGTTTCGCTGTTTGACGGCACGCTGCAGGGCTTCGAGCTGACCGACCGCCCGGCGTTCTGTTTCCAGGGTCACCCGGAGGCGTCGCCCGGTCCGCACGACATCGCGTATCTGTTCGACCGCTTCACCGCGGCGATGGACGCAGCCAAGCAGTAAAGCCTACGAGATCGCATCGTCATGAACGCCTTCATGCTCGCCCACTTCGGCATCACCGAGTTCTGGACCTTCCTGCTCGGCACGATCTTCATCGTGCTGCTGCCGGGGCCGAACTCGATGTACGTGCTGTCGGTGGCGGCTCGACGCGGTGTGCGCGCGGGCTACCAGGGTGCGTGCGGCGTGTTTCTGGGCGATGCCATCCTGATGGTGTTGTCGGCAGCGGGCGTGGCTTCGCTGTTGAAGGCGAGTCCGGCGCTGTTCTACGTCGTGAAGTACATCGGTGCGGCGTACCTTGCGTGGATCGGTCTGCAGATGCTGCGTGGCGCTGTGCGCAATTGGCGCGCGCGCAAGGCCAGCGGGTCCGTCGAACAGAATGCGGTCCCGGCCGATGAATCGCATCCCTTCAAGAAGGCGCTGATCATCAGCCTGCTGAACCCGAAGGCGATCCTGTTCTTCATCTCGTTCTTCATCCAGTTCGTCGACCCCCACTACGCGCTGCCGGTGGTGTCGTTCGTCGTGCTGGGGCTGGTCTGCCAGATCTGCAGCTTCCTGTACCTGACCACCATCATCTTCGTGGGCGCGCGGCTGGCCGCGGCGTTCCGCGCGCGACGACGTTTGTCTGCTGGTATGAGCAGCGGCGTCGGCGCCATGTTTATCGGCTTTTCCGCCAAGCTGGCGACGGCCACACTGAATTAATCGAATCGAGCGGGTTATGCCAAAACGTACAGATATCAAAACCATCCTGATCATCGGCGCGGGTCCGATCATCATCGGCCAGGCGTGTGAATTCGATTACTCCGGCGCGCAGGCTTGCAAGGCGCTCCGTGAAGAAGGCTTCAAGGTGGTCCTGGTCAACAGCAACCCGGCCACGATCATGACCGACCCCAACACGGCCGACGTGACCTACATCGAGCCGATCACCTGGGAAGTCGTCGAGCGCATCATCGCCAAGGAACGCCCCGACGCGATCCTACCGACCATGGGCGGCCAGACCGCGCTGAACTGCGCGCTGGACTTGCACCGCCACGGCGTGCTGAAGAAGTACAACGTCGAGCTGATCGGCGCATCGCCCGAGGCCATCGACAAGGCCGAAGACCGGCAGAAGTTCAAGGACGCGATGACCAAGATCGGCCTGGGTTCGGCCAAGTCCGGCATTGCGCATTCGATGGACGAAGCCGTGGCCGTGCAGTCGCAGATCGCCAAGGAAACCGGCACGAGCGGCTACCCGATCGTCATCCGTCCGTCGTTCACGCTGGGCGGCACGGGCGGCGGCATTGCATACAATCGCGAAGAATTCGAAGAGATCTGCAAGCGCGGTCTCGACCTCTCGCCGACCAACGAGCTGCTGATCGAAGAGTCGCTGCTCGGCTGGAAGGAATACGAGATGGAAGTCGTGCGCGACAAGGCCGACAACTGCATCATCGTCTGCTCGATCGAAAACCTGGACCCGATGGGTATCCACACCGGTGACTCCATCACCGTGGCCCCGGCACAGACGCTGACCGACAAGGAATACCAGATCCTGCGTAACGCCTCGCTGGCCGTGCTGCGCGAGATCGGCGTGGATACCGGCGGCTCGAACGTACAGTTCTCGATCAATCCGAAGGATGGCCGGATGATCGTGATCGAGATGAACCCGCGTGTGTCGCGCTCCTCCGCGCTGGCTTCCAAGGCCACCGGTTTCCCGATCGCCAAGGTTGCTGCCAAGCTGGCCGTGGGTTACACGCTGGACGAGCTGAAGAACGAGATCACCGGTGGTGCGACCCCGGCGTCGTTCGAGCCGTCGATCGACTACGTGGTCACCAAGGTGCCGCGTTTCGCGTTCGAAAAATTCCCGCAGGCCGACAGCCACCTGACCACGCAGATGAAGTCCGTGGGCGAGGTGATGGCCATGGGGCGGACCTTCCAGGAATCGTTCCAGAAGGCGCTGCGCGGCCTGGAAGTCGGTGTGGATGGCCTGGACGAAAAGTCCACCGATCGCGACGAAATCATCGAAGAGATCGGCGAAGCCGGTCCGGACCGCATCTGGTACCTGGGTGACGCATTCCGCCTGGGCCTGTCGATCGACGAGGTCTACGCAGAGACGTCCATCGACCCGTGGTTCCTCGCGCAGATCGAAGACATCGTCAAGACCGAAGCGCTGGTCAAGGCGCGCACGCTGGATAGCCTGTCGGCTGCCGAGCTGCGTCTGCTCAAGCAGAAGGGCTTCTCCGACCGCCGCTTGGCCAAGCTGATGAAGACGACTTCCAAGGCCGTGCGTGAGAAGCGTATCGCCGAAAAGGTCCGCCCGGTCTACAAGCGCGTGGACACCTGCGCGGCCGAATTCGCCACCAACACCGCGTATCTGTACTCGACCTATGAGGCCGAGCACGGCGAGTGCGAAGCCGAGCCGACCAGCAACAAGAAGATCATGGTGCTGGGCGGTGGCCCGAACCGGATCGGCCAAGGCATCGAGTTCGACTACTGCTGCGTGCATGCCGCGCTGGCACTGCGCGAAGACGGGTACGAGACCATCATGGTCAACTGCAACCCGGAAACCGTCTCGACCGACTACGACACGTCCGACCGCCTGTACTTCGAGCCGGTGACGCTAGAAGACGTGCTCGAGATCGTCGACAAGGAAAAGCCGGTCGGCGTGATCGTGCAATACGGTGGCCAGACGCCGCTGAAGCTCGCGCTCGACCTGGAAGCCAATGGCGTGCCCATCATCGGCACGTCGCCGGACATGATCGACGCGGCCGAAGACCGTGAGCGCTTCCAGAAGCTGCTGCACGAGCTGGGCCTGCGCCAGCCGCCCAACCGCACCGCGCGTGCCGAAGACGAAGCGCTCAAGCTGGCCGAAGAAATCGGCTACCCGCTGGTGGTGCGTCCGTCGTACGTGCTGGGTGGCCGCGCGATGGAAATCGTGCATGAGCCGCGCGACCTCGAGCGCTACATGCGCGAGGCCGTGAAGGTGTCGAACGACAGCCCCGTGCTGCTCGACCGCTTCCTGAACGACGCCATCGAATGCGACGTGGATTGCCTCTCCGACGGCAAGCGCGTGTTCATCGGCGGCGTGATGGAGCACATCGAGCAGGCTGGCGTGCACTCGGGCGACTCGGCTTGCTCGCTGCCGCCGTACTCGCTGTCGCAAGCCACCGTCGATGAGCTCAAGCGCCAGACCGCCGCAATGGCCAAGGCGCTGAACGTGGTCGGCCTGATGAACGTACAGTTCGCGATCCAGCGAAAGGGCGGCGAAGACATCGTCTACGTGCTGGAAGTGAACCCGCGTGCATCGCGCACAGTGCCGTATGTCTCGAAGGCCACCAGCGTTTCGTTGGCCAAGGTGGCTGCGCGTTGCATGGCAGGCCAGTCGCTCGATTCGCAGGGCATCGACAAGGAAGTCGTGCCGGCGTACTACAGCGTCAAGGAAGCCGTCTTCCCGTTCAACAAGTTCCCGGGTGTCGACCCGGTGCTTGGACCGGAAATGCGCTCCACCGGCGAGGTGATGGGTGTGGGCAAGACGTTTGGCGAGGCGCTCTTCAAGAGCCAGCTCGCCGCCGGTTCGCGCCTGCCCGAAAAGGGCACCGTGCTGATGACGGTCAAGGACAGCGACAAGCCGCAGGCCGTCGAGGTCGCCCGGGCCCTGCATACGCTTGGCTATCCGATCGTGGCAACGCGTGGCACCGCCTCGGCCATCGAAGCTGCCGGCATTCCGGTGCGTGTGGTGAACAAGGTCAAGGATGGCCGCCCGCACATCGTCGACATGATCAAGAACAACGAGCTGGCGCTCGTGTTCACGACGGTCGACGAGACGCGCGCCGCGATTGCGGATTCGCGCTCCATCCGGACGGCTGCGCTGGCCAACCGCGTGACGTACTACACGACCATCGCCGGCGCGCGCGCTGCGGTGGAGGGCCTGAAGCACATGCAGAATCTGGACGTGTACGATCTGCAGGGGCTCCACGCCACGCTGTAAGGTCAGTGCTGAGACCTCGCGGCGCGACATAGCGTCGCAGCGGACCCGCCGGGGGAGGGCAGTTGCCGCCTCCGGGCGGTTCGCCTAAACTACAGCGTCCGTGTCAAAACAACGACAGCCGCCGTCAGGCGGGTGTGCGCTACGCGCCCTCCCGCTTTGCTGCGGCTGATTTTTTTGCGATTCCGAATTACTCAACATGAGCACCATTCCAATTACCAAACGCGGTGCCGAGATGCTGAAAGACGAACTCCAACGTCTGAAGACCAAGGAGCGTCCGGCCGTCGTCAACGCGATCGCCGAGGCACGTGCCCAGGGCGACCTGTCCGAAAACGCCGACTACGATGCCGCCAAGGAGCGTCAGGGCTTCATCGAAGGTCGCATCATGGAAATCGAATCCAAACTGGCCGCCGCGCAGATCATTGATCCGGCCTCGCTCGATGCCGATGGCCGTGTCGTGTTCGGCGCCACCATCGACCTCGAAGACCTGGATTCCGGCAAGCCCGTCACCTATCAGATCGTCGGCGATGACGAAGCGGATCTGGAAAGTGGCAAGATTTCGATCAGCTCGCCGATCGCTCGCGCCCTGATCGGCAAGTTCGAGGGCGACGTCGCCACCGTCGTCGCCCCGGGCGGCGAGCGCGAGTACGAAGTCGTTGCGGTCAAGTATCTGTAATACGCACCCGGAGCCACCAACCATGCCGCAGCGCTTCTTCCAGTTGCTTGCCACGGTCTGGTGCGGCTCGCTCTGGACGATCGGCTATGTCGTCGCGCCGACGCTGTTTGCCATGCTGGACGACCGTCAACTGGCCGGTTCGATCGCCGGCCGGCTGTTCCACGCAGAGGCGTGGATCGGTTTGGCGACGGGCTGCCTGATGCTGCTGGCTGCCACGGCGCAGGTTCGGCGCGGGCTGACCGGGTACAAGCGCTTGCGCTGGCTGGTGCTGGCCATGCTGTTGTGTGTGCTGGTCGGCTATTTCGGCCTGCAGCCGTTCATGGCGTCGCTGCGCGAGCAGGCGGATGCGCTTGGCGTCGCGGTGGGCGATTCGCCGTATCGCGCCCGGTTTGGCATGCTGCACGGCGTGTCGAGCGTGTTTTACCTGGTGCAAAGCCTGCTGGGCCTCGTGCTCATCTGGAAGGCGGCCGGTATCCGGCATCCGGCTTGAACAAAAAAAAGACCGGCTAGAAAGCCGGTCGTTTTCGGCGCCGCTCGGCGTCATGACAGCGCCTTCTTCTTCTGGCTGGATTGACGCGGTTTTGCGCGTTTGACGTTGCCGCCCGCCGTGACGCGTTCGTTGCCGAGCACGCTCAGGCGTACCGGCTTCGGGCGGCGTGCGCTGTTCGGGTTGGGTTTGCGCACGGTGACCGAACGCGGACCGGCGCCAACGGAGGTCTTGCGCGGCGGCTTGAGGTCTCGCGGCTGGTTTTCCTTCAAATACGCCGGGCCTTCGCGCCAGATCACCAGCAGCTTGCCGATGTGCTGCACGGGCGCGGCCTGCAGGCGCGCGCAGATGGTGTCGTAAAGTTCGATGCGTGCTTCGCGGTCATCGCCGAACACCCGAATCTTGATCAGCCCGTGGGCAGCCAGGGAGCGGTCGATTTCGGCCAGAACGGCCTTGGTGAGGCCCTCCGCACCAATGATGACGACCGGGTTCAACGCGTGCGCTTCCGAGCGCAGTTCCGATCGTTGGGCAGGGGTGAGGCTCAGGGCGGGCATAAATGAAGGCGAGATCGCGCAAAAGGACAAACGGCGCGTATTATCCGCCAAAATCAGTCCTGGCCGCCATGTTTGGCGCGATGTTGGGACGATATTGCAACCAATTCAATGGCAAAGAACAAGTTCAACCAGTCGTGGCTGCACGACCATATCAACGATCCGTACGTGAAGCTGGCGCAGCGCGAAGGCTATCGCGCGCGCGCCGCCTACAAGCTCAAGGAGATCGACGAGCAGGATAAGCTGATCAAGCCGGGCCAGGTCATCGTCGACCTGGGTGCTGCGCCGGGCAGCTGGAGCCAGTATGTGCGCAACAAGCTGGCTGCGTCGCCACGGGCCAAGGACGGGCGCATTGATGGCGCCATCGTCGCCATCGACATCCTGCCGATGGAGCCGATCGCCGATGTCGCCTTCATCCAAGGTGACTTCCGCGAGGAAGGCGTTTTCCGGCAACTGGAAGAAATTGTGCTTGAAGCCACCGGCGGCGGCAAAGTGGACCTTGTTTTGTCCGATATGGCCCCCAACCTGTCAGGAGTAGCGTCGGCAGATGCCGCGCGCATGGAGCACATCGCCGAGTTGGCCGTGGAGTTTGCCATGGCGCACCTGAAACCCGAGGGCGCGCTGTTGATCAAATGTTTTCACGGCAGCGGCTATAGTCAGATCGTCGAGATGTTCAAGCGCCATTTCAAGATCGTGGCGCCGCGCAAGCCGAAGGCCTCCCGCGACAAATCGTCCGAGACCTTCCTGCTTGGTCGGCAGCTCAAGCATGCGGGCTGACGGACGTTACTCAGAAAGGGCGTCCTCAATCATGTGGGCGCCGGTCGGCTGTCTTGCGGGCAATCAACCCGCGACGGTGCCCGTGCATTACAATGCCAAGCATCCCGTCAAGGCATTTCTAAAGGAGTCTCGCCTTGAATAACAACTGGTTTCAGAAGGCGGCCATCTGGCTGGTGATTGCCTTGGTGCTGTTCACCGTCTTCAAGCAGTTCGACAAGCCTCGCACCCAGGAGGGTGTGACGTACTCGCAATTCATGGATGACGCGAAGGGCGGCAAGATCAAGCGCGTCGAAGTCCAGGGCCGTACGTTGTTGGTCACACCCAACGAGGGCAACAAGTATTCCCTCATCTCGCCGGGCGACATCTGGATGGTCGGCGACTTGATGAAGTACGGCGTGCAGGTGACCGGCAAGGCCGAAGAAGAGCAGGGCGTGCTCCTGACCGCGCTTTACTACCTTGGCCCGACGTTGCTGATCATCGTGTTCTGGTTCTACATGATGCGGCAGATGCAGGGCGGCGGGAAAGGCGGTGCGTTCTCGTTCGGCAAGTCGCGAGCGCGCTTGATCGACGAGAACAACAACAGCGTCACGTTTGCGGACGTGGCCGGTTGCGACGAATCGAAGGAAGAGGTTGTCGAGCTGGTCGACTTCCTGAAGGATCCTCAGAAATTCCAGAAGCTGGGCGGCCGCATCCCCCGTGGTGTATTGCTGGTCGGCCCTCCGGGGACCGGCAAGACGTTGCTGGCACGTGCGATCGCCGGTGAAGCCAAGGTGCCGTTCTTCAGCATCTCGGGCTCGGACTTTGTTGAAATGTTCGTCGGCGTGGGCGCTGCCCGTGTGCGCGACATGTTCGAAAATGCCAAGAAGCAGGCGCCGTGCATCGTGTTCATCGATGAAATCGACGCGGTCGGCCGTCATCGTGGCGCCGGCATGGGCGGCGGTAACGACGAGCGCGAGCAGACCCTGAATCAGATGCTGGTCGAGATGGATGGCTTCGAGGCCAATTCGGGCGTCATCGTGATCGCGGCAACCAACCGTGCCGACGTGCTCGACAAGGCGCTGCTGCGCCCCGGCCGTTTCGACCGTCAGGTCTATGTTGGGCTGCCCGACATTCGCGGCCGCGAGCAGATTCTCAAGGTGCACATGCGGAAGGTGCCGATCGGCAACGACGTTGATGCATCGGTGCTGGCGCGTGGTACGCCGGGCTTCTCGGGCGCTGATCTGGCCAACCTGGTCAACGAAGCTGCACTGTTTGCCGCACGTCGTAACAAGCGCGTGGTCGACATGCAGGACTTCGAAGATGCGAAGGACAAGATCTTCATGGGTCCGGAGCGCAAGTCGGCCGTGATCCGCGAAGAAGCGAAGCGGGCGACGGCTTATCACGAAGCCGGGCACGCCGTCGTCGCCAAGCTGTTGCCGAAGGCCGATCCGGTCCACAAGGTCACGATCATTCCGCGCGGCCGCGCGCTCGGCGTGACCTGGCAGTTGCCGGAGCACGACAACGAAACGTATTCGAAGGACTATCTGCTCGACCGTCTGGCCATTCTGTTCGGCGGCCGCGTGGCGGAAGAGCTGTTCCTGAACCTCATCAGCACGGGTGCGTCGGACGACTTCAACAAGGCCACGCAGACAGCCCGCGCGATGGT
>JAGWNU010000299.1 GCA_028871175.1 Burkholderiaceae bacterium | reverse complement strand
CGCGCCCAGGCGAGCAGCACGGCCGCGAATACAACTTCATGACCGTGGAGGAATTCAAGGCGTGTCGGGATCGCGGTGAGTTCCTCGAATGGGCGGAAGTCCATGGTAACTACTACGCCACTTCACGCGTGTGGATCGAAGAGCAGATGCGCGCCGGCACCGATGTGCTGCTCGAGATCGACTGGCAGGGTGCACAGCAGGTGCACCAGCGCTTCGCCAACGCGGTCGAGATCTTCATTCTGCCGCCGTCGCTCACGGCACTGGAAGATCGCCTGAAGAAGCGCGGCCAGGACGAACCGAACGTGATCGTGCGCCGTCTGCTCGCCGCCGGCTCGGAGATGGCCCACGCACCCGATGCCGACTATGTGATCATCAACGAAGACTTTGGCACCGCGCTGGCAGAACTGCGCACGGTGGTGCAGGCCACGCGTCTGCGCTTTGGTGCCCAGAAGGCGCGCCACGGCGAGCTCTTCGTCGAACTGGGCATCCACTGAGTTTCTGCGAGCGCCCGCATTTTCCGGTGCATCGGCAAAACTGTGGTAGAGCCTGCGCCGAATGGGCTGCCGGGGCCATGTGCCACGCTGCTGCTAAAATATCGATATCAACAAGATTTGCCACCAGGTGGAGTTTTCATGGCGCGTATTACCGTCGAAGATTGCTTGAAACAGATTCCGAACCGCTTCGAACTGGCGCTGGCCGCAACGTACCGCGCCCGTCAGTTGGTGCAGGGCCATACGCCCAAGGTCGATGCAAAGGACAAGCCGACCGTGACCGCATTGCGCGAAATCGCAACCGGCCAGGTTGGTATCGAGATGCTCAAGAAGGTCCCATCCTGAGCTGACTGCATTGCCTGGCGTGGTACGCTGCCCTGGCCACTGATCGCGGCCATGGATCGTTTGTGCGATCTTTCATAGACGACAAAGCCGCGATTGCACCAGACTCAGGCATGCCTACCTCGCCCGCCTCTTCTTCGCCCAGAAACGAGCACTCCGCCACGCACGAAACGAATGTGCCGCCGGCGGTGGTGCCAGCGGGCGCGACAGGCGGTCCCTCCGCATCGCCGCCCGGGCCCTCCACCGCTTCCATCGTTTCCATGCCGACATCCGCTTCCGGTCCTGCGTCGCCGCGTACTGGCGCGCCGAACCTGCCTGACCCGCGTGGCGCGGATCTGGTGGGAGAGCGGGCGGCGCTACCGCCCAAGACGCACAAGGTCGGCGGTGCAGACATAGCACCACGGGCGGACGAGCCCGAACCGGCCGACACGCTCTTCATCGATGCGGTGCTCGAGCAGACCTATCGGCACCTGTTTGGACCGACCTCGCAGCCGGCCACGCCGCCGCGTCAGCAGGTTGTCTCGATCGCCGGGCTGACTGAAAAGCTGTCGTACCTGAAGCCGGCAGACCTGAAGCTGGTGAAGGAGGCGTTCCACTTTTCCGACGAAGCCCACCTTGGCCAATACCGGCAGAGCGGTGAGCCGTACATCACGCATCCGGTGGCCGTGGCGGAAATCTGCGCGGCGTGGAAGCTGGATGTTCAATCGATCATGGCGGCGCTGCTGCACGACGTGATCGAAGACCAGGGCGTGACCAAGAGCGAGCTGGCCGAGAAGTTCGGCCCCAAGGTCGCGGAACTCGTCGACGGCCTGACCAAGCTGGACAAGCTCGAATTCCAGAGCCGCGAACAGGCGCAGGCGGAGAGCTTTCGCAAGATGCTGCTGGCGATGGCGCGCGATGTGCGCGTGATTCTCGTCAAGCTCGCCGACCGCACGCACAACATGCGCACGCTCGACCACGTGCCGCCCGAGAAACGCCGTCGCATTGCCGGCGAGACGATGGAGATTTACGCGCCGATCGCCCACCGTCTTGGCCTGAACACCACGTATCGGGAACTGCAGGAACTGAGCTTCCGCATTGGCTCGCCGTTCCGATATGCGACGCTCGAGAAGGCAGTGAAGGCGGCGCGCGGCAATCGGCGCGAGGTGGTCAGCCGTATCCTGGAGGCGGCGCAGCGCGCACTGGCGGATGCTGGCATCCCGGCCGAAATGACGGGGCGCGAAAAGACGCTTTACAGCATCTATCGCAAGATGCACGACAAGCAGTTGTCGTTCTCGCAGGTGCTGGACGTCTATGGCTTCCGGGTGGTGGTGGACACGCAGATGCAGTGCTACATGACGGTCGGGGCGCTGCACAGCCTGTACAAGCCGATGCCCGGCAAGTTCAAGGATTACATCGCCATCCCCAAGATCAATGGTTACCAGTCCTTGCATACGACGCTGGTCGGGCCATTCGGCACGCCGGTCGAGTTTCAGATCCGCACGCGGGAGATGAACCAGATCGCGGAGGCGGGCGTGGCCGCGCACTGGATGTACAAGCAGCATCACGACGAGCCCGATCGCGCGCAGCAGCAGGCGCACCAGTGGCTGCAGTCGCTGCTGGATATCCAGAGCCAGACGGGCGATTCACAGGAGTTTCTCGAGCACGTCAAGATCGACCTGTTCCCGGATGCCGTCTATGTGTTCACGCCCAAAGGCGAGATCCGGGCGCTGCCGCGCGGTGCCACTGCGCTGGACTTCGCTTACGCCGTGCACAGCGACCTGGGTAACCAGTGCGTGGCGGTCAAGATCAACAACGAGTTGCTGCCGCTGCGTACGGAGCTGAAGAACGGCGATATCGTCGAGGTCGTGACGGCGCCCTATTCGAAGCCCAACCCCGCGTGGTTGACGTTTGTGCGCACCGGCAAGGCGCGTGCGGCGATCCGTCATTTCCTGAAGACGGCCAAGCTGGACGAAGCGATTCAGCTCGGGGAGCGTTTGCTGGATCAGGCCTTGCGCCAGCTCGGCATCGACATGAAAGCGGTGTCCGCGCAGGTGTGGGAACGAATTGTCCAATGGACTGGCAACAAGACGCGCGAAGACGTGTTCGCGGATCTTGCCCTCGGTCGTCGCGTGGCCGCCGTGGTCGCACGCCGCATCGAGATCGTCCTTCAGGAGGGTGGCCACGAGGGTGACGAAGCGCTGATGGCTGCCGTGCATACCTTCGCAGGCGAAGAAGCGCCCGCGGTGACCGTGAGTGGCGACGAGGGCATGGCGATGGTGTTTTCGCCATGCTGTCGACCGATCCCTGGCGACCCGATCGTCGGCTATATCGGCAAGGGCGAAGGGCTACAGATCCACGTGCAGGAGTGCCGCGTGGCCAAGCGCTTGCATGGCAAGGATCCGGAGCACTGGATTGACGTCATGTGGGCCGAGCACACCACGCGCGCGTTTGACGTGTCGATCAAGGTGCTGGTGCGCAATACCAAGGGCATTCTCGCGCGCGTGGCGGCGGACCTGACCTCGGCGGACGCCAATGTGGCCCACGTATCGATGGAGCAGGAGGGCGATCAGGAAGCGACGTATATGACATTCCTGATCCAGGTGCATGATCGCGTGCACCTCGCCGACGTGATGCGCGCGCTACGGCGTAACCCGGATGTCATCCGCATCGCGCGGGACCGCGGCGGGGAGTGATCCCTCGGATAAAAGCAAAAAAGGCG
>JAGWNU010000298.1 GCA_028871175.1 Burkholderiaceae bacterium | reverse complement strand
GCGCTGCCCCTGGGCTGCCAGGCCCGCCGCCAGGTTCACCGTTGTGGTGGTCTTGCCAACCCCACCCTTCTGGTTGGCGATCACGAAAATATTCGACATGACTCCTCTGCGGTGAATGACTTACGCCGACGGCGCAAGGATGACCAGGTGGCGTTCGGCCGGCAGCCCCGGCACGGTCAGGCGCTCGATGGCCTCGACTGCCCAGCCCGCGGGCAGCCGCTCGATTTCGGCATCCGGACGCACGCCCTTCATGGCGACCATGCGACCGCCCGGCGCCAGCAGATGGCCGGCCAGGTTCACGAAATCGACCAGTTCGGCAAATGCACGCGAAGTGATGACGCCGTAACCCGTCGCGTCGGCGAGCTTTTCGACATGACCCCAGTGCGCCTGGGCGTTGGTCAGACCCAGCTCGGCACGACATTGCGTCAGGAAAGCGGTCTTCTTCTGCACGATGTCGACCATCGTGACGTTCACATCCGGACAGGCAATCGACAACGGAATGCCGGGCAAGCCCCCGCCAGAGCCGACATCCAGCACGCGCGGCGCCTGCGGTTGCGCGCGGCGCGCCAGCTCGGCGATGCGCGGGACGGCCGACAGCGAATCGAGCAGGTGATGCGTGAGCATCTCACCCGTTTCGCGGATGGCGGTCAGGTTGTAGACGCGATTCCACTTCGCCAGCAGCCCCTGGTACGCCAACAGGCGATCCAGTTGTCCGGCGTCCAGCACAAGTCCAAGTGCGCGCGCGCCGGCGTCCAGTTCCGATCGAACGTCAGTCAATGCGTTCGCCATCAAGCCGCCTCGCCTTCCGCGCGCGGACCGACCTGTCCGCGCAGCACGCCCTTCTTCAGATGCACCAGCAACAGCGACACCGCCGCCGGCGTGATGCCGGAGATACGCGACGCCTGACCGATGGTCTCAGGCTTGTGCTTGGCCAGTTTCTGCTGCACCTCGATCGACAGGCCGCGCACCTGCGAATAGTCGAAGTCGGCGGGCAGGCGCGTGCCCTCGTTGGCCCCCAGGCGCTCGACCTCATCGGCCTGGCGGGCGATGTAGCCGTGGTACTTGATACCGATCTCGACCTGCTCGCGAATCTGCTCGACCAGCAGCGGGTCTTCGGCCAACAGGCCTTCGGGCGCGTACTTGCCGCCCTGCATGCCCATCAGCGATTCGTAGGTCACGTTAGGGCGGCGCAGCAGATCAGCCAGCGCGTACTCGCGCTCGATGCCCTTGCCCAGCACCGGCTCGGCATCGGCGAGCGGCAGCGTCGCCGGGTTCACCCAGGTCGATTTCAGGCGCTGTGTTTCACGTGAAACAGCGTCGCGCTTGCGGTTGAATGCGTCCCAGCGGGCGTCGTCCACCACCCCAAGGGCGCGGCCGACCTCGGTGAGGCGCATGTCGGCATTGTCTTCGCGCAGGCTCAGACGGAATTCAGCGCGGCTGGTGAACATGCGGTACGGCTCGGTCACGCCGCGGGTGATGAGGTCATCGACCAGCACGCCCAGGTAAGCCTGGTCGCGTCGCGGCGTCCATGCATCTTTGCCCTGCACTTGCAGGCCGGCGTTGATGCCCGCGAGCAACCCCTGTGCGGCGGCTTCTTCGTAGCCCGTCGTGCCATTGATCTGCCCTGCGAAGAACAGGCCAGAAATCGCCTTGGATTCCAGCGAGGCCTTCAGCGCACGCGGATCGAAGTAGTCGTACTCGATGGCGTAGCCGGGGCGCAGGATGTGCGCATGTTCCAGCCCGCGCATCGAGTGGATCAAGTCCAGCTGCACGTCAAACGGCAGGCTCGTCGACACACCGTTCGGGTAGAACTCGTTCGTCGCCAGGCCTTCGGGCTCCAGGAAGATCTGGTGGCTGTCCTTGCTCGCGAAGCGGTGAATCTTGTCTTCGATGCTCGGGCAGTAGCGCGGCCCCACCCCTTCAATCACGCCGGTATACATCGGCGAGCGGTCCAGCCCGGCGCGGATGATGTCGTGCGTGCGCTCGTTGGTGTGCGTGACCCAGCACGGCACTTGGCGAGGATGCATCTCAGCGCGCCCGAGGAACGAGAACACAGGCACCGGGTCGAGGTCGCCCGGCTGCTCTTCGAGCACCGAGAAGTCGATCGTGCGCCCGTCGATCCGCGGCGGCGTACCGGTCTTCAGGCGCCCCTGCGGCAGCTTCAGCTCCTTGAGCCGGGCAGACAGTGACACCGCCGCCGGGTCGCCCGCACGGCCACCGGTGTAGTTATTCAGGCCAACGTGGATCTTGCCGTCGAGGAACGTGCCGGCAGTCAACACCACGGCACGTGCCCGAAACTGCACGCCGACTTGCGTCACGGCGCCAACCACCCGGTCGCCTTCCACCAACAGGTCTTCCACGGCCTGCTGAAAGAGCATCAGGTTCGGCTGGTTCTCGAGCCGATGGCGGATGGCCGCCTTGTACAGCACCCGATCCGCCTGGGCGCGCGTGGCCCGGACGGCAGGCCCCTTGCTGGAATTGAGAATGCGGAACTGGATGCCGCCTTCGTCCGTGGCAATGGCCATGGCGCCGCCGAGCGCATCGACTTCCTTGACCAGATGGCCCTTGCCGATACCCCCGATCGACGGATTGCAGCTCATCTGCCCCAGCGTCTCGATGTTGTGCGTCAGCAGCAGGGTCTGGCAGCCCATGCGCGCCGCCGCCAAAGCGGCCTCGGTGCCGGCGTGCCCGCCACCCACCACGATCACATCGAATTCAATTGGATACAGCATGGCTTCCTCCTCGCGTGGAGGGATCGGAAATTTAAAGAAGGCGAATTATAAGTCGTCCACCTACTCGACTGTTCGAGGATGCGGCGCGAGAGACAAATTTCATCGCGTTTCCATGTTTCACGTGAAACATGCACCGCTTCTGTCGAGAACGGTGTGTTTCACGTGAAACACTCTCACAGGACATGCGCTGCCTAGGTTAACTGTCGGACGTCATCGCCCTCCCTCCCCCCTCGGCCGTGACCGCGCACGTTTCAAAAAAAACGCCGCATCGAATCGGATGCGGCGTCCTGTGACCTACCACAGCCCAACGGCCGGGCCATGGCGGCTCGTTCAATTCTGCAGTTTCCACTTCCCGTCCTTGATCTCGACCATGACGCGCGAGCGCTGATCGAGCCCCAGGTGATCCTTCGCGTTCATGTTCATCACGCCGTGCGAGACCGCCAGGTTCGTCGTCGTCTCCAATGCATCGCGCAGCCCCTTGCGGAACGCCAGGGTGCCGGGCTGGCCCTTCTTGAGGGCATCTGGCATGGCGTGCGCCAGCAACAGCCCGGCGTCCCACATGTGTCCGCCAAACGTCGAAACCTGGCCGCCGTACGCCTTTTCATAGGCCACTTTGTATGCGAGCGCCTGCTTCTTGACGGGATTGCTGTCGGGCAGTTGATCCGCCACCAGAATGGGCCCCGCCGGCAGGAACGTGCCTTCGCAGTCCTTGCCGCACACACGCAGGAAGTCAGCATTCGCCACACCGTGCGTCTGGTACAGCTTGCCCTTGTAGCCTCGCTCCTTCAACGCACGCTCGGGCAGCGCGGCCGGCGTGC
>JAGWNU010000056.1 GCA_028871175.1 Burkholderiaceae bacterium | reverse complement strand
GATCCTAGGGCGTTCTGGGCCGTTCTAAGGGGATGCGCCCGGATTCACCATGCTGGTGCACGTGGCCCCGCCCGCACCAAGCTGGTGCGTCGGCTCAATCTCGCCCGGGGTCCGTGGCAGGCAGGGCGTCGTCGTCGTCGACCCGGCCGCCGGCCGCCCGGATTGCCGCCTCCCGGCGGGTTTTGCGCGCATGGCAGGTGCGGCAGAGCGACCATAGGTTTCGGTCATCGTCCGTCCCGCCACACCACTGCGGGATCCGATGGTCGACCTCTGCAGCCGGCTGCAGGATGCCGCGCGCATGGCAGGCTAGGCACAGTCCGCAGTCCCTAGACATGATGCGATGCCGGATCGCGCGCCAGTCCCGGCCGACTGCTGACCGCGCGAGCTGGCGAGCTGGCGCACGAGCTGGCGCCGCGCGCGATGACAGACACGTCACGCGACGGCGCATGGCATCCAGTCGGCGGGCAGCTGGGCTGCGGCATGCGCCACCAGGGCGGCCCGGAGTCCAGACAAAAGCCGGCCGCCCGGAGTCTCGGCCGGCGCATCGGTCATCAGGGCGAGAGCATCCGCAGACAGGTCAGCATCCGTCATCGCGCGTGCCAGGTCCAAGAGCGCGGATAGACCCGCCGCGCGAGTCGGCCCGTACCCATACCGCGCGCAGAGGGCCGCCCACTGCGCGCCAGAGAGACGGGCCCGCGCGGATCGCAAGCCGGCAGCGCAGAGGGCGCGCAGGTCAGCGGCGGACAGGTCGCCGATGTCCAGGCTCCGTGTCTCACTCCCGTAGGCGACATGCGCGCGCCGACCGCGTACTTCGAGGGCCGCGCCACTCTCTAGTAGATATGCCCAGTGCAGGGCGTGCGCCGACGATGCGAACATTCGCGCATCTTAGGGTTTTCCCTAGTGCAACGCAACTTCGTTAAACGTCAGACTTCAGTCATCGCAAACGAGGGCCCGAAATGACCATCCAACACACCATCGATCGCCTGCAGTCCGACCTGCGCGCGATCGAAGCCCCCGAGGCCGACTTGCGCGCGCTCTATATCGAGATGCTCGGGGTCGAGCCGGAATCCACCGAATCGATGCGCGACGACTTGCGGGATTACATCCGCGAGCGATGCTTCGCGGAAGGGGTGCACGTGTCGCGCGTCTTCGGGAACGCGCAATGACGCGCACCCAAGCCGAACGCATCGCGCGCTTCGTTGAATCGCACCATGTGCTTTGTGCACTGGTGCCGACCGGGCCCGAAAGCTGGGCCATCGAGATTTATTCCACCGTCCGCCTGCAGTCGGGCGAATGGACGACCGAAACCGAGCGCGCGTATCGCATGAACGACGCCCGCGCCATTCTGGGGTATTAAGCATGGGTCACTTCAAGACAATCTCGCTGGAACTGGACGAATCCCAGTGCCGTTACGCGGTCATCGTGCCGTTTCAACCCCGCCGGTATTTCAAAACATGGATGCGGGCGCGCGCGTATGCCCTGGTCCAACGCGCGACCGGCCGTCTCGCCTACATCATCGGGGGCTAATCATGCGCCGCACCTACTCGTGTCTCTCAATCGCACGGCGCCACCCGCGCCTCTTCAGTCTCATCATTCGCAAGGGGAAGTAATCATGCACGCCTACCGTACCGAACATTTCGAGCATTCGGGCCGCCGATTCGTCGCGGAATACTACGTGGACGAAGATATGGGGCCGCCCTGGAAAGTGCATGATGGGCACGGGCCCGTTAGTGACTGGACGCGGCGGGACAAGCGCCCCGGGGAACGGGTCTTGTGTGAGGATCGAGGCGCGCGCCGATATTACGACTGGCAGGCTGCATGCAAGCTGGCGCGCAAGGACGGGTGGAATGTCGAGCCATTCGATGCGCCGAATCGTATCGAGCGCGCGGTACAAGCCGATTTTGACCGGCTGCGCGCATGGTGCAATGATGAATGGCACTGGTGCGGGGTTTCCGTTCGTCTGGACGGCGCCGACGAAAATTTTTACCATGCTCTGTGGGGGATCGAGTCGGATGCGGGCGGGTATTTTGAAGAGGTACGCGAGGAACTGGCGGACGAGTGCCTCGCCGACGAAGACCGCGCGCGGCATCCCGTTCGTGATGTGGGGGTTTAATCATGGCAATCGTCAAAATCCCATTCTCGGGCCTTTACTACAGCATGCACGATGCCGAGCTGGACCGTTCGTGCGAACACCTGTTCGCCGACGAATCGGGCGATCCTTACGAGGGGCTTTGCTCCCGAGCATCCGACACGATGAACTGGGGCGCAGTGCACCAAGCCTATGCGCGCCGATACGCGCAACGATTCCTTGAGGAATTCGACATCAAGGGTGAATTCGAGAGCATGCGGTCCCCCCGGGAATACAATTTCGAGACGGATCGAATTTTCGTCGACATCCCGGACAAAGAATTCGCCCGCCTGCAGGCGAAAGTCCCGGTTGATACCCTGCGCGAAGTGGCCGCCGAATGGTTCACCTCGCGGTCTGGTTTCATGTCGTTCTATTCCCCCGACCCCGACGAATGGGGCGAATTGGACCATAACACCCGGGGCTGCATCCTTGAGGCATACGTCCGCCACGTCGAGCCGGATTTCGACGAATTCGACTTGATGGAATGGGACCGGTGTAACGGGTTTATCGACGAACTGCTTTTTTCTAACTGTAAGGATGGCGCGCGGCTGGATCGCGTTTGCCAATACCTGCGCAATCGGGAGTCACGATAATGGGACAACGATTCTACGCAAACCCGAAAACCCGCCGGCTCGAGCCGAACGGGGCGGTATCCTACGCGGGTGTCGGTGTCGGGCATTATGCCAAAATCCAAAATTGCCCCGTAGTACTCGACGGCCGGGAAATTGCTCGCCTGACGTGCTATGCCACGGGATGCGCGGATACCATGTGGAGCGCCCCAGCGTGCACGCGCTACCGGGGGCGCTACGTGGCGGGCCACCTCACATCGGGAGATGACGGCCCGCAATTTTTGGTTCACGATCGCCATCGCGCCCGGTGCGAACATGCGTAAGGCAGACTACGCCCTACTGGCGCGCATCCTGCGCCAGCTCGACGACCGCGCCACTGCTGCGCGCATCGCGCGCGCCTTTGCGGCCGGCGCCAGCGTCGACCGTGCCGCATTCCTGCGCGCATGCGGCATCATCCCTGACTGACTGCAGCCGATCGCCCCGCGCGCGGGGCTTTCGAGTGTGGCCACAGTGGCACCACGTAACGCAAGGGGCAGCATCATGAGTCTGAGCATTGACCGCGCGCGGCGCGAATTTTTTGGCCCGCTCGCCGTGGGCGAGTTTGTCGCCTACTGGATTTCGGATGACCGGCAGCATTCCCTGCCGATGATCGCCGGGAGCCACAAGACTGCCGAAAAAGCCGAGGCTGCCGCGAAGGCATGCGGGGCCGAAGAAGGCATCGAAGGGGGCACCTACGAAGCCGAAGAGGTCATCGCCGAATGACGCGCGCATAATCCGCACTGACTGACCCGGCCGCCACACTGCGGACCGGATTGCCCTAGGGGGCCCGCACTGGCAACGGTGCGGGCCCCCTTTGCTTTTGGCGCGGGCAGCCTGGACGACCTGCGGGCAGCCTGGACGACCTGCGGGCGGCCTGGACGACCTGCGGGCAGCCTGGACGACCTGCGGGCAGCCTGGACGACCTGCGGGGTTGACAGAGCCGATTGTGACAACCGCGTGACAGTCGACATCCGAACCGTGACAGCGAACGCTGCAGAGGGGTCCGGGCCGGTCGGGCTCGACGATCGGAAAGGGGTTTCGGGAAAGATTTCCCGACACGATCTAGGGGCACTTGGTTTTCCGGGCCCGGGTCGCCCACGATGGCGTTGACTTCGTTGCATCGCAGCGGTAGGCTTCTGATCGTCTTCCCCGCCCGTTGCCCCCGGCAATGCGGCACGGCCCCAAGCCAGTGCAACGCTGGCAACCACGGTGGCGTCACCCCCGGCGCCTCGCCCACAAGGGCAACCGAACGGCCTTACTCCACTACTCCACTCCACTCCACGATTTTGGGGCTTTTGCCAGCGGCCAAAATTTATAATTTTTTACTCTAAATTTTAGGGTCTTTTTCTCTATAGACTTCCTTTCCTCTTTCTCTCTTTTTTATGGAGTAGAGTAGAGTAGTGGAGTAGAAGAGAGAAAAAGCTATACAAATCAAGGACTTATAATTTCACGTAACAAAGTGTACGTACTCCACGTACTCCACGACTGACGCCTACGTTGCCCCCGTGAAAATTTTGAGCGCCGAAAATTTAGACCCCACCGGAAAGTTTTTTTTGGCCCTCCCAAAGAAAAACGCCCGGACCAAGCGGGCCGGGCGTCGGAATGGAGTAAGTGGAGTAAAGTGTGCGCTAACTTTGGGCCTTCACGTAGGCCGCAACGATCTCCGTCGGCGTGGTCAGCGCGGCCTGCATCGACCCCGGCTGCACGAACAAGATCGACCGCTCGGCGTCGGGCAACTCGATCTTGTTGGGCGCGCGGCCGTCCTTGAGCGCCGGGTGGGGCACGTAGCCCAGGTTTCCCATGACCGCGCGCCTGCGCTTGGGCGACATGCCCCGGATGCCCGAGTCGGACTCCACGAGCCGCTTGAGCCAGGCGCTGCTGACCCACCCGCCTTTGAAACCGACCCGCTCCTCGTCGATGGCCTCTTGAACCACGTCCTCCGCGTATCCCCGGCCCTCTTTCAGCGCAGCGTCATGGCTGGAGCTGCGCGGGGCACGTTGCGCGCCGCGGGTCGGGTCGTACTGCTCCGGGATGGCGTAGGTCTGCAGGAGGTGCGCGCAGATGGCCAGGCCGTCCCCGTGGTCGAGCCAGTCGTAAAGGCCGCGCATGTAGGCTTCCACATTGCCGAAGTCGCGTGCCAGGTCGGCCGCCTGCTGCTGGGCGCTGTAGAAGATGCAGTACCGGCGGTCGTTGGACGACTTGCGGATGCCGTCCTTGTGGTTGGTGTTGATGAGGAAATTGCCCACGATGTCCGCGGTGACCTGGGCCTCGTTCTTGCCCTCGATCTCGAGCCCCCGGCCGCCGGTAATCATCGGCTTGAGCCCCTCCAGAATCTGCTCGCCGCGCAGGCCGGGCAGATGGATGTCCTCCACGCAGTAGAGGATCTTGCCCACCATCCAGGCGTTGAACTTGGCGTCGAGCTTCGTGGCAGCCGGCCAGTGGACGTACCGTTTGCCCACGGCGTAGGCCGTGACGATGCTGAACAATGTCTTGCCGTTGCCCTCCACGCCCTGCAGCACCGGCGCCCACGGGAATTTCCGGCCCGGGTACTGGACGCACGCGGCCATGTAGGACAGCAGGATCGTGGCGTCGTCGCCGTCGGGCAGCAGCTTCTTCAGGTGCGTGAGGAACGGCCCGGCATCGCCCGGCACGGCACGCACGTTGGGCGGCAGGTAGGTGTTGACGCGGCGCAGGCCGTCCTCGACGACGATCGCGCCGAACGGGTGGCGCGGGCGGAAGCACGTCGACTCGGCGCGCGGGAAGATGATCTCTTGGTTCTCTGTGAAGGCTTCCCAGGCGTTCGCCGTGGATTTCTGGTCGGACAGGTAGAAGCGGCTGCCGCCGTGCATCGCCCGAAACTGCTCGGGCTTCACCAGCATGCCCTTGCTGGTCAGGATCTTGTGCTGGTCGAGCACGTAGCAGTGGCCTGCGAACAGGCGCAGCACGTCCTCGCGGCTGACGAAGCAGTCGCCAGGCGTGGACGAGAGCACGGCTTCGGGCATGTAGACCACTTCCTCCGCGTGGCGCACCCCGTCGGAAGCGCCGCCGGGTGGCGGTTGGTCGGCTTGCAACGCCAGCGGCACGGGGTCGGAGAGCACCTCCGTACAGCGTGCACACGCCCCCGTGATGGTCCGGGCCACGAGGTAGTCGGAGCGGTCGTCCCACTTGTCGCGCACCAGGGCGCTGCGGCGCATGAGCCGCTCGATGCGGGCCACGTCCTTGCCGGTCCAGAATGCGAGGTGCGCGGCCAGGGCGGCATCGGCGCTGCTCTGGTCGTAGATGCCGTTCGGATCGGGCCACCTGGCGCGCAGCGCGTCGGCATTGGCGGTCCACAGGTCGGAGAAGTTGACCACGGTGCCGGTGCCACCGAACAAGCCGGTCTTGCTGGTCGAGCGCATGGCGCGCCGGATCAGGTCGTCGTCATCGGCCGGCCCGCGCCACTCGGGCACCGGTCCCTCCTCGGGCACAGCGCCGGCGGCCTGGTCGAGCGGGAAGTAGCGCGCCGCCACTGCGGCCAGGCCGGGGCATGGCGCGTCCATGTCGCCGGCGAAGGGCGTGCCGAGGGCGATGAAGCGGAGTTCACTGTACAGCTCGGCGTGTACCGCGGTGTTCTTCTTCGCGTGCGCGCCCAGTGTGCCGCGCATCCACAGGTGCAGGCCGCGCCGCGACTGGGACAGTTCCCAGGCCACGTGCGGGCCGAGCTGCGCGGCGATGTCGTGGACGATCTGGGTGTACTGCCCATCTGGGCCGATGCAGCCGTCCAGGTCGAGGCACACGAAGCCGCAGCCGGCGGTGAGCACGAAGCCGATGCCGTGGCCCGCGCCGAGCCGCGTGGCCAGTGCGTGTGCCTCGGCCCAGGACATCCAGTTGGCGGGGTTGTGCGCGTCGGCCACGCGGCCGGACGGATCGAGCGGGAGCTTGTTGGTGCGGCCTTCGGGCAGCGGCTCGAAGCGGACAGCGATGAACTGGCGGACAGCCGCCAAGGGTGCGAGGGGGCTGGTCATTGGCCGAGGTGTTCGTTGATGCGGGCGGCGATCCAGCGGACGCACGGGACCGCCCAGGAATTTCCGATCGCCGCGTATCGCGGGCCATCCGCTGCGGGCTTGCCGCGATACGGCACTTGGGTGTATCCACGAGGAAAGCCCTGCAGCGCCTCGCATTCTTCGGGGGTCAGGCGGCGCACTTGCATGCCTTGGACTGCCACCGTCGGGACGCCGCGCCCCGTGCCATCCTCGCTGCAGCCCTTGCCGTTGTTGGCGGTGTTCAGGGTGTGCGTGATGTCGCCGGTCACCGCGGCGGCCTGGGTGTTGCTGAACGTATCGAGCGGACCCGTCCGCTCGATCCACGAATCAGGGTCCTGGCGGGCATTGAAAGCGATAGCCGGGGCGTGCGAAGTGCTCACTGTGGGTGAAGGGTCACCGTCATCGCCGATTCCAGTGCCCGGAGCCCCGCCACTAGCGCCAGGCTTCCGATTGTTCGTCATGGTGGCTCCACGACTCGCTTGCCGCATATCGATGGGGATCACCACCGTCAGCAGCGTGCCGGCCTCAAAGTCGCCCGGGTTGTGGCAGCCACGGTTAGCATTGAGCGCAGCGGCAGCGTCGATGGGTCCGCGCGTGTCGTTGCCACCCCAAGCCAGCACATGCTGATCGCCGTGCAGCGCCGAACCACCGTGGCCGTTAGGGCCGTGCGATGCGGTCAGAGGCCCGACGTGATCCCCGCTCGGAGCGCCGCGTCGAGTGCCGGCGGCAGCTTCTTCCCCCTGACAGCGGCTCGGCGCAGTATCCCGGCGCACGCCGTCCCACTCAAGAAGAACCGCGAGGGGATCGAACCCTGCTCGAGCACTTGCGACAACGAACACACGGCGGCGTCGTTGGGCCAGTCCGAAGTGTTGGGCGTCGAGCGTGCGCCACGCGACTGTTCGCGCGGGTCCACACACACCACCAGCGTTCGTCCACCGCTTCCCTGCCGGCTGTAGCGGCTCATCTTCTCCGGCGAGGCCAGCAAGTAGACAGCCGAAGGCGTTATCGCCGGAGGACAGGAGCCCGGGGACGTTTTCGTACAGAGCGACAACCGGCTTTCGCCCATGGGCGCGGCGGACGTGGTCTGCGTGGTCGATGAGGTTGGCATAGGTGAGGGTGAGGTTGCCGCGCGCGTCAGCCAAACCCGCACGGGAGCCAGCGACGGAGAACGCTTGGCACGGCGGCCCGCCAACGACCGCGTCGGCATCAAGCCACAAGTGCTCGGGCCATTCCCGGTAGCGGGTCATGTCGCCAGGTTGGGAACGCGCGGGTAGTGGTGCGCCAGGACGGCGCACGCGAAGGGGTCGATCTCGCTGAAGGCGACGGCGGACCATCCGAGCGGCTCGAACGCGACCGATGCCGCCTCGATGCCGCTGCATAGACTCAGGAATCGCACGTCACTCCGCCCTGACGTAGACCACCGCCCGCTTCATGCAGTTGTCGCCGAAGGCGTTGCGCATGGCGAACCACTGGCCGTTCTCGACACACGTGATCGGGCTGAACGCGCACGTGTGGCAGGTGTTCTCGCGCGGCGCGCATTGACGCTCGCGGTAGGCGCGGCCGTTCCAGTAGCCGACGGGTGGCTTGCGCCGCGTGCGGTACAGCCAGCCGAAACCCGACCAGCACCGGTCGACCGTTTCGAGCCACACGATACCTTTGAGGGTGCGGACGGGCCGCCAGGCGAACCAGGCGTGCCATTTGTAATCGAGCCGGGTCACGGTGCGATCCTCCGATATTCAACGATGTCCCCCGCGCCGAGCGTGTGCGACCAGATGAGCCCCAAGGGCGCCTGGTCGCGGAAGATGTCTCCGCAGCGCATCTTGATGTCGACGCGATCGTCCGCGCGCACGGGGCACGGACCGCCGGACCACGGCCGCCACGCGGGCTCGGCCACCACGTGCTTGCGCCACTGGATGACGTGCCGCCAGTCGAAGTCGGCGGCCGTGTAGCCGCGATAGAGCGCGCCGCCGCGAAGGCGCACATCGATGATGCCGGTCGGGAGCGGCCCGCGGCTCCAGGCGTTCCAGGGCTCCTCGTTGGGCGCCTGGGCCGTTTCGAGATCGAGCAGCGCGGCGGACAGTTCGTTCATCGCGGCATTGACGCGGCGGGTTGCGGCGCGGATGTCGGCGGTCATTGGCACGCGAGCCATTTGGCGGCATCCTTCTTCAGTGCGGGGTCGGCCTTGCGGGCGGTGCGATCCTGGCGAGCGAGGCCCTGCGCCACGACGGGCACGCAGCGGCGCTGGATGGCGCGGCGCATGACGTTGCGCAGCATCTCGGTCTTGTTGCCCAGGCGGACGGTCACCAGCGCGCCGCTCACCCCCGCGTGGTCGGCGATGGCGTCGCGGGTGAGGTTGTCCCACCCGATCACCGTCGCCAAGTCGACGGCAGCGTCGAGCAGGGAGTTCGTTCGCTCGTTGGCGTCCATCGGGTTGTCCCCTTCGTTAAATGTCAGTAGTCTAACCACGAGAGGCGCAGTCGGGCAAGGGGGCGTGCCACGCGGCCTGCAGATCCGCGCCGGGCCGCTGCTCTCGGCGCTGGCGCTGGTAGACGGACTCACGCTCGTAGCGGCGCGCATTACCGCGCGAGCCCACGGGTTTGGGCGCGTTCTCACCGTGGCCGATCTCGAAGATGGCGCACCAGTTGCCGCGCGAGAAGTGCCAGGCGGCGATGTGCGCCCGGCGTTGCCCGGTGTCCGTCAGCGGCGTGCACAGGCGCGTCAGCAGCGTGGAGACGGTCGCCATGGGCAACCCCGTGCGCGCTTCCACTCCGCGCCGCGTTGCCCGGCCGACCGACAGCGCGGTCAGCACCGCAGCGATGGCTTCACCTTGCGCTCGGCTCATTCCCAATCTCCCGCCGCGATGGCGGCAACGATGCCGAAAAAGATGGTCGAGGAGGCCAGCAGCCCAGCGCCAGTGGTGAATGGCGCCACGCCACCGATCCATCCCACGAACAGGCCACAGGCGCACACGAACAGGAAGGCCAGCAAGGGCTTGATGTAGTGGCTCATCGCTCGCCTCCCTCGCTACGGTCCGGAATCTCGACCGGCACGCACGAATACGGAAGCATCAGCGGGTGCCACGGGATGCCGTCTTCTGTGAGGCGCAGAGCGTATGGAACGTGGCCGGCATTTCGGATTGCGCGGAGTACCTCGACGGGCATCGTCAGACCGCGCGCGTTGACGCCCCACGCGCAGATGACATCGCCGGCAGATTCTTGCATCGCCTTGGCTATCCACCATCCGTTTTCGGCGCTGCTGGGGAAGCTTGCGCGCTTGAGGTCGGCAGGCTTGGTCGCACGGTAGTCGAAGAGGTTGACGACGATGATCGATCCGTATCCGATACGGTCAGCGAAGCCGATGCACTTGCGGATCGTCGGATCATCCTGGTCGGCGTCGGCAGTGCTCGGATTGAGCATGATGAACGTCAGGGCTGGCCGAGAAGCGTCCCACGACCGACGCAGAATGTGACGGTACCGGCCGCACTCGCTGATGACCGCGCTGCGCTTGATGTCAGCCATGCTCGCCTCCCTCGCTACGGGCGCGGATGGCGGCGGCGCAGCCTTCGACCGCTGCGTTCCAGTAGGACGTGTCCCAATCAGCGTCCTGGGAAGCGCGCGACTCGCATAGCTTCGCGCATCGCTCCCGCTCCATCTCCTGAGCGGCGAGGGCGTAGGCGCGGACCTTGTCTCTGACCACGATGAGGGGCAGTGAGTTGAACTCGTCCGGTAGCGGCGGCAGGTTGGTGTCAGCCGGCATTGCCGTTCTCCTTCTTCATGGCGGCGATGGCGGCGAAGGCTTCTCGCACCTCTTGGCACAAATCCTCGTCATCGGCGCCGCGCTGGTGGTTGTCCTCGTCCAGCGACAATAGACCCGCCAGTGCCTCCCTCGCCTGCCGCAGCAGGGCGCGAAGGGCAATGATCTCGTCGTTGGCCTTCACGTTCAGGTCGGACAATTGAATCGCCTCGGCGTCTAAGCGCTGCACATCCGCCCGAAGCCGCTCGACCTCTGCCTCCAGGGCGGCGGTAGAGGGTGGGGTGATAGTCGCCATATCCATCAGCGCCGACCGTATCGCGTGCCGGGTGTCGTTGGTTGGATTGCCTATGTATGCGTCCATCAGGTTGAGGACGTGCTGGCATCGTGCCACCGGATCCCCTGTGGGTGAGTCATCGAGGAACTTCACCGACCGAAGAAAGGCGCGGCTCAGGGCCTTTGCAATCTCCGGGTGCGGAAGCGGCTTCCCCGTGGGTGCGGGGGCGGCAGGGCACTTTCCTCCGGGATGCTCAAGGTTCGTTCGACCGCACAGGCGGCAAAGCCCTCCAATCGCGGCACGCAGAGCATTGACTTCCTTGTACGGGACGCTGAATTTGACCGGCGCAGGCTGGGTGTCGTGCCGGGCGTCAATGGCGTCGAGTAACTCCTGCGCCGCCTTCGTCACGCTCTGGGCGTCTTCGGCCTGCGCAGCGGCAGGGGCAGCAGGCTCCCAGTGCTCCAAATCCGGCGTGCCGCAGTTGTTCGGGCTGAGGCAGAACTTGCCGTCAGAGTGCTTGCAGGTGTCGCAGGTCTTCTTAGTCATGGCGGGGTTCCTTCAGGGCGTCGATGTGTGCGAGGGCGGCGCGAAAGCTGTGCGCGTACACCTTGGGCAAATGCATACCATCGACCCTGTTGTAGTAGTCGTCCATGTACGTCTCCAGCGCCTCCCTCGCCTGCCGCAGCAGGGCGGTCATGCCGGCACGCTCCGCACGCCATTCCGCCGCCTCGGATTGAGTTGCCTCGATGCGGTAAGACAATTCCGCCCGCAGCCGCTCGACCTCTGCCTCCAGGGCGGCGGTAGGGGGTGGGGCGGCTGCTCTGTCAAAGACAAGGGGCATCCATACAGGGGTATGGAACTGGCTCCAAGTGAAGTGCCGGTAAAGATTGGGTTGTACGTGCGGCTCACCCTTGCAATAGACCAGCCACGCTTGCGGCTTCGGCAACGTGCCGGCTTCCTGCATTCGATACATCTCTGCCTCGGTGTACGCCACCGGCTCCCCCGTGGGTGCGGGGGTGGCGGGCTCCCACTTGCTGAGTTCGTCAGAGCATCCAAGACACGGCGCGACAAAGTCGCTGGTGTAGTGCTTGCAGGTATCGCAGGTCTTCTCAGTCATGGCGAGACTCCGTGGTGTTGATGCGATTGGCCCTGCGTGCTCTCTGCATCTGCGTTTCGTACACGCACCAACGTTTCCCGTCGATGGTCTTGAATCGCTTTCCTTGCGCGTACCACGCATTGACGTGATCCCAGAAGCGCGACGACTCGGGCGGCTGGCTCTCCAGCGGGTCGCCGCTTTTCCCGAGCACGATAGGGCCGCAGTAGGGGTGATCCTCAAAGCGATACGGCTTTTCGATCCCCAGCCAATACTCGGGTCCGCCGTAGCTGATGTGGATGACTCTCACGGCTTCACCCCCAGGGCGTCGATGCGGGCGAGGGTGGACTCGGCCTCGCGCTTGATGGAAAAGAAGTCGTCGTTGTGCCCGAGATGCATCCGCCACCGGGAGATAACTCGCAGTGCGTTGGTCGCCAGGGCCAGCGCCTCGTCGCGGGGGTCGGGTTGCGCCCCCTGCTCGGGCTGCGGGGCGGCTGCAGGTGCGTCGTCCTCGTACCGTCCAAGGCCGCGGCCAACTATGTTGATCGCCGCGCCGCGTTGCTCCGTGGTCAGCAGGTCGCGTAGCCGCTTCCGCGCCTCGTAGGCGGCCCTCTCGGGAGAGTAGAGAGGGATGGGTGCTGCGGGATCGTTGTTGACATGCCAGAGATAGCCATAGGCTTCGGCGACAGCCTCTTGCCACCTCTTGGGCGCAACCACCGGAGCCACCGCAGGGGCGGCAGCGAGCCCCGGAGCAGCGGGAAGGGGCATCCAGTGGGTAGGCTTGCACCACTTCTCGCCCATGTGGTCGTGGTTTAGCATCAGACTCGACCACGGGTTGTCCGGTCGGTAGCCGCTGACGTAGACCGGCAACCACTTGCCGATCCAGGCCCCGCCGCGTGAGCCAAGCAGAATCGCCGTCCCATCCTTCGGCGCAGTCTCGATGGGTTGCCACCCGGCCACCGGGGCCACCGGGGCCACCGCAGGGGAGGACCCGGGCCATGCGTTGCAATAGCGCCGGATCTCATCGGCGACGTACTGCGGGTCACAGACGCTACCCCCCGGGATGCACTCTTCGATCAGGCGCTCCACATCGATGCTGGGGATCACCGGCCCTTTGGGCACCGGTGAGGCAGTCAGCGTGTCGAGCTGCTCGCGTGCGTTCTCGTACATCGAGTGCAGCCACTCGACCCGGCCCGCGTAGTCTGCAGCGAGCCAATCCTTCGAGCCCGCATAGAGGCTGTCGGGGAGGGGGTATTGCCGGGCGGTCATTGCGCTTCTCCCATCATGGCCTGCGCCTCGAACACGCGACCGCCGTCGCGCGCCAGTTGCAGGAGTTCTTCCTTGTGCTCGGCCCACCAGCGCAGGGCGGTTCGGCCATCCATTTCGGCGATGCGACGATCATCGAATGCGGCCCACTCGGCGAGCGAATGGCGTTGGCAGCCGATACGCATGGTGGTGTCGAGGATGGATACCGACCACGGTTCGATGTAGCGGCAGATCGGCGGCATGGTGATCTGCTCTCCGCCCACCGACGCCAGCGCCGGCAGGGAGGCGTTGGCGTAGATGTAGAGGTCGCCCCCGACAGAGGTCAGCGCCGGCAGGGAGGCGTTGGCGTTGGCGTGGATGTAGAGGTCGCCCCCGACAGAGGTCAGCGCCGGCAGGGAGGCGTTGGCGTTGGCGTGGAGAGGTGGCCCGTCACCTCTTCAAGTGCCGCATATCGCTTGGCTTGCGCCTCCGTTGTGATGATCAGATCGCCGATGTGCTTGGTTACGTCAGTCATGTTCAGCACCCGCAGCGGGAATAGGGTTGGTGGCATCGGCGGCACACGTGGCCGCGTTGGATCTCGGACTCGCACCGCCTGTTGAAGCAGTCGGGGCACTCGAAGTAGTCGTTCTCGGCCTTGGGCTCGAGGCACGTGAGGCACAGGTTGGCCGTGTGGTGCGGCGACTGCGGCATCGGGCACACGCCCTTGCACTGCGACCAGTCGCCACCACTCGCGGCACGACACTTGGGGCATGCCGTCATTTCCACACCTCGCACGACCAATAGAGCGGCCACACGGCCGAGACGAAGGTCAGGGTCACCAGGGTGTCCGAGGGGGTCATCACCAGGCCCTCGGGCGGATGCGTGGCGGCGTAGCCCCACGTCAGGACAGCGCCGAACAGGTATACCAGCAGGGTGCGTTTCACAGAGGTGTCTCCCACGAGAGATGAACGCCGCCCCAGTCGGACAGCTTGACCGGCGGCAGCAGAGTGAGCCGCACGTGGCCGCCCAGCAGCACGCTCGGCGCGATGAGCGGAGCCGGACCGCCGCGGCCGTACCCAGTGATGGCTCCGGTGACGATGTCCACGCGGCCCACATGCCACACGTAGCCGGCATAGGTGCTGTTGCGCCAGTGCGAGTTCACGTAGGCGCCGGCCACCACGTTGTCGCACATGACGTAGCCGCCCGGGTTGACGTTGTGGTGCCGGCGGGACGTGTCGAAGTGCGCGGTGGCCAGGTGAAGACCCAGGACGAGTGCGCCGCAGGTCATTGCTGCTTCTCCCAGAATGCCCGGCGCTGCGCCACGACGGGGTTGTTCTCGCAGAGCGCCCGGCGCAGGGGCGCTTCGGATGACCCGACCGCGCGGGCGTAGACGGTGAAGGCAGGCCCCGGCCCGAAGAGGAACCGAAGCGCCTCGGTGGGCCGGCGCAGCAGGTTGCGCCGCTCCTGGCACTCCTCGGGGGTGAGCGGTTCGCTCGCATCGCGCACCGCAGCCACGAGCACTGCGGTGAGCAACCGCGCGCACGCAGCGGTCTGCGGGTCCACGCCGTTGCGGGTGGTGGTGAAGTCGATCACAGAGAGCCCTCCGCATTGGCAAAGGCGGCATCCCCGCCGAACGAGTTGATGAGGTTGGCCCAGTTGAGCTGCGCGATCTCGTGCTCCGTTCCCGTGTAGTGCCAGGAGCCCTCTTTGATCTCGCGGCTGACGAACAGCCCCAGCGTCCGGCCCACGTGGGCCTGCGTGATGAGCGTCGGCCGCAGGCCGATCAGGTCGTGCGACTTGAGCACCTTGTTGAGCGCCGCGGAGTCATTGGCCAGGCCGAAGCGAACCGGGATGCCCCGCTTGTCCTCGAGCGCGCCCACGTTGTTGCGCCACAGGCGCAGGCCCTTGGCCGCCGCCTCGAGCCGCACGCGCGATTGGACCGCCGCCTCGCTCATGCCGGGCACGGCCGCAGGTAGCCCGTCCAGGCGCAGCAGGTTGGTCTTGAGGTCATGCAGGGCGTCCCACGAGATGCCCCAGCGCAGCGCCCAGTCCTCGAGCATCACGCCAGCGCCCCCAGGAGCGCCTTCAGCTCGCCGCGCCACAGGTGCGCTTCGCCGGCGTCGGCCTCGCCCGACTGCAGGTCCAGCAGCTTGATGCCCTTGAGCTGCCCCGCGGCGGTCAGCGTGAAGGACATGCGATCGGTGGCCAGCGCCATCGACGTGACCACGCTGTCCGGGCGCAGCGCGTCGACCACCTCGGGGCTGGTCAGCGGCGTGGCCTTGAACGTGGCCTTGGCGTCGTCGACCGACACGATCACGATGTCCTGGCCGCGCATCAGGTCGGCCGGCAGCGTGCTCTCGTCGCGCGCCCAGTGGCCGAGCCGGCCGCGAGCCAAGTCGAGCGGTTCGACCCGCGCGCCCAGCAGCGTGAGGACGGCGTCCAGGTCGGCCGCGGCGGTCGTGCCCACGAGCAGCGTGTCGTCCAGCCAGAGCACCGGCACGGTCTTGCGCTTGGGGAACGCCACGGGCAGCAGCAGCCCGAGCGCCTCGTCCTTGAGCGCCTTCAGGTGCTTGCCCTTGGGCCGGCGGCCGGTGGTGCGCTCGATCTCGTCGGCCAGGGCCTGCGCCTTGCGCTTGACGGCATCGGGCGGCACGACCTTGCGCTCGATGGTGATGTGCTCGATACCGGCCTCGGCCGGCTTGTCCGCGAAGCCGATGCTGAACGCCTCGTGCGGGCCACAGGGGGCGAAGGGCAGCCGCGGAGCGGTGGCGTCGCGCTCGACGACGCGGTAGGGGGTGAGTTCTTTGAACATGGTGCAATGGACTTTAGTGCGGTTTAACGAAGTCGTCAACGGAAATAAAAAGCGGGGCTCCTCCCCGCGCTTTCAGTTCTTTCTGCTTTCCAGTTCGATCAGCATCTCGATGTAGTGCTTGGCCTTCTCCAGGTCGGCCACGCCGCCCTTGTCGCGCCAGCGCGTCACGTACTTGACCACGTTGCCCTCGAAGAAGTCGAGATTGTTGGCGTGGATGTACTCGACCGGCTGGATGGCCTTGCCCTTGTAGTGCGTGCCGCCGGCCTGGCGGTCCAGCGCGTTGGCCGCGGGTACGGGCACCCCGACCCGGTAGGCCACGATGTCCGCCTCGTCGCCCAGGTGCGTCCAGGCGAGCCGGCCGGCCGGGGCTTCGTGAGTCTGCCCGTCCCGCTGGCGTGCCTGGACGACCACATGGGCCTTGAGTGGGCCGCCGGCCACCGCGC
Source organism: Burkholderiaceae bacterium (assembly GCA_028871175.1). Classification (GTDB taxonomy): domain Bacteria; phylum Pseudomonadota; class Gammaproteobacteria; order Burkholderiales; family Burkholderiaceae; genus Ralstonia; species Ralstonia condita. The sequence goes on along the minus strand of JAGWNU010000056.1, from coordinate 2,651 downwards.
CGCCCCACCAGACCCAACGGTCGCCCAGGTGAACGAACGGCTCGAGCCATTCGATGCGGTCGTCCTTGTCGGACAGCCACGTCGCGTCGGGCGTCGGCGAGCCCTGCGAGATCTCGACGGTGCTGGTGGAGCGCGTCCAATACTTGCCGGTCCAGTAGCGCACCGTGTCAGGCCGCCTCATGGCGCTGGCGACGTAGGGCCCCGGCTGGTCGGGTGGAGTGGATTTCCAAGTAGGTGTGCTCATGCTGCGACGACGTTTGCGTGGGTGAGATCCGCCGCGATCCGGGCGGTGAGGGCTGCAGCCTCGGTCGCGCCAAGGGCCTGCGCCCCCAGCGTGTCGATGCCGTAGATGAGGAAAAACAGTTTCGTGGCCTCGCGGTCGGTCCGGCCCTCGTGGCGCTGCCAGCCGGCCCACAAGGCGATGTGCTCGCGCAGGTCTTCTTGCACCGCCTGGCGCGCCTCGTGCCGCTTGATGACAGCCGCCTGGACGGCATAGCCCGTGCCATAGGGAAGCACGGGCGGCGCGTCGATGCGAGCGATCTCGCCGCGTAGCGCGGCCAGGGTCGCGGGGTCCAGTTCCACGAGGTCGCCGTCCACGAACTCGGGCTTGCTGCGCTCGGCCGGCGGCGGCGCTTCGGTGCCGCAGTGCGGGCAGGCCACGCGAAACCGCTCGTAGGGGGCGCCGCACTCCGGGTTGAGGCAGTTGCGCAACGGGATGGCGTCGGGGTCTTTGCCCTTGCTGGCCGCGCCGCCGCCCTCGAGCGTCCACTGCCGCGGCGCATCGGGCAGGCCGTGGCGGACGATGTTGCCCACGTGGTCGATGATGATGGCGCGCGGCTTGATGCTGGCCGCGATCAGCTCGCGGCGCCGCGCCGGCGCGAGGTCTTCCCACTGCGCCATGAGTGACGGGTCGAGCATCAGGCGCAAGCTCCGACCAAATTGCTGCGCGAAAAGGCTGAACGACTCGGTGGGCCGGGCGAACTGCACGACCTCGATGGCCGGCAGGTCGAACCCCTCGGAGATGATGTCCACGCTGACGATGACGTGGATTTCACGGGCCTTGAAGCGGCCCAAGATGGACGCGCGCACCACGGGGTCGGTCATGCCCGAGAGCACCTCGGCCGGGACGCCGGCGGCACGGAACGCGCGGGCCGTGCTGGTGGCGCTGGCCACGTCCACGTCGAAGACGACGCCCAGCTTGCCGGCCGCCCACTTGAGGTACTGCTTCACGGCGTCGCCCGTGATGCGCGATTCCGTGCGGGCTTTGCGCAAATCTTCGGGGTTGAAATCGCCGCTGGCCGAGTGGCGCACGTCGTCGAGTTTGATGTCGCTGGGCGCGACGATCACGCGGTAGTCCGTCAGGTAGCCGCTGTCGATCAGCCAGCGCATGTTGGGCCCGACCAGCATCCGATCGGCCACGCCGTCGGAGTGGCGCCCGAGCCCTTTGCCGTCCGCCCGGCAAGGCGTGGCCGTCACGCCCATGCCCAGGCAGTCGGGGCGGAAGCGTGCGAGCACCTTGCCGAATTGGTTGTCGCGCAGCGTGTGGTGGAATTCGTCCATGAACCACGCCCGGGTCCGCGTGAACAACGGGTCCGAGTCGGGCAGGCGGGCGACGGTCTGCACGCTGGCCACGGTGTAGGCGCTGCGCGGGTCGTAGAAGGACCGCCCGAGTTCTTCCATGTGCGCCCGCGTGATCTGCGGCGCGAGGGTCTTGGCGCCGATGACGTTGTGCACGACGCCCTCCCGCGCCAGCGCCACGCTCATCTGCGCCACCAGTTCGTTGCGGTGGGCGAGGCAAGCGGTCGGCAGGCCACTGCGCTCGATGCGGCTGGCCGCGATGAAGGTTTTTCCGGCACCCGTCGGAAGGACGATCAGGTTGTTCCTGACCCCAGACTGCCACAAGGCGTCGGCCTCACGCCCGAGATCGGTCTGGTAGCCGCGAGAACGATGGGTTGTCATGTGTTGCGATTTGTCAGCTTCGTTAATTGTGAGTGGTCAGCATTCGCGCGTCAACGGGAAAGCCCCTGTCGGGTTTGGCGCGCGAAATCCGTTCGCGTGCGCGAGGCCCTACCGCTTGTCAACTTCGTTAAATGTCGATAAAGTCTAGCACCACCCCAACCCCAACCCCACGGAACTATGAGCAAGATCACCGTCACCCTGGAATTCAGCAGCATCGCGGAGATGCTCGAGACGTTCGCCGCCACGCCGGTCCTGGCCGCCAGTCAGGGCGTCCGCATCGCCCCCGAGGACCGGCCCGATGCGGGACGAGACGGCGGCTTCGGCGGCCCCGCGCATCTGCTCGAAGATGCCCGGCAGGCCCTCGCGGAGCTTGGCACCCCGCTGGCTCACGCCGTGAGCTTCGGTCAGCAGCCGGTGCCCGCCGCCACGGAGGCGGCGCCGACCGCCCCTTTGGCGCCGCCTGCCCCGACTGTCCCTACCCCGCCTACTGCCGCGGCGGCGCCGGCCGCTGCGCCCGGCGTGGAACTTGACAAGAACGGCTTGCCGTGGGACCCGCGCATCCACGCGGGCACCAAGACCAAGAACGCGGACGGCTCCTGGCGCGCGCTGCGCGGCGTGGACGAGGCGGTCAAGGCCAGCGTGGAGGCCGACATCCGCCGGCTGATGGCGTTGAACACTGGCGCGCCGGCCGC
>JAGWNU010000055.1 GCA_028871175.1 Burkholderiaceae bacterium | reverse complement strand
ACCCGTCTGCGCTGCGCTGGAACGACACGCCATGGATGCAGGCGCGCGCCGAACGCCAGAAGCCCGACGCACCCATCAGCATCTACGAGGTACATGCCGGCTCCTGGCTGCGCGATCTGGAAGACGGCGGCCGCAGCCTGCAATGGGATAAACTGGCCGACCGGCTGATCCCGTACGTCAGCGCGCTGGGCTTCACGCATATCGAGCTGCTGCCGGTGGCAGAGCACCCGTTTGGCGGCAGCTGGGGCTATCAGCCGCTGGGGTTGTTCGCGCCGTCCGCGCGCTTCGGCGCACCCGAGGCCTTCGCGCGCTTTGTCGACCGCTGCCACCTGGCCAACCTCGGCGTCATCGTCGACTGGGTGCCCGCGCACTTCCCGACCGACGCCCACGGCCCCACCCGCTTCGACGGGACGGCGCTCTACGAGCACGAGGACCCGCGCGAAGGCTTCCACCAGGACTGGAACACGCTCATCTACAACTTCGGTCGTAACGAAGTGCGCGGCTTCCTGATCGCCAGCGCGCTGGAATGGCTCGAGCGCTTTCACATCGACGGCCTGCGCGTGGACGCCGTCGCGTCGATGCTCTACCGCGACTACTCGCGCCGCGCCGGCGAGTGGATACCCAACCGCTACGGCGGGCGCGAGAACCTCGAAGCCGTTGCCTTCCTGCAGCAGATGAACACCGTGGTGCATGAACGCTGCCCCGGCGCCATCACCATCGCCGAAGAGTCGACCGCATGGCCCGGCGTGACCGCACCGGTCGAGTTCAACGGCCTGGGCTTCGACTACAAGTGGAACATGGGCTGGATGCACGACACGCTGCACTACATGCAGCGAGACCCGGTATACCGCCAGCACCACCACGACGGCATGACGTTCGGCCTGGTGTACGCCTTCTCGGAACACTTCATCCTGCCGATCTCGCACGACGAAGTGGTGCATGGCAAGGGGTCGCTGCTGGGGAAGATGCCCGGCGACGAATGGCAGCGCCTGGCAAACCTGCGCGCCTACCTCGCCTTCATGTGGACGCACCCGGGCAAGAAGCTGCTGTTCATGGGCTGCGAGTTCGGCCAGGTGGGCGAATGGAACCACGATGCCTCACCCGAATGGCACCTGCTGGACGACCCGCGCCATCGCGGCGTGCAGCGCCTCGTGCATGACGTCAACGCGTTGTACCGCAACGAGCCGTCCCTGCACGCGCGGGATTGTGCACCCGAGGGTTTCAACTGGGTGATCGGCGACGACCGGGCAAACAGCGTGTTTGCCTTCCTGCGGCTGGATGGCGAGGGACGCCCGATGCTGGTGGTCGCAAACATGACGCCGGTGCCGCGCGAGGGCTATCGCATTGGCGTGCCGCCAGCCAATGGGGCCACGCGCTGGCGCGAAGTGCTGAACACAGATGCCGCCGTGTATGGCGGCAGCGATCTCGGGAACGGTGGGGCGGTGGATGTGGATCATGTGGCTGCGCATGGGCAAGGGCAGTCGGTGGTGTTGAGGCTGCCGCCGTTGGGGGTTGTGATTTTGAAGGCTTGAGTTTTTTTGCTTTGGTACATCCCTGGTTTCATCCCTTGCCGGGGCTGACTCACTGTCTTTGTCTTGCCAAAGAAAGTAAGCAAAGAAAGGCGCGCCCGAGATGGCGAAGGATTCCTTGAATTTATGTCGAAGAGAGGGAGGAGAGGCAAACTCGCTTCGCTCAAACAGCCTCCCCGCTTTTTCCTCTCTGCAACAGAAATTCAAGGCGCCATCTAGGGCAGGGGGCGGCCACACCGTCGTGGCGCTGGCGTTGGCGTGGGAGCAAACCGCTTCGCGCGCCACGCTCTTGCGGTGGTTTGTGGATCCGCGCGTCAACTTCGAGGTTCAGAACCCCGAGTTTGCGGTTCTGAACGCTTGCTTTGGAGTTCTGGGACTTCGACGTTGAGGTTCTGAACTCGGACTTTGAGGTTCTGGACTTCAGCTTTGCGGTTCTGAACCCGGAGATCGAGGTTCTGAACGCCAGCTTTGAGGTTCCGAACGGCGGCTTTGAAGTACTCGAACGCCAACGTTGAGGTTCCGAGCTTCAGCGTTGAGGTTCAGAACGCCAACGTTGGCGTTCCGAACCCCAATCCCGGTGGCTTTGAAGCTCGGCAGGAGGAAGCACACAGCGCCACGGGCGGTGCCCAGCCGGTTTGGCCGTACCTGCCCTGGATGGCGCCTTGAATTTTCGTAAGCGGGCGGAAAAAAGAACGGGAACTGTCTGAGCGAAGCGAGTTTTCCCGTTCTCCGCCCGGTTACGAAAATTCAAGGAGGGGGTCGCCATCTCGGGCGCGCCTTTCTTTTGCTTACTTTTCTTTGGCAAGACAAAGAAAAGTGAGTCGTGCCCGGCAGGGTACGAAACAGGGATGAACCACAAGAACAAAAACAAACCCCAGCGAAAATTCACTGGGGTTCAATTTCACTCAGCAACCCGTCGAGCAATATGCTCCAACGCCTCCTCCACCTGATCAATCAAAATCAGGCAGAGATCCCCCGGCTGCAACCGCCCCAATGCGGTGTCGATAGCCAGAAATTCACCACGGATTTCATCAACGTGGCTCGTGCGCGACGCACCCTGCAGCCCTTCACGCAGCAGTGCGAGCACTTCACCGTCGGCGCGCCCGCGCTGGCATTGGTCTTCGTACAGGACCACATCATCAAACATGCCGCCCAGAATCTGCGTCTGGCGACGGATATCCTCGTCACGGCGGTCGCCTGCCCCGCTGATCACCACCGAGCGGCGCTTGGCCGGCATGGTGGCGACCGCATTGCATAGCGCCTGGATGGCATCGGGATTGTGGCCGTAGTCGGCGATGAGCGTGGCGCCCTTGTAGTCGAATACGTTGAAGCGGCCTGGCGCGGTGGCGGCGTCGTTCACAAAGGTGGCGAGGCCGCGGCGGATGATCGCCCAGTCGATGCCAAGCGCCCATGCAGCAGCAATCGACGACATCGCGTTTTCCACCTGGAAGCCGATCGTGCCGTTGCGCGTGAGCGGAATGTCGGCCAAAGCGATGCGCGTTTCGTTGGCGCCTTCGGTGGCCACAATCTCGGCGCCGTCGACAAACACCACGCGCTTGCCCTGCGCACGATGCAGCGCCATGGTCGGCAGGCTGGCGTCGTGCGCGAAGAACGTGACCGATCCGGGGCAGCCGTCGGCCATGCGCGCGACCATCGGGTCGGCGGCGTTGAGCACCGCCATGCCGCGCGGCGCCACGTTCTGCACGATCACGCTCTTGAGCACGGCCAGGTCTTCCACCGTGCTGATGTAGTTCAGGCCCAGGTGGTCGCCTTCGCCCACGTTGGTTACCACAGCCACATCGCAGCGATCGAACGCGAGACCTTCGCGCAGCAGGCCGCCACGCGCGGTTTCGAAGACAGCGGCGTCGACGTCCGGATGCAGCAGCACGTTACGCGCACTGCGCGGGCCGCTGCAATCGCCGGTGTCGATGCGCTGACCCTGGATGTACACGCCATCGGTGCCGGTCATGCCCATGCGCAGGCCGCTGGAGGCCAGCAGATGCGTGATCAGGCGCACGGTCGTGGTCTTGCCGTTGGTACCGGAGACCGCCACCACGGGAATGCGGCCATCATCGCCGTCGGCAAACATCGTGGAGACGATGGCCTCGCCCACGGCGCGACCCTTCCCGTACGACGGCTGCAAGTGCATGCGCAGGCCGGGCGCGGCGTTGACTTCCACGATGCCGCCGGCCTGTTCCTCGAACGGCTTGAGCATCGTTTCGCACACGGCGTCCACGCCGCAGATGTCGAGGCCGACCATCTGCGCTGCCGCCACGGCACGCGCCGCGATGGCGGGGTGCACGTCGTCGGTCACGTCGGTGGCGGTGCCGCCGGTGGAGAGATTCGCGTTGTTGCGCAACACCACACGCGTGCCCTTGGGCGGCACGGCGTCCGCGCTCAGGCCCTGCTTGGCGAGCGTGGCCAGCGCAATGTCGTCAAAGCGGATTTTCGTGAGCGACGTGGCATGACCCTCGCCGCGGCGCGGGTCGCGGTTCACCTCGTCGACCAGCTCGCGCACGGTGTGCGTGCCGTCGCCGATGACTTGCGGCGGGTCGCGGCGCGCAGCAGCCACGAGCTGCTTGCCCACCACCAGCAGGCGGAAGTCATGGCCGGGGATGTAGCGCTCGACGATGACGTCCGACGAGATGTCGGCTGCCACCGCATACGCGGCCATCACTTCCTCGCGCGTGCGGATGCGCACGGCCACGCCCTTGCCCTGGTTGCCGTCGCGCGGCTTGACGACGACGGGACCATTGATTTCCTGCGCCGCCTCCCACGCCTCTTCGGCGCTGTTCACCGATCGTCCCATCGGCACGGGCACGCCTGCCGCATGCAGCAGCGCCTTGGTCAGCTCCTTGTCCTGCGCAATGGATTCGGCCACGGCGCTGGTCATGTCGGTTTCAGCGGCCTGGATGCGGCGCTGCTTGCTGCCCCAGCCGAACTGCACCATCGAGCCCTGCGTGAGGCGGCGATACGGAATGCCGCGCGCCACGGCGGCATAGACAATCGAGCCGGTGCTCGGCCCCAGGCGTACGTCTTCGTCGAGATCGCGCAAGCGGTGCAAGGCATCGTCAAGATCGAACGGCTGATCATCGCGCGCGGCCAGGCAGAGTTGCCCGGCAAGCTCGAACGCCAGCCGCCCGACTTCTTCTTCGGTGTATTCGACGACGACCTGATAGGTGCCGGGTTCGAGCGTGGGCTCGGTGTGGCTGAACGTAACAGGACAACCCGCCGCGGCCTGCAAGCCGAGCGCGGCCGCTTCCAGCGCGTGCGCCATCGACAGCGCGCCGGCTTCATCGTCCGAGCGCAGCGGGCCAATGGCCGGAAAGCGCGCGCGCAGGCGATCATCAAAACCTGGCAGCTCGGCCAGCAGATGCGATTGGTCAGAACAGGCCACGATGGCTTCAATGGCCGTGTGACGACACCAGAGATTCGGGCCGCGCAGGGCGCGGATACGAGAGACTTCCATACAGTCGGCTTTCCGTTGTGCTTTGGGTGTCAGGCCCGGTGTTCCGCGCGGCCCATCCACTGATGTACCTGCTCGACCGTACCTTCGATCGCGCACTCGTCGCATTGCAGCACCAGCAAATCGCCGGCCGTGAGCTGCGAGAGGGCTGCTTCCACGGCCTCCCGACGCTTGCCACCATCCACGACGATCTCGGCCACGCGGCCGCCTTGCTGCAGCCCCGTCTTGAGTAGCGCACGCGCGTGCTGCTCGAAGGCGGCATCGTCGCGTCTGACGCTGCTGTCTTCGCAGAGCAGCACGCGATCGAACGTCTTGCCGATGATCGCCCCTTGCGCCACGAGGTCTTCGTCGCGGCGTTTCAGGCCCGCACCAAAGACAAGGCTGCGGCGCTGCGCCGGGAAGTTGTCCATTGCTGCGGCCAGCGCCTCGAGAGCCGGCGCATTGTGGGCGTCATCCACGATGATCGTGGCGCCGTTGTGCTGAAACAGCGTGAAGCGGCCCGGCACGTCGACCTGCCCGGCATCGAACGTGACGATGCCGGCGCGAATCAACTCGTTGGAGATGCCGAGTGCCCAACCGGTGGCCACGGCGGCAAGAACGTTCTCGACCTGGAAAGGAACCCGGCCCGCGTACGTGAGCGGAATGTCCGCCACGCCCGCCAGTGCCTGTTCGTCGGGGCCGTTGGCAAGCACCACCTTGCCGTCGCGCACGAACACCGCGCGCTTGCCGGCTGCGCGATGCGCGGCGATGGCCGGCAGGTCAGCCGACAGGGCGAAGAGGATCACGTCGCCATCGCACAGTTCGGCCATCTCGACCAGGCGAGCATCGGCGGCGTTGAGCACGGCCACGCCGGTCTTCAACACAACGTCCACCTGCGTGCGCAGGACGTTGTACATGCGGTCTTCGTCCTCGACGTAGAAGTCATCGAGATGGTCGGGGGCGCCGAAGTTGGTGACCACGCCCACCTGGCAACGGTCATAGGGCAGCCCTTGCGACAGGATCATGCCGCTGTCGCTTTCGAACACGGCCGCTTCCACGGCGCGGTTCATCAGGATGCGATGGCAGGCGTCCCAGGCCGCACGGTCTCCACGGTCGCCGGCCTCCACCTGGCGGCGGTCGAGGTACAGCCCATCGCTGCAGCCCAGGCCGGTGTGCTTGCCGGAGAGCTGCAGCAATTGCGCGACCAGCTTGGCGACAACGGTCTTGCCGTTGGTGCCGGTGATGCCGACGATCGGGATGCGGCCATCGTCCGGCACGCCGTCCTTTTCGGGAAACAGGTGATCGACAATCGCCCGCCCGACGGGGCGCGGTTCACCCTGGGCCGGCCGGATGTGCATCAGCAGCCCGGGCCCGGCATTGACTTCGACGATGGCGCCACGCTGCTCATCCAGTGGCCGCGAAATATCCTCGGCCACCAGGTCCACACCGGCAATGTCCAGCCCCACCACGCGCGCTGCCAGCGATGCATGGGCCGCCACGCTCGGGTGCACGCGGTCGGTCACGTCAAAGGCCACGTTGCCGTTGCGCTGGATCAGCACGCTGCGGCCCGCAGGCGGCACGGCGCTGCCGTCGGCATAGCCCTGGCGCTTCAGTTCCAGGCGTGCGGCGGAATCCAGGCGTACCGGATTGAGGGGATGATCCTCGGTGCTGCCCCGGCGCGGATCCGAGTTGATCTGCGAATCGATCAGCGCCTCGATCGTGGAACGGCCGTCACCGACCACCGTAGCCGTCTCGCCCATCGCCGCCGCCGCCACGCGGCCGCCTACGACCAGCAGGCGATGCTCGTTGCCGGACACGAAGCGCTCGACGATCACGCCGCTGCCTTCTTCAATGGCCACCGCATAGGCGGTCTCCACTTCCTCGCGCGTCATGAGGTTGGTGAAGACGCCGCGGCCGTGATTGCCGTCATACGGCTTGACCACCACCGGCACGCCGATATCTTCCGCGGCTTCCCAGGCATCGTCCGCGCTCTCGACCATGCGGCCCTCCGGCACGGGCACACCGCACGACTGCAGCAGGCTCTTCGTCAGGTCCTTGTCACGCGAAATCGATTCCGCGATGGCGCTGGTGCGGTCGGTCTCGGCCGTCCAGATGCGGCGCTGCCGCGCGCCGTAGCCGAGCTGCACGAGGTTGCCGTCCGACAGGCGGATCGATGGGATATCGCGGTCGTCCGCCGCATCGACGATGCAGGCGGTGCTCGGCCCAAGGCAATGGTCGTCCACCAGATCACGCAGTTTTTCGACGGCTGCCTCCACGTCGAACGGGCGGTCTTCGATGGCAGCCATGACAAGATCCCGCGCGGCGAGTAGTGCGGCGCGGGTCACCTGTTCATGCCATGCGCGCACGATCACCTTGTAGACGCCGCGCACGGGCGTCTCGCGTGCCTTGCCGAAGCCGCCCGGCATGCCGGCCAGATTCTGCAGCTCGAGGGTGACGTGCTCCAGGATGTGGCCGGGCCAGGTGCCTTCCTTCAGGCGCATCAGGAAGCCGCCGCGCACGCCCGGACTGCAGCGGTGCTCGATCAGCGTTGGCAGCCACGTCGACAGGCGCTCGTAGAACCCCGGAATCGTGTTGGAAGGAAAATCTTCCAGTTCACCAATGTCGACCCATGCCTCGAGCACTGGCCGATATGTCCACATATTCGGGCCGCGCAGCGACATGACATCGAGAATCTCAATGTCCTTCTTTTTCATCAAATTTGCTTGAGGCAGGGGGCGAAGTGCCCGAGAAATCGAAGCGTTACCTTTCAATAACGTTACAACGGCTTCGGCGTTGACCTCTTGAGTGCGACGTGCATTGTGCACCGCACCAAATGCCGGGTTCGCTACGCTATGTATACTTGCGAGCAAAAATGGCGGGTCGCCAGACGCGCGCTCCCGCACCATCGCTCCGATTTATGTCCGTCCTTTTTCCGTTGTGGGCCATTGGGACGCGCTTTTTGAGTTCTTTGCGCCAATCATGACCCAGTCCTCCCCATCGTCCGTCGCTGCCGTCGCCCGTGCTCGAGACCCCTGGAGTGCCGAGCTCGGCACGAGCCTCGCTCCAGAGGAAACCGTCCTGGCCGGGCTACGGCTGGATTTGGACGCAAGGCTGCATTTTACCCAAGGCTGGCTGGTTGTTACGAATTGCCGGCTGATCGGGCTGGCACCGGGTGAAACGGGTCTGCAAAGCTGGGATATCGCGCCCCGCATGACACTCTCGCACACCGACCACGCCGGCGTCGGCACGCTGGAGCTGTCCGACGGCCAGCGCCGCCTGGCCAGCTGGCGCTACACGCTCGGCCAGAACGCCGACGCGCTGCGGGTGGCCGACCTGTTCGATGCCCACCGTGACGCGCTCACCACGGGCGCGCAGGCCACGCAGGCCGACACCGACGTCTGCCCGACCTGCAAGGCGCCGCTCCCGCCGGGCGAGGATGCCTGCCCGCAATGCAGCCGCGAACTGGAACAGCCGCCATCCACGTGGGCGCTCCTGCGCCTGTGGCGCTTCGCCCGGCCGTATCGGTGGGAACTGCTGGCGGGATTCGCCCTTCTGCTGCTGGGCACGGCCGCCACCCTGGTGCCGCCATACCTGACGATGCCGCTGATGGACAAGGTGCTGATCCCGTACCAGAACGGCAAGCCGATCGACTACAGCCTCGTCACGCTCTACCTCTCCGGCCTCTTTGGCGCCGCGCTGGTGGCGTGGGCGCTCGGCTGGGCCCGGACCTACCTGCTCGCGCGGGTCTCCGAGCGCATCAGCGCCGACCTGCGCACGACCACGTACGAGCACCTGCTCAAGCTGTCGCTCGAATACTTTGGCGGCAAGCGCACCGGCGACCTGATGGCGCGCATCGGCTCCGAAAGCGACCGGATCAGCGTCTTCCTCTCGCTGCACCTGCTCGACTTCGCCACCGACGTGCTGATGATCGCGATGACGGCGGTGATCCTCGTGTCGATCGACCCGTGGCTGGCACTCGTCACACTGATGCCGCTGCCCTTCATCGCGTGGATGATCCACCTGGTGCGTGACCGCCTGCGCCACGGCTTCGAGAAGATCGACCGCATCTGGTCGGAAATCACCAACGTGCTGGCCGACACGATCCCGGGCATCCGCGTGGTCAAGGCCTTCGCACAGGAAAAGCGCGAAGTGGCGCGTTTTCGCGAAGCCAACAAGCACAACCTGGCCATCAACGACCGGGTCAATGCCGTCTGGTCGCTGTTCACGCCGACCGTCACCATGCTGACCGAGGTCGGACTCCTCGTCGTCTGGATCTTCGGGATCTGGCAGGTCAGCCACGACGCCATTACGGTGGGCGTGCTGGTCGCGTTCCTGACCTACATCAGCCGCTTCTACACGCGCCTGGATTCGATGAGCCGCATCGTTTCCGTTACGCAGAAGGCGGCGGCGGGCGCCAAGCGGATCTTCGATATCCTCGACCATGTGTCGAGCGTGCCAGAGCCAGCCAGACCCGTTCATCTCGAAAAGGTCAACGGCGCAATCGAGCTGCGCGACCTCGGGTTCCGCTATGGCAACCGGGCGGTGATCCGCGGCCTGAACCTGTCGATCCAGCCGGGCGAGATGATCGGCCTGGTGGGCCACAGCGGCTCGGGCAAGAGCACGCTCGTGAACCTGATCTGCCGCTTTTACGATGTGTCGGAAGGCGCGATCCGTGTCGATGGCGTCGATATCCGCTCGCTGCCCGTGTCGGAATTCCGCCGCAACATCGGCCTGGTGCTGCAGGAGCCGTTCCTCTTCTTCGGCACGATTGCCGACAACATCGCCTACGGCAAGCCCGACGCCACGCGCGAAGAGATCATTGCCGCCGCCCGCGCGGCCCACGCGCACGAGTTCATCCTGCGCCTGCCGCACGGCTACGATTCACTGGTGGGCGAACGCGGCCAGGCGCTGTCGGGCGGCGAACGCCAGCGTATTTCGATTGCGCGCGCGCTGCTCATCAACCCGCGCATCCTGATCATGGACGAGGCCACGTCTTCCGTGGATACGACGACCGAGAAGGAAATCCAGAAGGCGCTCGACAACCTTGTGCAGGGCCGCACGACCATCGCCATCGCGCACCGTTTGTCGACGCTGCGCAAGGCGGATCGCCTGGTCGTCATGGATCGCGGCCAGATTGTCGAAGTGGGCAACCACGATGAGCTACTCGCGCGCGAAGGGGCGTACTACAAGCTGTATCAGGCGCAGGCCCGCAATGTCGACGCCGACAGCGACGTGACCAGCGACGGTGAACGCGAGAACGCCGCCGAGCCGGTCTACGCGCAGTGATCACGTTTTTTGGAAAGACCGCAGGATCGACTGGAATGCAGACGCCCGATTTCACCCTGAGCCGGAACAGCTTCGGCAAGCTTGTCGTCACGCTGGCCGACGGGACGGCCCACGAAGGCGTGGTTCCCGTGCGCGCGTTTCCGATTTCCGCGGCCAGCCAGGGGCTGAGCCTGATGAGCACCGATGGTCGTGAACTGGCCTGGATTGCACAGCCCGACGCGCTGCCCGCGCCGGTGCGCGAGCTGATCGACGCGGAACTCGCCACACGCGAGTTCATGCCCGAGATTCGCAGGATCGTCGGTGTGTCGACTTATGCCACGCCCAGCACGTGGACGGTAGAAACCGACCGCGGCCAGACCGACCTCGTCCTGCGCGGAGAAGAGGATATCCGCCGGCTGACCGGCACCACGCTCCTCATTTCGGACAGCCACGGCATCCATTACCTGATTCGCGACCAGCTTGCGCTCGACAAGCACAGCCGGAAGATCCTCGACCGGTTCCTCTGAACCGCGCAGCATTCACCGACCGACCGGCGTCGCAGGCTCCACCGTGGTCATCACGCGCTCCAGAAGCGTCTCGGCCTGCTTCCAGCTGGCGCGCTGGTTGTAATCGCCCGCCGTGGTAACCACCACCATGTCGAGCGCCGGAATGACCCACAAGCGCTGGCCACCATTGCCGATGCCGCCGATCCAAGGCTGCTCGACGCCGTTCACCTCGATCGTTCCCAGCCACCATTGGTAGCCATAGCGCAGACCCGGTGCGATACCCGTGTCGATGTGCGGGCGTGTTGATTCGGCGATCCACTCCGCAGGCACAATCTGCCGCCCATTCCATTGGCCGTGCTGCAGCACGAGCTGGCCGATGCGCGCCAGGTCTCGGGGGCGCAGGCGCACGCCGGCAAACGCCAGCGGGCGGCCACGGTAGTCGTCCACCCATTCCCAGTCGGTGATGCCCAGCGGTTCGAACAGTTGCGTGCGCGCGTACTCCGGCAACGACATGCCCACGCGCTCTGCCAGCAATTGCGCCAGTACCGCCGTGTTGCCGCCGTTGTAATTGAACTGCGTGCCAGCCGGCGCCGCCATCGGGCGGTCGAACACGTAATGCGCCTGAGACGTGTGCCAGAACAGTCCGAACTCGTCGTTGTTCAGAAAGCTTGTCGCACGCCATTCGTTCCAGGCAAGGCCGCTGGACATCGACAGCATCTGCGAGAGCGTAATCGCCTCGCGGCCATCGCGATTCAGATCGGCCAGCCCGGGAAACAGCGACAGCACTGGCGTGTCGAGCGGCGGCATCTTCCCCTGCCCTTGCGCAATGCCCCACAGCAGGCTCGTCACCGATTTGCTGATCGAGCGGATGTCGTGGAGCGTGCTGGGGTCGAACGTGCGCGCGGTGCGAAACAGGTCTTTCACACGCTCGTCCTGCCCCGCGTGATACACCTCCCCCACGAGGCGGCCGTGGCGAGCAACAAGCAGGCTGTGGATGTTGGCATCCCCCTCCGCGACGCCCCGCAGGACGGTACAGAGGCGGTTGGCATCCAGCCCGGCTTCTGTGGGGCTCGTCTCGATCTGCCAACCGTCATGACGCTGCACCGACGCATCACACGGCGTTGCGCCCATCGCGCCGTACGAAGCGCATGCCAGCACGAAAGCGATACTGATGCTGCCCAGTTTTAGCGTCATCTCTTGCCCCCTCCGGATGTGGCACGAGTATCGTCGCCGGCACGTGGGCATTCAAGCCGCTTGCGATGAAGCGCCGGTTTCGGCGCGCGAACAGCGACAAACAGCGACTATCAGCCATCTGGAGGACCCTTCCGTCGGCGTCCTCGGAACCCCTCCCGCGTTACCATGTCGGACTGTCTTGATCAAAAGTTACGTCACAGCCACCTATGGTCACGCGTCGAACGCTTCTTGCCTCCACTTCGCTCACCGTCACGCTCGCCGCGCTCGGCATCACGCCCGAAGCGCTGGCCGCCAATCGCGTCAAGCTCGGCGATGCCGCGCCGTTTTCTTTCGATGCGCTGATCGAACGCGCCCGCTCGATGGCCGGCAAGCCTTACACGCCGCCCGCCACGGCACCGGCTGACATCCTGTCCAAGATCGATTACGAGGCGCACGGCAAGATCAAGTTCGACACCGCCCACGCGCTCTTTGCCGACGGTCCCGGCCAGTTTCCGGTGACGTTCTTCCACCTGGGGACGTTCTTCCGCGCGCCGGTGCGCATGCACGTGGTGGAAAAAGGTGCCGCACGCGAGGTCGTCTACGACGAGTCGTATTTCGACATGCCCGCCGACAGCCCGGCGCGCAAGCTTCCTCGCGGCAGCGGCTTTGCCGGCTTCCGCTTCCAGGAAAGCCGCCTGGGCGATCAGAAAAAACTCGACTGGAAAAAGAACGACTGGGTTGCCTTCCTGGGCGCGTCGTACTTCCGCGCCATCGGCGAGCTGTACCAGTACGGGCTGTCCGCACGCGGCATTGCGCTCGACGTGGCGCAGGCCGGCAAGCCCGAAGAATTCCCCAACTTCACGCACGTGTGGTTCGACACGCCGGCAGACAACCGCGCCGATTCCGTGACGATCTACACCCTGCTCGACGGCCCGAGCATCACCGGTGCGTACCGCTTTGTCATGCATCGCACGAAGGGCGTGGTGATGGACATCGACACGGCCATCTTCCTGCGCAAGGACGTGGACCGTTTCGGCATCGCGCCGGCCACGTCGATGTACTGGTTCTCGGAAACCGCCAAGGGCACGGCCACCGATTGGCGCCCCGAAGTGCATGACTCCGACGGCCTGGCCCTGTGGACCGGCAGCGGCGAACGCATCTGGCGCCCGCTGAACGATCCGCCGCGCACGATGGCGTCTGCCTTTGGGGACAACAACCCGCGCGGCTTCGGCCTGCTGCAGCGCGACCGCGACTTCAACAACTACCAGGACGGCGTGCACTACGAGCGCCGTCCGAGCCTGTGGGTGGAGCCGCTGGAAGGCTGGGGCGAAGGCGCCGTGCAGCTCATCGAGATCCCGACCGACGACGAGATCCACGACAACATCGTCGCCATGTGGGTGCCGAAGGCCCCGGCGCGCGCGGGCAGCCAATACCGTCTGCGCTATCGCCTGCACTGGCTGGCCGACGAGCCGTATCCGACGCAACTGGCGCGCTGCGTGGCCACGCGCATGGGTAACGGCGGCCAACCGGGCCAGCCGCGTCCGCACGGCGTGCGCAAGTTCATGGTTGAGTTCAAGGGCGGCCCGCTGGAGAAATTGCCCTTCGGCACCAAGCCGGAGGCCGTGCTGAGCACCTCGCGCGGCACGTTCTCGTATGTGTTTACCGAAGCCGTGCCGAATGGCGTGCCGGGGCACTGGCGTGCGCAGTTCGACCTGACGGTCGAGGGGAAGGAGCCGGTGGATATGCGGCTGTTCCTGCGTGTGGATGGCAAGCCGCTGTCGGAGACATGGCTGTACCAATACCACCCGTTCCAATCGCCGGTGGGGCCGGTGGCGTCGTAAACGCCATCGCGGCGGTCAACAAAAAAAGGCGGGGATTCCCGCCTTTTTTCATTACTGGTAGGAGAGTGTCACCACAGCCAGTGCTGGCTCACCCCCCGACAAGCGCGACACGGTCAGCGTGCCGTCGTTTGCCATCAGCAAGTTGGCCTTGAAACCTCCGTACTGGACCAAGACGTCCGCGTGGTCGCGCGCATCGCCCACCCGCAGGGGCTTGAGCGATGACGCCGCGCACGCCTCAACCGACACATCGACCGGCACCACCCGCACCGCTGTCGAGCGAAAATCCAACACGACCTGGTCACCGGACGCGGACGCACGCGCCTGCATCGCGGCGTGCGCCCCGGTCGCCTGCTGCGCCGACCGCACGTGGAACCCGGCCTCGACGATGGCGCCGGTGAAATAGATCATGCCGTCCTGGCTGCCCCCCGCCAGCGCGCCCGTCGATCCGACGGCCGCCGCCATGGCGACCGCCGTTGCCTTGCAGACCCTGAACATAACAACCCTCGCTGCCCGACCCTTGGGCGATGTGTCGCATCTGCCCGTCTTTCGACGGACGAACGTAATAGTTTTTTACGATTTTCATCGTCCTCCAGATCGATCTGATTGTGGATTGCGGGCATCCCTGATTGCGGCTCAGACGGTGGAACGTGCAGATGCCCCGCTCATGGCGCCGGCCAGACCGCCAGCGCCTGCATCAACTGCTTGCCCAGCGGAATGCGCTTGGCCATATCGCCTTCACGAGGCATGTCGATGTTCAGCGCGAAGGCATACACACGCTCCGCGCGCTCCACCCAGCCCACCCACCAGCCGATCTGCGGCTGATATTCGGTCGCGACGCCCGTCTTGGCGTACAGCGCGGCATCGCCCTGCTGCTCGATCAACAGCATGCGCTGGACCATGTCCCACGTGCGCGGCTTCACCGGCAATTGCTTGAGTGCCATGCGGCTGGTGAAGCGTGCTTCTTCAAACGCGGAGATTTCCAGCGGGCCCCGCAGCCAGAACTGGTCGATCACGCTGCCGAGTTGACGATTGCCGTAGTCGAATGCATCCACGTAGGCCTGCATGCGCTCAAAGCCGACGCGGCGCGCCACCTCCTGGTAGATCGGCACGGCCGAAAGACGAATCGCCTCGGGCAACGCCATGTCGTGCTCCCACTGCTTGTAGGGCTGCGGCTTGCCGCCGTAGGGCAGCACTTCGCGATCGTCGCGCACGGCGCCGGTGTCGAAGGCGATCAGGCTGTTCGGAATCTTGAACGTCGATGCCGGATGGATGCGCCGCGCGGCGCGCGCCGGATCGACGACATAGGTGCGGTCGGCGCTGATATCCATCAGCACGAAGGTGCCGGAGACGCCGGCATCGTCGAACACGCGCTTGAGGTCATTGCGCACGACCAGCTCGGCGTGGGCCGTGGCGGTGCTCATAGCAACGGCGCACGCCGTGAGGACAATCGCGAAGGTCTTCGACCAGCGAGAGAACATGGAAAGCTCCTTGAATTGAGTGATTGGCTGCCGGCAACCCTCGACACGCGGATGAGCCGGCGCTGCGCATCGTAGGGAGCGCGCCGTGCCACCGCCAGCGCACCCACCTCGCCGCACGTCACGCGCGTAACTCCTGTAACAAGGGGCTTGGCGCACAATGGCGCCACGTTTCGCTTCGCCTGATTGCCTGGATGACACTGCCTGCCCTGCCCGCCCTCCATGTCGAGCTGACCACACCGCAAACCGTCGACGGCCGGCGTGCGCCGTTCCAGAGCCTGTGGCTGCTGGTGCGGCTTGCATACGCGCATCGTCTGTCACCAGAACAACCGCTGGTGCGGCTGGCCGACTTGCGCGGCGCCGTGTCAGACGCCAGCACGCAGCGCATGATGATCAGCCGCGCCTTTCGCGACTGGCAGAACTGGGGCGTGCAGGCCGGCTGGGGTGAACAGCGCGACCGCGAGCCGCGCTTTCTCAACGCAGACAAGCGCAGCCAAGGGCCCTTCTGGCTCACCCCCGAAGACGCAGAGCGCGTGGTCTGCGTGGTTGAAGGGCGGATTGCCGATGATGCCGATGTGCGTGCCTTCCTCGGGATTGCCGCGCCGGATGGCAGCACGGACAACACCACCGAAGCCAATGCCAGCGCGCTGTCCGGCCCGGCGCCTGGGACGCCCAACCCCGCGTTCTGGCACGCCTTTCTGACCGCGCGCCACGCCATGCGCGAAGGCCGTCTGCTGCATGCGCTGGGCGCCAGCACCGGCGCGTCCGACACCGAGCGGGGCGGCGCCCTGCTTGCGCTGCGCCACGCCAGTGACGCCGCCGACAACGACTTCCAACGCGCCCTCGTCACCCTGGGCGAGGCAATGGCCGCGCGCCGCCTGGGCGACTCCACACGCGCCAGCGCCCTGCTCTCGCAACTGCGCGCGCACCGCCGGCAGCGCCATGTACTCGGTAACGATTTCCTCGCCGCCATGGAGCGCATCGTCACCGCATGGTGTGCGTATGACCGCCGCGACCTCGACCTCGCCGCCGGCCTGCTCGCCCGTCTGGCCGATGCCGAGCCCGGCCGCAGCCTGCTGCGCTATCACCCGCAGATCCGCTTCGAGTGGAACAACCTCAGCGCCCTCATCGAACGCGCCCGCCTGCTCTACGCCGATGCCGATGGCCTTGCATTGGACGTACGCGCCCAGGCCGCACAGCGCATCGTCGCGCAATTCGAAACCGCGCTGGCTGCCGCACTGGAAAGCCAGGCGTCCGACGCGGTGCAGCAAGTTGCCGCCAACCTCGGCATGACGTGCTGGCTGCTGCGCGATGTGCTTGGCAACTCTGCGCATGCCGACGGCACGGTCGATGCCGTCCGCTGGCTGGCCATGAGCGAATGGCAAGCGCTGCGCAACGGTGGGCCACTGCAATCGGCGTGGAACGCCATCGCGCTGATGCGCATTGCACGCGCCGACACACGTCGGGCTGCACTCACGTTGGCCGACCTCCGCACGCAGGCGGGGCCGTTTGCCGAAGCCTTTGACGCGCGCTACTGGCCGCAGCGCTGGACCGATGTGGCCGCACTGCGCCTGCGCGAACACGACAGCGGCCGTCATCGCTACGGCCATGTGCAGGTGAGCGGGTTGCTACTGGAGCTGGCATGGTTTGCCCACGCAGAGCGCGATCACGTCACCGCCCGCACAACGATGGAGCGCCTCTCGCAAGCCATGCAGAACTTGGCGCCGCACGATCGGGCGTACTTCGTCCAGGCGCTGAAGCAGCTGACGAATACGGCAGAAGCGGCGCCTTAGGCTGCACGTTAAACGGATCGACAAAGTAAGCGCAGCTGCGATGCACTGACACACGCAATGTCACGTAACCGAACCGACGCGATAGGCCAGCCAGGCTTCTTCTCTTGCGCGACAACAATCAGGCAACCAGCGGCATCAACAACATCCGCGCAGCCAACTCCTGTCGAAAGCCTTCCAAGGCCCGCATGACGGAATCGGCGCCGCGCGCGGTGTTCTGCAAGCGGATGCCTTCGACCTGATGGATGCCCACCGTGGCGAACACATACCGCAGATACGGCATCAGGAAATCGGTCTGCGCGTGGGCACCATCGAAGTTGCCGCCCGAGGCGGACACCACCAGCACCGAGCGATCGGCCAGCATGCCCACCTTGCCCGTGGGCGTGCGGCGGAACGTGCGCTCGGGCCGCACTACCAGATCGATCCACGCCTTCAACGCCGAAGGCACCGTGTAGTTGTGCACCGGCGTGGAGATCAGCACGGCATCCGCCGCTTCCAGCTCGCCGATCAGCGTTTCCGACAACGCCAGCGCGGCGCGGTGCGCTGCAGTGCGGTCGGCATCGGGCATGAGGCTGGCCTCGACAAAGCCGGCATCGGGATGCGGCAGCGGTGTCGCCGCCAGGTCGCGCTCGATGATGCGCAGGCTACCGACGGCTTCAGCCAATTGTGCGATCACCAATTGCGCGCCACGCCGGCTGTGCGAGCGATCGTCGCGCGGGCTCACGGTCACGTGCAGCAACGTTGTCATCGTGCAGCCCCGGGTTGTATGTTCATGCCAAAGCGCAAAGCACCTGCGAGCAGCCCATTGCGATAGTAGAAGCGATGGCCGAGCACGTTGGACAGCGGCGTGTCGAGCACGAGCCTTGCACAGCCCAGGCGCTCGGCTTCGGCCTTGAGGTGGTCCATCAGCACGTTGCCGAGGCCGCTGCTGCGCAGGTTGGCATCGGTCACCAGATCGTCGACATACATGAACGGACCGTAGACGAGGTTCTCCTGCTGCCGATACCCCGCCAGCGCAACCGGCACGCCATCGCGCCAGACGGCGATGAGGCGATAGCCGTCTTCCACCTGCCGGCGCCAGCGCGCGGCCAGCTCGTCGGCGTCGGCAAGATGCGGCCGCAGTTGATGCATGACGGGAAAGCACGCACGCAACGCGGCTTCGTCTTCGATGGGGCGGATGGTGTCCATGGTCATGCTTCCTCTGCGGCCACGGCGGCCGGCACCTGCGGCGCAAAGCGCATCGCGACGGCAATACGGTTCCACGCCTGGATGTTGGCGACGGCGGCCGTGAGGAACGCGACTTCCGTCCTGGAGAAATACTGAAGCACGGCGTCGTATTCGTGATCTTCCACACCGTGGTCGGCGGCGCGGGCCAGGGTGGTCAGCGCTTCCGTCCAGGCCAGCGCGGCACGCTCGCGCGGCGTAAAAGCCGCCGGCGTGTCGCGCCAGACCGCCACCAGATCGAGCTTGGCCGGCGCCACGCGCAGCTTGCGCGCCAGGTTCAGGTGGAACTGCACGCAGAACGCGCATCCGTTGATTTGCGACGCACGCAGCTTGACGAGCTCGGTCAGCGGCTTTTCCAGCCCTGAGGCATCGACTGCCTTGCCAAGCGCCTGCAATGCAGGAGCCACGCCGACGGCGGTGTCGACAAATTCCGAGTAATCCATGCGAGGGGAGCGATCTTCCATGTCTGGCTCCTGTTAAAGGCCCGGGTTGGAGGAATGGTAATATCAGCGCTCGAACATAATATTCGAACTCTGACATCATGAGCAAGCGCACCCCTACCGCCGGCAAGGAAAGCGACCCGCCCCGCAACTCGCCCTCCATCCCCGAGCCCGGACAGGGCAAGCGCGGCGAAGAAGGCTATCTTGGCTATCTGCTGCGCCAGGCCAGCGCCGCGCACCGGCTCCGCATGGAGCGGGCCATGGCCGACGTGGGTGTCACGCTGCCGCAATTCCTGGTGCTCACGATGCTGCGGGCCTACCCGGGCATCTCGAATGCCGACCTCGCCCGGTTGACCATGCTCACACCCCAGACGGTGAGCGTGATCGTCACCAACCTGGAGCGCAGCGGCGCCATCACCCGCCGGCCCCACGCCGTGCACGGCCGAATCCAGCACATCGACGTCACAACGGAGGGCTCTGCCCTGCTTGCAGCGTGCCGAGAACGCTCCGGCGGCATCGAGCAGGACTTGCTGGAAGGGTTCTCGGCCAAGGAAGAAGAGGTCGTGCGGCGTTGGCTTGTACACGTCGCAACACTCGGCAGCGACAAACCCGCCCCCTGATTCGCACGTCATTGTTCTCCGCTGTCCTTGACTTCTGGACGGCCGCCACTATCATCCGATGTATCTTACGATATATCTGATGATGTTCTTCAGGAGAATGACAATGCGCGGTTGGTTCGGGCATCACCACAAAATGTGGATTGCAAAACACTTCGTGATGGGCCGCCA
>JAGWNU010000297.1 GCA_028871175.1 Burkholderiaceae bacterium | reverse complement strand
GGTCGTTGGCGGTGATGGCGGTGATTCTGCTCGCCAAGCGGCACTGGGCCTGGTTGTGGGCATTGCGCACGCAACCGCGCGTGGTGGGACGCTACGCGGCCAGCACGGCTTTGCTCGCCGCCAACTGGCTCACCTATATCTGGGCGGTCAACCACGACCACGTGCTCGATGCGAGCCTCGGTTATTTCATCAATCCGCTGGTCGTCGTGATGCTGGCCGCGCTGGTGCTGGGCGAGCGGC
This sequence comes from Burkholderiaceae bacterium, assembly GCA_028871175.1. Classification (GTDB taxonomy): domain Bacteria; phylum Pseudomonadota; class Gammaproteobacteria; order Burkholderiales; family Burkholderiaceae; genus Ralstonia; species Ralstonia condita. The sequence continues at coordinate 3,478 of JAGWNU010000297.1, read as the reverse complement.
TGCGGCCCGTTCAGTGGGTGTCGGTGGCGCTGGCAGGGGCGGGCGTCGCGTGGCTGACGTGGCAGGCCGGCACGCTGCCGTGGATTGCGCTGGCGCTGGCGTTTTCGTTTGGCTTCTATGGTTTGCTGCGCAAGACCTCGCCGCTGGGCGCGCTCGAGGGGTTGACGCTCGAGACGCTGCTGCTGTTTCCCTTGGCGCTGGGTTACCTGGGATGGCTGGCTTCGCAGCACCAGAGCGCTTTCCTGGCCGCCTCGGCTGGCGCGCAGTGGCTGCTGGCGCTGGCCGGGCCGCTGACGGCGCTGCCGTTGCTGCTGTTTGGCGCTGGGGCCCGGCGGATCCCCCTGTCGTTGCTGGGGTTGCTGCAGTACGTCAGCCCGACGCTGCAATTGTTGCTGGGGGTGTGGCTCTACAACGAGCCGTTCGCCGGGCCGAAAGTGGCGGGCTATGTGCTGATCTGGGTAGGGCTTGTGGTGTATTCGGCGGAGGGCTGGATGCGGCTGCGCCGCCGTACGCCGCTGGCGGCGTAGAGCGGCCCGCCGATCGGCCTCGGCAAGTCGGCTGAGCCTGCGGGACTCGGCCGAGAAACGCGCGTTTTGCCCGGTCGCATCGGGTAAAATCGTGCCTTTCCGCGATTCCACCGTAGCTGCCATGCCTCACGTCCTGCGTCTGACCGATCTCATTTCCGAAGGCAAGCTTGCCGGCAAGCGCGTCTTTATCCGCGCTGATCTCAATGTGCCCCAAGATGATGCCGGCAACATCACCGAAGACACCCGCATCCGCGCCTCGGTGCCGGCCATCCAGGCCGCGCTCGACGCTGGCGCCGCCGTGATGGTCACGTCGCACCTGGGCCGCCCGACCGAGGGCGAATTCAAGCCCGAAGATTCGCTGGCGCCGGTTGCCAAGCGCCTGTCCGAACTGCTGGCGCGTGACGTGAAGCTCGTGCAGAACTGGGTCGACGGCGTGGACGTGGCGCCCGGCCAGGTCGTGCTGCTGGAAAACTGCCGCGTCAACAAGGGCGAAAAGAAGAACAGCGACGAACTGGCCCAGAAGATGGCCAAGCTGTGCGACATCTACGTCAACGATGCATTTGGTACTGCCCACCGCGCCGAAGCCACCACGCACGGCATCGCCAAGTTCGCGCCGATCGCGTGCGCCGGCCCCCTCCTGGGTGCCGAGCTGGACGCGCTGGGCAAGGCGCTGGGTGCGCCCAAGCGGCCGCTGGTCGCCATCGTGGCGGGCTCGAAGGTGTCGACCAAACTGACCATCCTGAAGTCCCTGGCTGACAAGGTGGACAACTTGATTGTCGGCGGCGGCATCGCCAACACGTTCATGCTGGCTGCCGGCCTGAAGATCGGCAAGTCGCTGGCCGAGCCGGATCTGGCGGGCGATGCCAAGGCGATCATCGACCTGATGGCGGCACGCGGTGCGTCGGTCCCCATTCCCGTCGACGTGGTGTGCGCCAAGGAATTCAGCGCCACGGCGGCCGCCACGGTGAAGGATGTGAAAGACGTGGCCGATGACGACATGATCCTCGACATTGGACCGAAGACGGCCGCCCAGTTGGCCGAACAGCTGAAATCGGCCGGTACCATCGTCTGGAACGGTCCGGTTGGCGTGTTCGAGTTCGATCAGTTCGGCAACGGCACCAAGGTGCTCGCCGAGGCGATCGCCGCGTCGTCGGGCTTCTCGATCGCGGGTGGCGGCGACACGCTGGCGGCCATCGCCAAGTACAACATCGCCGACAAGGTGGGCTACATCTCTACCGGCGGCGGCGCGTTCCTTGAATTCCTGGAGGGCAAGACCCTGCCGGCCGTAGAAATCCTGGCGCAACGCGCGCAGAGCCAGGCCGTCCCGGCCTGAGCGCAGCGACGCGAATATCCCCACCACGACAACGAGACCCCGCTGCCCATGACCCGCGCCACCAAGATCGTCGCCACGCTCGGCCCCGCGTCCAGCACGCAGGAAGTCCTGACTCGCATGATCGCGGGCGGGGTGGACGTGGTCCGGCTGAACTTTTCGCACGGCACCGCGCAGGACCATATCGACCGCGCGCAGCTCGTGCGCGAGGTGGCCCGTTCGGTGGGCCGTGAGGTCGCCATCATGGCCGACCTGCAGGGGCCGAAGATCCGCGTCGGCAAGTTCGAGAACGGCAAGATCACGCTGAATCCGGGAGAGCGCTTCACGCTGGACGCGCGTTGCGAACTGGGCAACCAGGAACGCGCCGGGCTCGACTACAAGGAGCTGCCCCGCGACGTCGGCCCCGGCGATCTGCTGCTGCTCAATGACGGCCTGATCGTCCTGCAGGTCGAGCGCGTGGTGGGCGAAGAGATTGAAACCATCGTCAAGATCGGCGGCGAATTGTCCAACAACAAGGGCATCAACCGCCAGGGCGGCGGGCTCTCGGCGCCGGCGCTGACGGCCAAGGACATGGACGACATCAAGACCGCGATGGCGCTGGGCGCCGATTACGTCGCGGTCAGCTTCCCCAAGAACGCCACCGACATGGAAATGGCGCGCCAGCTGGCCGCGGTGGCCGGCGCGCCGCACAACCACAAGACCCGCATGATCGCCAAGATCGAGCGCGCCGAGGCCATCCGCCCGGGCGTGCTCGAAGAAATTCTGGCTGCGTCCGACGGCATCATGGTCGCGCGTGGCGACTTGGCGGTGGAAGTCGGCAACGCGGCCGTGCCGGCGCTGCAGAAGCGCATGATCAAGCTGGCCCGCGAAAACAACAAGCTGGCCATCACCGCCACACAGATGATGGAATCGATGATCGTCAACCCGGTGCCAACGCGCGCCGAGGTGTCGGACGTCGCCAACGCCGTCCTGGATGGCACCGATGCTGTCATGTTGTCCGCGGAAACCGCTGCTGGCCGCTACCCGGTCGAGACCATCGAGGCCATGGCTGCCATTTGCGTGGAAGCCGAGAAGTCGCAATCCGTGCATCTGGACGCCGACTTCCTCGACCAGACCTTCAGCCGCATCGACCAGTCGATCGCCATGGGGGCGCTGTTCACGGCGCACCACCTGCAGGTCAAGGCGATTGCCGCGCTGACCGATTCCGGCGCCACGGCGCTCTGGATGAGCCGACACGGCATCAACATTCCCATTTATGCGATGACGCCCAACGTGGCCTCGCAGCGCAAGATGGCCCTGTACCGCAACGTGCAATCGCTGCCGCTGGCCAACAGCGCCGACCGCGACGAAGCGCTGCATCAGGCCGAAGAACTGCTGGTCGCGCGCGGTGTCGTGCAGCGCGGCGACTTCATCGTCCTGACCGTCGGCGAGCCGATGGGCCAGGCCGGCGGCACCAACACACTCAAGATTGTTCGCGTCGGCATGCACTGACGCCCACGACGGAACGCCGTTTGCTACGTCGTTTAGATCGACCGGACGCGTTCCAGAGACCGAATACAGATCGATCCATAGGAGAAAACCATGCCACTCGTCTCGATGCGCCAACTGCTGGACCACGCCG